>JBIQIQ010000033.1:0-20746 GCA_044507975.1 Deinococcaceae bacterium
TCACGAGCCCGAAGGAGGTCGAGTCGTCGATCATGCGCCTGGCGCAGATGGCGCGCGCCACGGGCATGCACCTCATCCTCGCCACGCAGAGGCCGTCGGTCGACATCCTCACGAGCCTGATCAAGGTCAACGTGCCCGCCCGCATGGCGTTCGCGGTCTCCTCGAGCCACGACTCGCGCACGATCCTCGACGGCATGGGCGCGGAACGCCTGATAGGGCTCGGTGACATGCTCTTCTACCAGCCCGGCCTGGTGAAGGCCGTGCGCCTACAGGGGCCGTTCGTCAGCGAGAACGAGATCGGCAGGCTGGCCGACTTCCTGCGCCGCCAGTACTTCGACGACGACTTCGTCGAGGCCTACGGCGCCGACTTCGACCCCCCGCCGGCCGACGACTCGAGCGCCAGCGGCTTCATCGACTGGAACGACGACAAGCTGCGGGCCGCGGCCGAGCTGGTCATCAACGAGGGACAGGCGAGCGTCTCGCGCCTGCAGCGCCGCCTATCGGTCGGGCACGCCCGCGCGGGCAAGCTCATGGACTCGCTCGAGGCGCTGGGCGTCGTAGGCCCGCACACGGGCAGCAAGCCGCGCGAGGTCCTCGTCGAGCTGCAGGAGCTGCCCAACATCTTCGGGAAATAGAGCTCCGGCGACCTGGGCCGAAGGCCCAGGTCGGCCGCGCGGAGCGCGTAGGAGGCTTCCGGGCCCTGGGCCTTCCGGCCCAAGGCCCCGCGCGGAGCTCGTAGGAACCTGCGGCGCGAACCGCCGGGGGCCAGCTCAGAACAGGTGGACCCCTGCGTCCTCCTGCACGGCCTGGTAAGAGCCCCGCCTCGAGCGGTACGCGACCGCCAGCATGGGCGTGTTGTACGCGAAGCCGAACCTGCCGTCGGCCCCGAGGTAGATGAACCCGCCATCGCCCCTGGCGTCGACGAGGTCGTCGAGGCCGGCCTGGAGCGCCGCCTCCGGGGAGGCTCCCAGGTCGATGCGCAGGGCGACGGTCCTGCACCCCGCGGAGCGCAGGAACGCCTCGCCGATGCCGGTGCCAGACAGCGCGTGGCGCTCGTCGCACCAGGTGCCGGCCCCCGGGACCGGGGTGTCGCCCAGGCGTCCCGGGTACTGCGCCAGGATGCCGCCCGTGCTCGTAGCCGCGGCGAGGCGCCCGTCGTCCGACAGCGCGATCGCGCCCACGGTCCCGCGACCTGGCTCGTCGGTGCCCTTGCGGCGCCACCTCTCGAGGTCGGTGCGCGTCCTCTCGGTCAGCAGCGCCTCGTTCGGCACCGGGTTCTCCTCGAGGCGCTCGGCCCCCTCGCCGGCGAGGATCACGTGCGGCGTGGCGGTCCTGACCTTCTCCGCCAGCAGAACGGGGTTCCGCGAGTTCGTCACCGCCGCTACGGCGCCTGCGGTGCCGTCGCTGACCATGACGCAAGCGTCGAGCTCTACGCGGCCCTCGCGGGTCGGAGCGCCACCCACCCCGGCGTTGAAGGCCGTCCCGTTCGACTCCATGTGTGTGACCGCCGCGAGGACGGCGCGCACCGGGTCGCCGGTCGCCGTGAGGACCTCGTAGCCGGCGTCGGCCGCTGCCTCGAGGCCGGCCGCGTACGCGCCGTGGAGAGCGTCCGGCACGGTGCCGGCGCCGCCGTGGATGACAAGGGTAGCCATGCCGGCCAACCTATCAGGCGCCGCCCCGGAACGCTTGGCCCCGGGTGCGGCAGCTCGGTCAGGGCCCGCCGAAGTAGGGCGTGTAGCTGCCGTCGGGTCTGACCTCGTACCAGACGTTGCTGCTGGCGTCGAAGTACAGCGGGTGACCCGCGGGGGACTGGTATGAGCTGTTCTGGCTCGGCGCGAAGGGGAGCATCTGCGTCTGTCCGGACGAGTTCGTGTAGGGCTCGACGCCCAGGATGACGCCGTTGACGAAGCTCTCGTGCGCCCTGTCGTTGGCCGCCTGCTGGTCGCGCCACGAGGCGTTCCAGGCGTCGAACGCCGCCGACTGCTGCTGCATGCGCGCCTGGAACGCCTCGTTCTGGGCGGCCAGCGCCTGGGCTGACGCCTGTGAGTTCCTGGCCGCCGCCTCGCAGTCGACTGGGTTGCGCTGGCAGTGGATGACCTGGCCCCAGTAGAGGGCGGTGGCGTCCGGGCTCGCGAGGTCGCCGGTGGTGGTGCGGTAGAGGTCGATGAAGTAGCGCTGGATCTGGGCCTGCTGCTCCGCCATCTGCTGCTCGTAGTAGGCCAGTCGCGCGGCGTTCTCCTGCATGGCCGCATCCAGCTGCTGCCCGATGGCGTCCATCGCGGCCATCGGGTCCGCGCCGTAGCCGGTCCAACCGTAGCCCGGGTACTGCAGCCCCTCGAAGCCGTAGGGGTAGGCCCACATCTGGTAGGCGGGATCGTAGCCGTACTGGTACTGCGCGCTGGCGAAGCCGCCCAGGGCGGCCGTGACCAGGAGTACGCGGGTCAGGAGCCTGTTCATCGCGGCGCTCCGCATCATGGCGCGCCAGGCGCGGCGGCCTGCTGCAGGAGGTAGGTCGTGTTGCCGAGGTACAGCATCACCGAGCCGCCGTTGCGGTCGGCCCAGAACTCGTACTCCGCACCGCCGGCCATGAAGGAGCCGTGCAGCGTGAGGTCATCGAGGTGCGCCTGGAACTGGAACTGCTGGCCCTGGTCCTGGATGTACCCGGCGTAGGCGCCCTGCGAGCCCTGCACGTACAGCACCGTCGCTCCGGCGTTGCCGACGAACGTGCCGTTCCAGTCGATCCCCATCGCGCCCGGCACGCCGGGGGGCTGCGGCGGGAAGCCGCCCGGAGTCTGGGCCGGCATGCCGCCGGGTGCCTGGGCGGGGAGCTGTCCGGGGATACCGCCTGGGACCTGTGCGGGGACGCCGCCCGGGGTCTGGCCCGGGAAGGCGCCCGGGGTCTGGTTCGGGAGACCGCCGGGGGCTTGGCCAGGGAAGGCTCCGGGGGTCTGGTTCGGGAAGCCGCCCGCTGCCTGGCCGGGGAAGCCGCCCGTCAACTGGCCCGGCACCTGGCCCGGCACCTGACCCGGCATGCCTGGCATCTGCCCGAGGGGAGGGGCCACCCCGGCACCGCTACGCTGGAAGGCGATGGGCGGACCGGCGGGCGCCGGTTGTCCGTTGGCGCCTACCTGGTAGAACTCGATCGTCAACGCGTTCCCGTCCCCGCTCAGAGCGGCCTGGAACCCGAGCGGCCCCTGGGTCGACTCGACGACGCCGAAGGCGGCCCCGCCGTTGCTCTGCCCTTGGACGGCGAACTGGCCGCTGGGGCCGTTGAGCACCCCGGACAGCGTGCCGTCCTGACCCTGCTGCAGGGAGAGGCTCAGACCACCCTCGACCGAGGTGAACATGCCGGAGAACCCCTGCGCGAGCGCCAGCTGCATGCATGCCAGCGCCGTCACCGCCAACGAGAACCAGACCTTCCGCCGCATCGATGCCTCCTGCGCTGGAGGTTAGCGGCGGCTACGTTAAACGGGCATTAACGCCGTCGAGGTCGTACTCGGACGACTCGCAGACCAGCGTGAAGCCGATGCGCCGGTAGACCTCGTTGGCCGTAGCGTTGTCGAGGTCGGTGAACAGGAAGCAGAAGTCGTTGCCCGCCGCCAGGAGGGACCGGCAGACCGCGGCGACCAGCGCTTCGGCGTAGCCCCGCCGTCGGCGCTCGGGCGGCGTGTACACGGGCCCGATACGGCGCCCGCGCGGCGTGCGCCCCCCGACCCCGGCGATGCACACCGGCTCGCCACCCACCTCGAAGACGTGGAGCTGGCGGTAGGAACCCGCGACGAAGTCCCGGAACGTCGCCTCCGGCCCGCTGACGTCGACCCTGGCCTCGACGAAGAAGTCCCGCAGCCACGGCACGATCACCTCGGCGTCAGAGGCGGTCGCGACCCGAACGTGGCCCTGCGTCCGCGGCGCGGGCGTCACGTCGCGCAGCATGTAGATCCCTTGTCGCATCGTCCGCCGCGCCCGGAGGCCCTCGCTCGCGGCCCACCACGACGCGACCTCGGTGGCCGCCGGCTCCGGCCCGACCACGCCGGGAGGCACGACACCGCGGGAGCGCATGTCCTCCAGGAGGACCAGGCGAGCCTCAGGATCGTCACCGTGGGGCACGACCAGCCGGTAAGGGAGCGTCATCAGGAGGGCGGCCGCGGAGGCGCCGGCGGCGTCCGTGGCGAGCAGCACCTCGGCGTCCTCGCGCCGCAGCGTTCCGTCGGCCAGGGACGTCGCGATCCCGAGAGGGAGGTTGTTCTCGGGCTCGTGCGTGGCCAGGTGCTCGACGACGCGACGGGCGAGGGTTCGGCGACCGGCTTGGTCGGCGGGCGCCCGCTCGACGTAGAACCCGTTGGTCGCTCCGCGGACGCCCCTCGCCGGCCCGTTCATGGGCGCAAGCATAGCTCCGGCCGGAACGGCCCCCCTGGTTAGACTGACGCGATGCGCCTGGTGCTCTTCTACCTGGTCCTGCTCGTCTCGCAGGGCTTCCTCTCGGCGCTGTTCGCGCCTCTCCCGGCGCCAGACCTGTTCCTCCTCGCCGCCCTCACGCTCCTGTGGCGGGTGCAACCGTGGCAGCTGGTGCTGGTGGCGTACGGCATCGGCCTGCTGCAGGACGTCATCGGCCAGGGGGTCCTCGGCATGCACGCGATGGCCCTCGCCGGCGGCGCCCTGACCGCGACGTTCGTGCGGGCGCAGCTCACCAACTCCGGGGCGCTCGAGCGCCTCCTCGTCGTGTTCGTGGCCGTCCTCGGCAAGTGGGCCGTGATGGCCCTGCTCATCGCGTGGCTCGTCGGGGGTCCGTACAGCGTCGACCGGCTCGGGGCGGTGGCCGCCGTCGAGGCCGCGCTCACCGTGGTCGCCGGGCTCGTCGTGCTGCCCTGGAGCGCAGCGCTCCTCGACCGCAGCCGCGTCCTGCGCAAGGAGCTGATCTGATGCTGGGTCGCATGCGGCTACTGTTGGCGGTGCTGCTCACCGTGCTGGTGGTGTTCACGGGCCGCCTCATGTCCCTCCAGCTCGTCCGGACCGACGAGTACGCGCTTCGCAGCATCCAGAACTCCCTGGCCCAGCAGCGCATCTCGCCACTGAGGGGCCGCATCCTCGCTCGCGACGGCACGGTCCTGGCCGACGACAGGGTGGCGTACGACCTGCTCTACCGGGGCGGCGGCGCTCCGGAGTGGCCCCGTATCAAGGCCCTGCTCGGCATCGACGGGGAGCTGCGCGAGCCGGACCGCTCCAAGGCGGAGGAGCAGCTGCACGGCGCCGTCGTCGCGTGGAACATCCCGGACGAGCTGGTGCCGGCGGTGGAGGAGCGCGTGGCGGGCAGCCCGAGCCTCTACCTGAGGGAGCGGATCGAGCGCACCTACCCGACCAACCTCGCCGCGCAGGTGGTCGGCTACACGCAGCAGGCAGACAACGTGCGCAACCCGGGCTACACGATCAACGACCTCGTGGGCGTGTCCGGCATCGAGGCGGCGTACGAGGCGGCGCTGTTCGGCAACGCCGGCACCCGTCAGGTCGAGGTGAACAGCGGCGGCGTCGAGGTGGCCTCGCACGTGATGCGCACCGCCCAGCCGGGCTTCGACGTCGTGCTCACCCTCGACCCGCAGCTTCAGCGCCTCGCAGAGGACGTGCTCCAGGGCTCGCTCGCCTACGTCAACGAGGACCGGCGGAGGGTCGGGCTGCCGACGGAGGAGGTCGCCAAGGGCGCTATCATCGCGCTCGACCCGCGTACCGGGGAGGTGCTGGCGATGGCCAGCGCGCCGACCTACGACCAGAACGTCTTCACGCACAGGCCGTCCGACCCCGACGCGGTCGCGGCCGTCCTCAGCAACCCCCACCAGCCCCTCCAGAACCGCGCCGTCGAGGCGTTCCCGCCGGCGTCGACGTTCAAGGTCGTCACGTCCTCGGCCCTCCTCGAGAACGGCTACGCCACGCCGTCGCAGCGGTACCCGTGCACGGCGGCCTTCCGCTTCGGCGGCATCACGTGGCGGAACTGGGCGACGTTCGACAAGGGCATGTACGACACCAGCCACGCGATCGCGGACAGCTGCAACACCTACTACTGGTACGCGGCCTACAACACGCCGGGGTTCGCGTCGGGGTGGGCGCCCTTCATCGAGGACCTCGTCGAGCGCGCTCGCGAGCTCGGCTTCGGCCGTCCCACGGGGGTCGGCCTCCTGGAGGAGAAGGCCGGGCGCATCCCCGACGAGCAGTGGGTCAGGGCCCAACCGCAGTACGACCACGGCTGGCTGCCTGGCTTCACCCTCAACACGGTCATCGGGCAGGGGGACGTCCTGGCCACGGCCGTGCAGACGGCCCAGTTCATCGCGACCCTGGCGAACCGGGGTCAGATGCCGCGGCCGTACCTCGTTCGGCAGATCGGCGAGCAGGTGATGGAGCCGGTCGTCAAGCAGGTGTCCGGCACCCACTGGCGGGCGCTCATCGACGGCATGGAGCTGATGTTCACAGGCTACCCGTCGGCGAACACGATGGGTCCGAGGGTCTACCCATGGACGGTCGCCGGCAAGACCGGCACGGCGCAGACCCCTCGCGGCGGCGACTGGACGCACGCGTGGTTCATGGGCTTCAGCCCTGTCGAGGAGCCGGAGATCGCGGTCGTGGTATTCATCGAGTACGGCGGCTCCAGCTCACGCGTGTCGGTCCCGGTCGCCCGGGACTTCCTAGCGGGGTACTGGGAGCACAGGGGCATGGAGGTGCAGGCTTCCCAGTGAAGGCCAGGGGTACCCGCGGAGGCATCCTGCTCAGCCTGGAGCCGGGCGACGACGTCGCCAAGGTGGAGGGATCCCTCTCCGCGCATTCCGAGCTGCTGAAGGAGAACGTGGCCCTAGAGGTGTCCGAGAGGACGTCGCTCGAGGTGATCGAGGCCGTCTCGCGCCGGGTGAAGGAGGCGGGCGGCACGTTCACCGACGTGAGGCCGCCCGTCAACAAGCTCCAGTCGCGCGGCGAGACCGTCATCGTCGCCCGCACCGTGAGGAGCGGCGGCCGCATCGAGTCGAGCGGCTCGGTGGTGGTGCTCGGGGACGTCAACGCCGGGGCAGAGGTGCTCGCGAACGACGACATCATCGTCATCGGCAACCTGCGCGGCCTGGCGCACGCCGGCGCGGGCGGCAACGAGAAGGCCGTCATCTGGGCCGAGCGCATCCTCAGCCCTCAGCTCCGCATCGGCGGGGCCGTGGCCCAGGCGGCCGGGCACGACGAGGCGAACGGCCGCGGTCCCGAGGTCGCGCTGCTCAAGGACGGAGCGATAGTCATCAGGCCCTGGTCGAGCACCTGAGGCCGGCGCGGAGCGGCGCCCCGGCGGCGCCGCCGCGCACGCGGCCCGCGCCGCGCGTTGGAGGGGCATGCGAGACACCGTCGTCACCACAGCGATCAGGACCCCCGTGGGCCGCGCCCACAAGGGGATGCTCAAGGACACGCGGCCTGACGACCTGGCAGCCTTCGCCATCGGCGCCGCGCTCGAGCGCACGCCCGGCCTGGAGCCGCACGAGGTCGACGACGTGCTGCTCGGCAACGCCCATCCCGAGGGCGAGGCCGGTTACAACATGGCCCGCATCGCGGTGCAGATCGCCGGCCTGCCAGACGAGGTGGCCGGCGCCACGATCAACCGCTTCTGCGCCTCCGGCCTGCAGACGATCGTCCAGGCGGTCCACTCGGTGGCGCACGGGATGAACGACGTGGTGCTCGCCGGCGGCTCCGACTGCACCAGCCGCGTGCCGATGGGCGGCCACCAGCTGGCCGTCAACCGCGCCCTGGTGAAGACCAAGCCCGGCGCCTACCACACGATGGGCCAGACGGCCGAGGCGGTCGCCAGGCGGTACGGCATCTCCCGGGAGGAGCAGGACCGTTTCGCCCTGAGCTCCCACGCCAAGGCGCTCGCCGCCCGCGAGGCCGGCCGGTTCGACGAGCAGGTCGTGCCGGTGCCCACGCGCGTCAAGGACGAGGAGGGCGCCTGGCACGAGGTCACCGTCGCGCACGACGAAGGCCCGCGCCCAGGCACCTCGCTGGAGAAGCTCGCCGCGCTCAAGACGGTCTTCGCGGAGGACGAGGCCGCGACGGTCACCGCAGGCAACTCGAGCCCCCTCAACGACGGGGCGGCGATGAGCGTCGTGATGGCCGAGGAGGACGCCCGCGCGCGGGGCCTGCGGCCGCTCGCGCGCCTCGTGCAGGCGGTGGTCGTCGGGGTGCCTCCGGAGGTGATGGGGATCGGGCCGGTGCCCGCGATCCGCAAGCTACTCGGCAAGGTCGGCATGAGCTTGAGCGACGTCGACCTCGTCGAGATCAACGAGGCGTTCGCGAGCCAGGCCTACTACTGCCAGCGCGAGCTCGGGATCCCCGACGAGAAGCTCAACGTCAACGGCGGCGCCATAGCGATCGGGCACCCTCTCGGCGCTACTGGCGCCCGCATCGCCGCCGACCTTTTCGCGGAGATGCGCAGGCGAGGGGTCGAGCACGGGATCGTCTCGATGTGCGTGGGGGGCGGGCAGGGGATGGCGGCCCTCTTCCGGCTGGCCTGAGCGTAGGGTCCGGGCCGCGGCGCGAAGGTGGACGTTCGCTGAACGCGACGGCCCCAACCCCCTTCATATACTCCTAGTCGTGGTGAGTACCTGCGTCCCTGGGCTGAACGGTCGCGGCAGCGCACCGGTCGCCTGGCGAGCGGCCTCCCGCGGCCCCCCGGCCTCTTCGTAGGACGGAGGCCGTACGGCCTCTCCGCGTCGCGGCCGACCGCCGCTCCCCCACCGACCTGCGACCACGACCAGGAGGTCTCATGCTCAGAGATGACCCGAAGCCAGCCGCCAGGCACACGATCGCCTTGATCTTCGCCGCCCTGCTCTCCGCCGCCTTCGCCCACGTCACCAAGACCGCCGGCGGCGACGCCTACCAGCTGACGGTCGGCTACGTCGGCGCTCCCTTGTACGTCGGGGAGGTCGAGCAGGTCGAGCTCGTCGCCACCGACGCGGCCGGCGAGCCCGTGGTCGGGCTCGAGGCCAGCCTGCGGGCCGAGGTCATCGGACCCGGCGGCGCCACGCTCGAGCTCAGGCTGCGCGCCGTCCACGGCACGCCGGGCCTCTACCTGGCCGATTTCAGGCCGATGGCGGTGGGCAACTACGACGTCCGGCTGTTCGGGTTCGTCGGCGAGCAGGCGGTCGACGAGGTCTTCTCCGGCGTCGACATCGCCCACGCCGACCCCGTCGTCACCGACCCGGCCGACATCTCGCTGCCGTGAAGGGGGCGCGCGTCATCCTGCTCGCCCTGGCGTTGGCGCTGGTCGCTCACGCCGCCGCCCACGCCGAGCTGCATGCCAGCCAGCCGGAGGCCATGGCGGTCGTCGCGGAGGCTACCGAGACCGTCCACCTGACCTTCACCGAGGGGGTGGAGGTCGACTTCTCGATCTTCAAGGTCGTGCGCCTGGACGCGGAGGTGGACCTGGCCGCGGACGACGCCGAGCTGCGTCTCAACGGCCTGGCGTCGGCCCTCATCGGCCCCCACCTCGCCGGGAACGGCGACACCGGCGCGGAGCTGGCGCTGGAGGCCGTGGCTGGGGCGTCGTTCGCCGAGGTAGAGCTGAGGCTCCCGGAGGCGCTCGCGCCCGGCCACTACGTCGTAATGTGGCGCGCCCTCTCGGAGGACACCCACGTCGTCACCGGGCACTTCGTGTTCACCGTGACGGCCGACTGACGCAAGCGCCTCGACCCCGGGCGCGGCGCTCGCTCATCCGGGCCCCAGCGCCACAAAACGCTGGTACGCGTCCTCGAGCGCCGCGGCGGCGTCCGCGTCCGGCTCGATCCACGCCGCAGCCCGCGGCTCCCTCGCCGGCGCGTGGCCGAGGGCGCGCCAAGCCAGGCAGGCTGCTCCTTCCGCCGCCCCGGCGGCCGCCACCTCGCCGCTCGGCCCCGCTGGCCTGCCCACCGGGGCGGCGAGCGCCGTGGCCACGATCCCCAGCCACAGGTCGGAGCGCGCGCCGCCGCCGGTCGCCAGCCAGCGCGATGGCGCCGACAGCCTGGCCATGACCGCGTGGGCGTCGCGCAGCGCGAACGCCACGCCTTCGAGGACGGCACGCACGACGTCGGCGCTCGTCGTCGCGAGCGACAGACCGTGGAGAGAGCCGCGCAGGTCGGGCCGCAGGTGCGGGCTGCGCTCTCCGGCCAGGTAAGGCTTGAACGTGACGCCGTTGGCGCCGGGCGGCGCTGCCGCCGCCGAGGCGACCAGGTCGGCGTAGGCGGCGCCGGGCGCGAAGACGTCGCGGTACCAGCGCAGGCTGCCCGCCGCGGACAGCGTCACGCCGAGCAGGTGGTAGCCGCCATCGGCGTGGGCGAAGAGGTGGACCCGCCCCTCGGGCTCCGGGGTCGGCGTGTCCAGGGCGGCGAAGAGGACGCCGCTGGTGCCGAGGCTCACGCTGCCCACCTCGGGGTGCGCGGCGCCGAGACCGAGGGCGGTCGCGGCCGCGGCGTTGTCGCCGGCGCCGGCCACGACGGGCAGGCCCGCCGGCAGGCCCACGCGGCCTGCCACGGAGGCCAGCAGCCCGCCAACGACCTCGTCGGAGCGCAGCAGGGGAGGCCAGAGGCCCGGGTCGAGGTCGACGGCGGCCAGGACCTCCTCGTCCCACGCGCCGGCGGCGAGGTGGTAGGCCCCCGTGCCCGACGCGTCGGTCGGCTCGGCCGCGGTCTCGCCCGTGAGGCAGGTGGCCACGTGGTCCTTCGGCAGCGCGATGCGCGCGGCGCGCGCGAACGCGGCGGGCTCGTGGCGACGGAGCCACAGCACCTTGGGGAGCTGGAAGCCTGTGATCGCCGGGTTGCCGGTCCTCGTGACCAGGCGCTCGCGGCCGACGGCCGACTCGATCTCGGCGGCCTCGGCGGCCGTGCGCTGGTCGTTCCACAGCAGCGCGGGCCTCAACACGCTCCCCGCTGCGTCGGTCGCGACCATGCCGTGCATCTGTCCCGAGAGGCCGATGCCGACGACCCGTCCCGGCCCCACCCGCGCCGCGACCTCCCGGAGGCCGGCCTCGGTCGCCTCGACCCAGTCCGCCGGGTCCTGCTCGGTCCAGCCCGGGCGCGGGGTGGCGAGCGGCACCGCGTGGTCGGCTTCGGCCACGACGCGCCCCTCGCGGTCGAGAGCGACGACGCCGACGCCGCTCGTGCCGACGTCGACGCCGAGCGCCAGGTCGGACCTGGCGGCCGACGGGCTCAAGGCCGAACCTCGGGGTGAGCGGCGCTCACATCAGCGGACACCGAGCAGGACCTCGACGGTCATCTGGTCGATGCGCTCGAGGCCGGGGCCGCGGCGACGCAGCGCGGGGAGGTCGAACGCGCGCTCCTTGAGGGCGGCGGCGCCGTCGCTCGTGTAGCGGGGCGGCCAGCTGCCCTCCGGGTCGTCGGCGCGGTAGGCGGCCAGGGCCGCCTGGATCTCGGAGTCGGCCGCGAAGCGCTCCACCTTGGCGGCCAGCATCTTGTAGGTCCGCATGCAGCCGGCCGCGAACTCCCAGACGCCGGCCTCGTCCTCCGTGCGGAGGGCGTGGGCGTCGAAGTGCCGCGGTCCGTCGTAGTGGGCCTCGAGCAGCATGACCGTGAAGAACGCCGTCTTGAGGTTCTCGGCGCCGAAGCGCAGGTCCTGGTCGAAGCGGCTCATCAGCTGGTCGTTGAGGTCGACGTGGAAGAGCTTGCCGGCGTCGATGGCGGCGGCCAGGGCGTGGGGGAACGACAGGCCGGCCATCGTCTCGTGCGCCAGCTCCGGGTTGAGGCCGACCATCTCCGGCCTCTGGAGCGTGGCGATGAACCCGAGGGCGCTGCCGACCGTGGGCAGGAACGCGTGGCCGCGCGGCTCG
Organism: Deinococcaceae bacterium; assembly: GCA_044507975.1. Taxonomy (GTDB): domain Bacteria; phylum Deinococcota; class Deinococci; order Deinococcales; family Trueperaceae; genus DASRWD01. The sequence goes on from JBIQIQ010000033.1 coordinate 11,828, forward strand.
TTGGGCTTGGGCTCGAGCGCGAGGCGCAGGTCGTAGCCCTGGCCTACGACGTACTCGCACAGGTAGTCGAGGCAGTCCCGGTACCAGGCGAGCGCGTCGAGGAGCTTGCCGGCGGCGTCGACCTCGGCGCCCTCTCGGCCCCCCCAGAGCACGTAGGTCGTGGCTCCCAGCTCGACGCCCAGGTCGATCGCGCGCATCGTCTTGCTCAGCGCGTAGGAGCGCACTCGCGCGTCGGCGCTCGTGAAGGCGCCGTCCTTGAACACGGGGTCGGTGAAGAGGTTCGTCGTCGCCATCGGCACGACCAGGCCGTGCTCGTCCAGGGCTCGCCGGAAGCTGGCCACCAGGCGGTCGCGCTCGCTGGCGGGCGTGCCGTCCGGCACGAGGTCGTGGTCGTGGAGGTTGACGCCGTAGGCGCCCAGCTCGGCCAGCCTGGCGACAACGTAGGCGGGGTCGAGGGGTTCCCTCGTCGGCTCGCCGAACGGGTCGCGTCCGACGCTGCCCACGGTCCAGAGGCCGAAGGTGAAGCGGTCGTCGCGGGTAGGTGCGTACGCGTCCACGGCTAGAACGCGGTCCACTTCTGGTCGCTGGCTGCGCTCTGCACGGTGCGCTCGATGAAGCGCACGCCGCGCGCGCCGTCGTGGACCGTGGGGTAGTCGCCGCTTGGGTCGTCGCCCGCGGCGCGGCGGTGGATCGCGTCGGCTACCGCGGTGTAGACGTTGGCGAACGCCTCGAGGAACGCCTCGGGGTGGCCGGACGGCAGCCGCGTGCCGGCCTGGGCCGCGTCGCCCAGGTACGGGTTCCCGCGCCTGAGCAGCCGAACAGGGCCCTCGAGCGGCGCGTGCCAGAGGTAGTTGGGGTCCTCCTGGCGCCAGGTCAGAGCGCCGTCCTCGCCGTAGACCCGCAGCACGAGGTCGTTCTCGTGCCCGATCTCGATCTGCGAGGCGATCATCACCCCCTTGGCTCCACCCTTGAAGCGCAGCAGGAGGTTGCCGTCGTCGTCGAGCCGGCGTCCGGGAACGAACGTCGTAAGGTCGGCGCAGATCGCCTCGAGCTCGAGACCGGTGACCGTCGACACCAGGTTCTCCGCGTGTGAGCCGATGTCGCCGATGGCGCCGGCCGCGCCGCTGCGCGCGGGGTCGGTGCGCCACTCCGCCTGCTTGGCGCCCGTGGCCTCGAGGTTCGTCGCCAGCCAGCCCTGGTGGTAGCCGACCACGACCTTGCGGACCTTCCCCAGCTCGCCGCGCCGCACCAGCGCGCGCGCCTCCTTGACCATCGGGTAGCCGGTGTAGTTGTAGGTCACCGCGAACACGACGCCGGTCCGCTGAGCCGTCCGGGCCAGGTCGTCCGCCTGCTCGCTCGTGTGGACGAGGGGCTTGTCGGACACGACGTTGATGCCCGCCTCGGCGAACGCCTTCGCGACGGGGTAGTGGACGTGGTTGGGGGTGACGATGACGACGAGGTCTACGCGGTCGCCCTCGGGCCGGGCGAGCTCGCCCTCGAGCATCTCCTCCCACGTCCCGTAGTTGCGGTCGTCCGCCAGGCCGAGGGCGGCGCCCGACCGGCGTGCCTTGTCGGGGGTGGAGGAGAGGGCGCCGGCGGTCAGCTCGTAGCGGTGGTCGAGGGCCATCGCGTGGCGGTGGACCGCGCCGATGAACGCCCCCTCGCCGCCGCCCACCATCGCGTAGCGCAGGCGGCGGCTCACGAGCCCTCCGCGTCCGCGCCGTCGTCGGCGAAGGCCGCGTCGAACGCCGTGGCCGAGGGCGCGAAGTCGATGCCCTTGCAGAACGCCGCCGACTCGGTGGCGCCGTGCACGCGGTCCATGCGCACGTCCTCCCACTCGACGGAGAGGGGCCCCTGGTACCCGATGTCGTTGAGCGCGACGATGACCTCCTCGAAGTCGACGTCGCCCCTGCCCACGCTGCGGAAGTCCCAGTAGCGGCGCGGGTCGCCGAACGTCGTGTGTCCGCCGAACACCCCGGCCTCGCCGTTGCCGCGGCCCCACCAGACGTCCTTCATGTGCACGTGCACGATGCGGTCCGCGAACCGACGGATGAACCGTACGTAGTCGACACCCTGGTAGGCCAGGTGAGAGGGGTCGTAGTTGAAGCCGAACGCCGCATGCCCGCCGACGGCCGCGATGGCCCTCTCGGCGGAGGCGATGTCGAAGGCGATCTCGGTGGGGTGGACCTCGAGCCCGAACCTGACGCCGAGGTCGGCGTACGCGTCGAGCACCGGCGTGAAGCGCTCGGCGAAGTCGTCGAATCCGGCCTGCCAGTACTCCTGCGAGGTCGGCGGGAACGCGTAGAGGGCGTGCCATACCGACGAGCCCGTGAAGCCGTTCACGACGGACAGGCCGAGGTTGGCGGCCGCTCTGCCCGTGGCGATCATCTCCTCGGCGGCCCGCTGCCTGACGCCTTCCGGGTCGCCGTCGCCCCATACGTGCGCGGGCAGGATGGCCTTGTGGCGCTCGTCGATCGGGTCGCAGACGGCCTGCCCGACCAGGTGGTTCGAGATCGCGTGGAGCTCGAGCCCGTGCTGCTCCAGCAGGGCCTTGCGGCCCTCGGCGTAGCCGCGGTCCTCGGCGGCGCGCCGCACGTCGAGGTGGTCTCCCCAGCAAGCGAGCTCGAGGCCGTCGTAGCCCATGTCGCGGGCGAGCGGCGCGAGCTCGGCCAGGGGCAGGTCGGCCCACTGGCCGGTGAAGAGGGTGATGGGTCTTGGCACCGAAGCCTCCTGACAGGAGCTTCCCGGGCGCGAGGCCGCGCCCGGGAGCATGGTGGACGGGAGAGGGGACGGGGCGGTCCCCCGCCCCGCGTCGGCTAGAAGGGGCTGTCGGGGAAGTAGTAGCTCTCGGCGTTCTCCTGCGTGATGAGCGGGCTGTCGAGGATGTAGCGGCCGAGGATGGGAACGGTCGAGACGAAGTTGAGCGCCGTCACCTCCATGGCGGTCGCGATCATCGCGGGCGGGTAGAGCACGTCGACGGGCACCAGCGGGTCGCCGTCCATGACCCCCTTGATGATCTCCTTCATGCCGGCGCCGCCGACGACGAACAGCTCGTCCTCGCGGTTGGCCTGGCGCAGCGCCTCGATGACGCCCAGGGCGATGTCGTCGTCCTGCGCCCACACGGCATCGATCTCGGGGAAGCGGGTGAGGAAGTCCTGCATGACCTCGAAGCCGTCGTCGCGGTTCCAGTTGGCGTACTGGCTGTCGAGGACCTCGATGTCGGTCTGCTCGACCAGCTCCATGAAGGCGTCGTAGCGCTCGTTGTCGATGGTGGTCGGGATGCCGCGCAGGACGACGATCTTGCCCTGACCGCCAAGACGGTCGATGATGTACTCGGCCGAGACCTGACCGAGGGCGGTGTTGTTGCCGGCGACGTAGACGTCCTCGATCCCCTCGCGCGACAGGCCGCGGTCGACCACCGTCACGAAGATGCCGCGGTCCTTGACGCTGGCGACCGGCTCGGTGAGCGGGTCCGACTCGAACGGCAGGATCACGAGGGCGTCGATCTGGTTGATGGCGATGAGGTCCTCGATGTCGTCGGCCTGCTCGCTCGCGCTGCCGGCGGTGTTGATCACGATCTGCAGGTCGGGGTAGGCGGACTCGAGGCGCTGCTTGGCCTGGTCGGCCCACCAGTTGACCCCGCCGGTCCAGCCGTGGGTCGCGGCCGGGATGGAGACGCCGATGACGGTGGTCTGGGCGAAGGCGACGCCGGCTGTCAGCGCGGCGATCAGGGCTAGGGTGCGAAGGGAACGGAACATGTGACCTCCTGGTAGAGATGCCGATGGTCGGCTTGCTCGTGTGCTGTCTCGGGACGCCGGCCCGCTGCGCCTCGATCCGGTCCTGACGGTGTCGCGGTCCTCCGACCCACCTCCCCTCAGCGGCCCCGACGACCGCGCTGCAGGAACACGGCGCCGATGATGATCAGACCCTGGACGGCGCCGTTCAGGTACTCGCTGATGGCCGTGGTCAGGTTGAGCACGTTGCCGATGAGCGACAGCATGATCGCTCCGACCACGGTGCCCCACACGTGGCCCGACCCGCCCTTCAGGGCGGTGCCGCCGATGATGACGGCCGCGATGGCCTCGAGCTCCCACAGGATGCCCGTCGAGCCGGAGGCCGAGCCAAGCCTCGGGACGTACAGCACCACGGCGATCGCGACGCACACGCCCTGGATCACGTAGGTGAGGGCCCGCACGCGCTCGACCTTGATCGCGGCGTAGCGCGCGACGTCTTGGTTGGAGCCGATCGCCCGTACGTAGCGGCCGAAGCGGGTGCGGTGCAGGACGACGGCTCCGACCAGCGCGACGGCGGCGAAGACCCAGACCGGGATCGGGATGCCGAGGAAGCTGCCGTAGAACACCGGCCGGTAGACACCGCGCAGGGCGAAGTCGAGGGAGATGGTGCCGCCGTTGGCCAAGTAGGTGACCAGCGACCGGAAGATCCCCAGCGTCCCCAGCGTGACGATGAACGGCTCGATGCGCCCCCTGGTGATGGCGATGCCGTTGGCGGCGCCGGCGATGAGCCCGCCGGCGAGGACCAGCCCGACGCCGAGCAGGACCACCCCGACCGGCGAGATCCCGCCGCCCTGGACGGCGTTCATGAACAGGATCATCGCCCCGGCGAGGAAGGCCGCCATCGAGCCGACCGAGAGGTCGATGCCGCCGCCGATGATCACGAACGTCGCGCCGACCGAGATTATGCCGATGAAGGCCGAGCGCGTCAGGACGTTGAAGAGGTTGGTCGAGGTGAGGAAGGCCGGGTGCACGAGCGAGCCGATGACGACCAGCAGCACGAGGCCGAGCAGGGGGGTGAGCTGCTGCCACGGCACGCCGCCGAGGCGCTCGCGCCAGGTCGGGGCCACCGCCTCAGACGCCGACACGCGCGCCCCCCGCCTCGGTCTGGGCAGCGCTGCGATCGTTGCGCAGGCCGGTGGCGTAAGCCATGATCGTCTCCTCGTTCAGGTCCGCGCCGGACAGCGTGCCCGTCACCCTGCCCCGGTGCATCACGACGACGCGGTGAGCCAAGCCGAGCACCTCCGGCAGCTCGCTCGAGACCAGCACCACCGCCACGCCTCTCGCCAGCAGCTCGGCGACGTAGAAGTAGATCTGGCGCTTGGTGCCGACGTCGATGCCGCGAGTCGGCTCGTCGAGCACCACGACGTCAGGGTCGGTGAGCATCATCTTGGCGAGGACCACCTTCTGCTGGTTGCCACCGGAGAGCGCCTTGGCCGCCACCCCGACGTCACGTACGCGCACGTCGAACTCCTCGACGGCGTTCTCGAGCGCCGACTGCTCGGACCGGAGGTCAACGAACGGCTTGGCGAAGAGCTCCAGCGCCTGCAGCGTGACGTTCTCCCGCAGGACGTTGTCGAGCAGCAGGCCCTTGCCCTTGCGGTCCTCGGTCAGGTACGCCACGCGGTCGCGCTTGGCGTCGGCCGGGTGGCGCCACCTGACGACCCGACCGTCCTTGCGCACCGTGCCGGCGGCCGGCCTCAGACCGAGCACGCCCTCGAACAGCTCGGTGCGCCCGGCGCCGATCAGCCCGGCGACGCCGAGGACCTCGCCGCGCCTTACCGCCAGCGACGCGTCGGTCACGAACCCGGGCACCCGGAAGTCCTCGAGCTCGAGGGCGACCGGCGCGTCCAGGGACGGCTCGACCTTGGGAGGGTACATGTCGGCCAGGTCCCTGCCGACCATGCGCCTCGCCATCTCCACCGGCGTGAGCTCGGTGACGTCGTAGGTGCCGATCTTGTGGCCATCGCGCAGGATCGTCACGCGGTCGGCGATGGCCATGACCTCCTCGAGCTTGTGGGACACGTAGAGGATCGCCACCCCGTCGGCCACCAGCCGCCTCACCAGCTCGAACAGCACCTCGGTCTCGCGACCCGTGAGCACGTCGGTGGGCTCGTCCATGCACAGCACCCGCACCTCGCGCGAGACGGCCTTGGCGATCTCGACCATCTGGGCCTGGGACACCGACAGCTCACGCACCTGGCGCGTCGCCGGCACGTCGGTCCTGAGCGAGTCGAGGAGGTCGCGCGTGGCGCGCCGCGCCGCCCGCTGGTCGACCACTCCGAAGCGGTGGGGCTCGCGGCCCAGGAAGATGTTCTCCTCGACGGTCAGGTCGGGTACGAGGTTGAGCTCCTGGTGGATGAGGACGATTCCGGCCGCCTCGGCCTCGTTCGAGTCCTTGAAGGCGACGGGGCTGCCGTCGAGCCTCAGCTCTCCCGAGCTGGGCGCCAGGTACCCGGAGAGCATCTTCATCAGGGTGGACTTGCCCGCGCCGTTCTCCCCGACGAGGGCGTGCACCTCGCCGGGGCGGACGTCCACGTCGACGGCGTGGACGACCTCGATGGGTCCGAACGACTTGCTCAGGTTGACCCCGCTGAGCATCTGCTGGCCAGCCATGCGCCTCCTGCCGTCGTTGCCTGGGACTCGATCAGCGGCACCGCTTGCGAGTTCTAACGAGTATCTAAGTAAATGCTATGGTAACGGCCGCGCGACGGGCCAGTCAAGGCGGCGCGTCGGGCTCGGAGGCAAGTGAGTCGTCACGGTGGCCGTCTCAACCCGGCGCTGGTACGCCGCCTGAACGTCGCCAAGGTGTTCCACGCTTTGCGTCTGGCAGGCGGCGCTACGCAGGCGGAGCTGGCGTCGGTCACCGGGCTCGACCCGGCCACGGTGTCCGCCGTAGTGAGGCAGCTGCGGTCGGAGGGATGGCTGCAGGCGACGACCGCCCCGTCGACCGAGCGCAGAGGCAGGCCGCCCAAGCGCCTGCAGATCGACCCCGCGGCCGGGTACCTGATCGGTGCGCGGCTCGAGCCCGGCGTCGCGCGCATCCTGGCGGCGACCCTGGACGGTACGCCGGTGGCGAACTGGCAAGGGCGTGCGGGCCAGGAGCCCGCTGCGGCGGTGGCCGACCTGGACCGCGGCATGGACGAGCTGCTGAGTGAGCTGAACGCCGACTGGTCGGCGGTCAAGGCGGTCGGCGTCGGCACGCCGGCCCTGGTGGCGCGCGACGGGCACCTGGCGTTCGGGCCCAACCTGGGCTGGCGCGACGTGGCGATGGGAGAGCACCTCTCCGCCCTGTGGCCGGTCCCGGTCGCGGTGGACAACGACACCAAGGCCGCTGCGCTCGCCGAGAAGCTCTTCGGCAGCGCCCAGCAGGCGCGCGACTTCGTCGTGATCGCCGGGCACTCCGGCATCGGCGGGGCGCTCTACCTGGGCGAGCGCCTGGTGCGCGGCTCCGGCGGGTTCGCCGGCGAGGTCGGCCACATGACGGCCGTGCCGAGCGGGCGGCCCTGCGCCTGCGGCGACCGCGGCTGCGTCGAGGCGTACCTGGCCGAGCGCGCGGTCGTCGAGCAGCTCAGAGAGAGGTCCGTGCCTGTTTCGAGCTACGTCGGCGCCGCCGAGGCGTGCGCCGCCGGCGACGAGGCCGCCTTGGCGCTGCTCGACGAGCTCGGCGACCTGCTGGGTCGGGTCCTGGCCGACCTCGTCGACCTCCTCGACCCCGAGCTGATCGTGCTGGGCGGCTCGATGACGCACGTCGTGCCCTACCTGCTCCCGGCGGTGGTCAGGCGGCTCGAGCAGCCGGCGCTCGCCGGCGTCCGCTCCCCGTGCCAGGTGGTCGCGTCCCGGCTCGGGCCCGAGGCCGTGACGATGGGCGGGGTGGCGTTGGCGCTGGAGACCGTCCTCGGCTTGCCGTCGTGGTGGGAGGAGCGCGACGTCGTCTCGGCTGGCGCGGGAGCGAGCTGACCAGGCCGCGCCCGCGCCGCTAGCGCCCCGCCCCGGCCGGGGGTTCCGACCGGGGCGGGGCGAACAGCTGCGTCAGGGACCAGCCGGGCTGGTCGGCTGGCGTCTCGCGCGTCTCAGTCCGCGTCGTGCGGCTGGTAAGCGCAGGCCTGGAAGCAGAAGGCGTCGATCGAGAGGACGTAGCGCATGTAGTAGGGGGCGTCGCTCGACGTCGGCAGCACGGAGACGAGGTAGTCGCCCTGCCCGCCCTCGTTGGGGACGGCGATGGTGCGCGTGGTGTCGCACGTGACGGTCGTTCCGATCTTGGCGCCGTCGTCGTCCCTGAGCTCGACCCTTATGGGCGTGGAACCGTCGTAGGGAGTGAGGCACTCGAGCTCGATCTCCACGCTCGTCGTGGGGCTCTGACCGTGCACGATGCGCACCGCGATCCAGTCGCCAGGGTCGGCAGGGTTGCCGATGTCGTTCCGGAGCTGGACACCCTTCACGTCCAGGCGCGAGGCCGAGTTGAACAGGAGCTGGTCCACCCATACCGGCTCGCCGGACGTGTTCCTGAACTGCACGTGCAGGCCCGGGTTTGACGCGGCGTCGAGGTCGTTCTCGGCGACCGCCAGGTACGTCACCGCGACGCTGGTCGTCTCGTCGGGTATGACGAGCGCGGGCACCGGCTCGATCCGCGGCGTGTACGTCAGGCCGGAGACAGACACGTCGGCGCCGGTGACGACGTAGTTGCCGGGGGTCAGGCCGTTCAGCGTCGTCGAGGCCACCAGGTCCTGGTCGAAGCCGGCGGGGCCGGTCACGTCGACGGCTGCGTCCACGCCGCCGGGCAGGCCGTCGACCGTCACCTCCAGCGAGCCGAACGCGGCAGGGTCGAGGAACGTGTAGGCGACGGTGACCGTCGCCGACCCTCCGGCAGACACCGTCGCGGGCGAGCCGACGACGTTCGCTGCGTACACGTCGCCCCCGTCGTCCACCTGGGCCGCCGTGACGGTGTACGTGCCGGGCTCCACGCCGGCGAGCGTGGCGGTCTCCGTCAGGTCGCTCTCGCCGTCCGGGCCGGCCACGGTCACGTCGGCGTCCACGCCTGGTGGCAGCCCCGTGATGTCGACGACGAGGTCTCCCGGCGCCGTCGACGTCGCCGCGTACGAGACGGTCGCGGTGCTCACGGCGCCAG
>JBIQIQ010000215.1:0-2790 GCA_044507975.1 Deinococcaceae bacterium
AGCAGCTCGGCCTGCCCAACGGCGCCCCGCAGCGCATCGCCGAGCGCCTGCGCGGCCAGGTCGCTCCGGAGGCCCGGACGCTGGCGGTGTTCGCGCACGCCGAGGACGAGGACCTCTTCTCCCTGCTCCCCATCGAGCACGGCCTGCGCGCCGTCACGGGTCACGACGGCGCGCTGGCCCGCTACGGCGAACCGTTCCTCGCGCCCCTCCACCTCAACCTCCTGCGGCGCCGGCCCAACCTGGTGCTTCAGCTCGTCGGTGACCGCGTGCGGGTGTTCGTGGTCGGGCCGGGCCACATCGAGGAGCTCGAGCAGGTCCAGCAGACGTGGGACGAGACGTTCTGGCGCACCGACTCGTCGAACGGCTCGTTCAGGCCGGGCGAGACGCAGCGCGGCGGGTCTCCGAAGGACGCCTACGAGGAGCGCACCGCCGACTGGATCGCGCGGCTCTACAAGCGCGTCGGCGCCGAGCTCGGGCAGCTCGCCGAGAAGCACGGCGCCCGCCGGGTGATCCTCTCCGGCACGGCCCCCGACGTCGCTGCCTTCGAGGCGGAGCTCGAGCCCGCGGCTCGCGTCAAGGTGGCGGGGCGCATCCCGCTCCAGCCCAACCCTGACGCGTCGGCCGGCTCCCTCCGCGGGCGCTTCCTCGAGGCGGTCGCGCACGCCGAGGCGGCGGAGTCGGAAGCCGCCCTCGACCAAGCGCAGGAGGCGGGCGTCGTGGGGGCGGTGCCGACCCTGCAGGCGGTGAACGACAACCGCGTGCACCGTCTGATCGTGCCGGACGTGCCGTACCAGGAGGTCTGGCGCTGCCGCGGATCGGGCCGGGTGTTCGCCTCGCGAGAGCGCGCGGCCGGCGAGTGCGAGGGCGAAGGCATCGAGGTGCTGCCGCTCGCTGACGCCCTGCCGGGCCTGGCCTCGGCCTACGGCATGGAGCTCACGTTCGTGAGCGGCGAGTCCGACCAGCGGCTGCGGGAGCTCGGCGGTCTGGCCGGGCTGCTGCGCTGGTAGCAGGCGCACCTGCTCCCGCCTTGAGGTCCTCGAGCTCCACCGACAGGGCCACGATCTGCGCCCGCGACGACTCGACCGCGGCCTTCGCCGACTCGAGCGACTTGAGGGCCGTATCCAGAGCAGCCAGGGCGCCGCCCTCTCCGAGCAACGCCAGCCGCGCCGCGCGCCGCTCGCGCCACCGCAGCACTGCGGCCGGCGCGCCGGAGACGACGCCGGCGAGAGTCAGGCCGGCCAGGCCGGCAGCGAGCGCGTTGTACGAGGTGGCCGCCCCCGCGCCCCCTCCGAGGTAGAAGTCGAGCACCGGCGTGAGGAAGGGCACGGCGTTCACGAAGGCGACGTCGACGACCGCCAGGTGTAGCCGCAGCGCCGCGGCCGCCGCCAGCCCGACCCCCAGCCCCCACCAAGCCACGCCGGCCAACCGACCGCTGCGGGCGCCCGCGCCGAGGACAAGGTCCTTGAGCTGGCGCGGCCCGGCGGCGCGCGCGAACACGGCCATGCCGACCAGGGCGCCAGCCAGGGCCCCGAAGGCCACCCACCGTCGCAGGGTGGCCGACAGCCACGCCGTCGGAGAGAGGAACACGAGGAGCAGCGCCACGATCGCCGGCACGAGCTGCACCAGGGTGACCGCCGTGCCGTAGAAGCCCAGAGCGTTCTTGACCCAGCCGTAGGCCTTCGAGCCGGCTCCCAGCACCGCCCGCGCGTCGGTCCTCTTGGCGCCGCCTGCCTTCTCGGTCACGGCCCTCAGCGCTCCGGCAGGAAGGCGGGCAGCATCACGGTGAGGAGCGCGTCGCCGTCGGCTCCCGGCTCCCTCACGGTCAGCCGGAGGAGGTCGCGGAAGACGGCGGACCCTGCGGGTACGCGCACGCTCACGGCGCCCTCCTCCGCGTGGGTGGCCGGCACCCGGGCACCCGTCGCCAGCGAGGCGAACGGGCCACCCAGCCCTCCAGCCGGGTCGAGCAGAAGGTCCAGCGCCTCCCAGGCCAACACGAAGTCGCGCCCGTCGAGCTGGCCGGGGTCGTCCGAGGTGGCCTCGTAGACGAGCGTGAGACCCGAGTCCGTGCGCTCGAAGCGGGACTTCACCACGAGGTCGAGCCGCACCTCGTTCCCCTCGGAGTCGACCAACACGCCCACCAGCTCGGTGCCGACGCTCGCCGCCGCGGCATCGACGTCGGGCGCCGGGAACCCCACCAGCCCGGGGGTCACCGCGTGGAACGAGTCGGCGTTGAGACCGTAGCCGAGCACCGTGTTCCCGTCCACGACGTCACCCTCGAAGTAACGGGCGACCTCGAACCAGGCGCAGTCCCCCTCCTCGCCGCAGCGCGCGAGGCGCGCGCCGTCGACCAGGACGTCGGAGCCGGCCACCCACCTCACGGGCGTGGGAGGGCTGCCTGCCAGGTTGCGCAGGCGGTAGACCGTGCAGGCGCGGCCGTCTGCGGCGGTGCCGCCCAGGGACTCGAACGCGAAGGCGAAGCCGCCCTCGCTCGCCACGGCTGGCGGCGCCGGCAGGCTGTGAGCGACGCGGCAGTCGAGGACCTCGAGTACGAGCGGAGCCGCATCCTGCGCGGCGGCGTACAGCGAGCAGAGGGCGAGGAAGGCCGCCGCTAGCGCGCTCTCTGCGTGGCGCCGCGGTCCAGACATAGCGGCATGTTAGGGCAAGGCCGCCGCGGCGTCACCGGGCCCGCGCCCCGACCGCGGGGTCAAGACGCCGGGGCTCGCCGCGCCCTCAGGGCCAGGAAGAGCGGCACCTCGGGGTTCGAGCGGCCCTCCTCGTCCTTGACCGGGT
>JBIQIQ010000216.1:0-1060 GCA_044507975.1 Deinococcaceae bacterium
GGGGGTCGGCCTGCGTGACGCCCAGCAGGTAGCAGACGATGCTCGCCGCCGCCGAGCCGCGCCCGGCGGCGAGGATGCCGCGCTGCCGGCAGTGGTCGGTGACCTCGGCCGCGACGAGGAAGAAGTCGGCCAGCCCCAGCGCGCGGATCGTCGCGAGCTCCTTCTCGAGCCGCTGCCGCGCGGTGGTCAGGGAGTCGCCCTCGTAGCGCTCGAGCAGGGCGGCGTAGCAGCGCTCCTCGATGTGCTCCTCGGCGGCGCGCCCGTCCGGCACGCGGGCCTTGGGCGGGACGAGGCGCTCGGGCAGCAGCTCGAAGGAGCAGCGCTCGGCGACCCAGTCGGCGTTGAGGGCCGCCTCTGGGAACGGCAGGCGCCGCATGACCTCGTCGGGCGAGGGGAGGTGCTGGCAGGCGTTCTGGGGGCGCTTGGCGTGGGGCTCCTGGACGCTCACGCCCAGGCGCCCGCACACCATGGCGTCGTAGAGGCGGTAGTCGTCTCGGTCGCGGTAGCGCACCTCCGGCGCGGCTATCACCGGCAGGGAGAGGCTCTGCGCCAGGCGCCGCAGCACGCGTGCGCGACGGCCGTCCCAGCGGTAGCGGTCGTGGAACAGCTGGACGTAGAGGCGGTCGCCGAACGCGCCCCCGAGCTGGCGCAGGAGCCCCTCCAGCTCGCTGACGCGACGCTGCGCGAGCAGCCGCGACGGCAGCCCGTCGCGGCCGCCGGTGAGGAGCACGACGTCGTGCGTGTGCGCGAGCAGGACGGGGAAGGGGACGTCTTTCTCCTCCCGCTCGTGGGCCCGCGTGACGAGGCGGCAGAGGGTGGCGTAGCCCTCGCGCGAGGCGGCCAGAGCGACGAGCGGGTAGACGTCGTCCTCCACCCTCACCGGCACTGTGGCGCCGATCAGCGCCTTGACGCCGTGCTCGTGCGCGGCCTGGAACAGCTCGACGCCGCCGGTGACGTTGAGGTCGTCGGCGAGGCCCACGTAGCGGTAGCCGAGCTCGGCAGCGCGCTTCACGAGGCTGGTGGGGCTGGCCGTGCCGGCGCCGAAGCTGAAGTACGAGTG
>JBIQIQ010000216.1:1160-2787 GCA_044507975.1 Deinococcaceae bacterium
GAGGACGGGCGGACGCATGGGACCTCGATCCGGGGGAGCTGCGTATGGCTGGGCGCGGCCCGTGAGGGCCACCGATTACCCTTAGAATCCAAGGGTGTCCCGAGGATAGGCCCGCTCCTCGTCGCCGTCAATCGAACCGAGCGGTCTAGCGGCGGGCGCAGATCCCTCGTGTCCGCCTCCGGCGTCGAGATGGGCACGCGTGAGGTGCGTCTCAACACTTTGCTCAATACATTGAGTAAAATTACTCAACACGATGAGCGTTCGCGCGAACCACTTCGAGAGGCCTCAAGTCGCCGAGCTCGTACGCCGACTGGCGGAGCCACGTCGCTTCATCCAAGTGGTGACGGGCCCCCGGCAGGTGGGGAAGACGACGCTGGTCCAACAGGCGACCGAGGCGCTGAACGTGCCGGTGCGCTTCGCCAGCGCCGACGAGCCGACCCTGCGCGGCTCCGGGTGGATCCAGCAGCAGTGGGACGCGGCGCGGCTCGAGGGCGGCGTGCTGGTCCTCGACGAGGTACAGAAGGTCACGGGCTGGTCCGAGACGGTGAAGCGACTGTGGGACGAGGACACCCGCGCCAAGCGAGACCTGAGGGTCGTCCTGCTCGGGTCGGCGCCCCTGCTCGTGCAGCGCGGACTCACCGAGAGCCTCGCCGGCCGCTTCGAGGTGCTGCACGCCCGCCACTGGTCGTTCGGTGAGATGCGCGAAGCGTTCGGCTTCGACCTCGAGAGCTACCTGTACTTCGGCGGCTACCCCGGCGCCGCAGCTCTCAGCCAGGAGCCGGAACGCTGGCGGCGGTACGTCCTCGACTCGCTGATCGAGACGACGATCTCGCGCGACGTGCTGCTCCTCACTCGTATCGACAAGCCCGCCTTGCTCAGGCGGCTCTTCGAGCTGGCATGTCGCTACTCCGGCCAGGTCCTCTCCTACAACAAGATGCTCGGGCAGCTCCAGGACGCTGGCAACACCACCACCCTGGCCGGCTACCTGGACCTGCTGTCGGGGGCCGGTCTCGTGACGGGGCTCCAGAAGTTCGCAGGGGACGCCGCCCGCAGCCGCGCCTCCAGCCCCAAGCTCCAGGTGCTCAACACGGCGTTGATGACCGCGCTGTGGGGACTGAGCTTCGATGAGGTGCGCTCGGACGGGGAGCTATGGGGCCGCCTCATGGAGTCCGCGGTCGGCGCCCACCTGGCGAACGCGGCCGCAGCGGGTCGGCTCGACCTCTTCTACTGGCGCGAGCGGAACAGAGAGGTCGACTTCGTGGTCAAGTCGGGCAAGAGACTAGTCGCCTTGGAGGTGAAGAGCTCGCGTTCCCCCGAGCGCCTGCCCGGCGTAGACGCGTTCGTCGAGGCGTTCTCGCCCCAGCAGGCGCTGCTCGTGGGCGGTGACGGCGTGGACGTCGGGCGGTTCCTGCTCGAGCCAGCCGAGTGGTGGCTCCAGGACCGCTGAGCCCACCGTGTGGGATGTGGCGACCTGCATGAGGCGTGCCAGCGCCTCCGTGGAGGTGACCCGTGCGATGTCCAGCACGTCGCGCCTGGTCAGCGCCGCGACGTAGTCCCTGGACCAGGCGAGCCGACGCGTCCCCGGCCGGCGGCGGCAGATCGCTAGTGAAGCCTTCGGCAGATGGCA
>JBIQIQ010000217.1:0-2748 GCA_044507975.1 Deinococcaceae bacterium
CTCGTCAAGGACCGGAAGCCGCAGCAGCCGGCCGAGCATCCGCGCAAGAGCGTCTCGGGCGTGTACGTCGACGGCCTCGACGCGCCCGCGAACATCGCCAACTGCTGCAGCCCGGTGAGGGGAGACGACGTCATCGGCTACGTCACGCGCGGCCGCGGCATCTCCGTGCACCGCGTCGACTGCCCGAACGTGAAGCACCTGATGGAGACCGACGCCGACCGGTTCGTCAACGTCACGTGGGACACGCCGGCGGGCGAGGTGTTCCCGGTCGACATCGAGGTCATCGCCGTCGACCGCCCCGGCCTCCTCAAGGACGTCCTCGACGTGATCAGCAGCATGAACAAGAGCGCGTTCCGGGTGCAGGCCGACGTCAACTCGCACATGAACGCGCGCATCATGTTCCGCATCGACGTCAAGGACCACGCCGAGATCGAGTACGTCAAGGACAACATCGGGCGCATCCCCGACGTCACGCGCGTCTACCGGAGCAGGCCTGGTTTGAAGGGTTAGGTCGTGGCGTAGTCGTCGCCGATGCGGTCCTCGGTGCGGATTGCGCGGGCCCTCACAGCCTTCCAGACGTCCTCGTCGACCGTCAGCGTCAAACGGACCTTCATCACTCTGTTCCCTCTCAGAGCAGTGCCAAGAACTCGTCGACCGTGACTCCGGCTTCTCGAATCAAGGCCCGCAGTGTTCCCTTCGCAAGCGGGTCGTGGGCCGGCACAACTAGCCTCCTGAAAGGAGCATCAGAGTGGCGCAGGATCACGTGGCTTCCCCGTTGTCGGTCCACCTGGTAACCGAGGCGTTCAAACGCCCGGATGGCGCGCGTACCAGAGATGGAGGGCAGCTTGCTCAGGCCGGTACTTCCACAAACTCTTCTGTTATGGCCGGCGGGATCGGCTCGTCGTGGTGAACGAGGCTATCGATGTAGCCTCGCATCGCTTCCTGAACGTTCCTGATGGCTTCATCACGTGTTCGTCCTTGCGAAACACAACCAGGAAGTGAGGGAACAACGGCAACGAAGATGCCGTCTTCATCCTGTTCTAGGAGTACGCGGTACTTCATGGTCACCCCCGTGGCCGGATGGTAGCACCGTTTCGATTCGCGCTTCGGATCCGACTGCTGGCCCGGAAATCGCCCTCCTGGCTTGGCCGGACGCGTGCTCGGAGTCTCCGGAGACTGCCCCTCACTACCCCGCTCCACATGACCGGATGCTTCATTGAGGGCAGCACCGGGCCCGCCGAATAGGCGCGCCCCCGGAGGAGGCCCACATGATCGGAGAGAACCTCGCGCGAGCCCTGGAAGCCGCGGAGAGCCACGAAGAGCCAGTCCTCTCGCTCTACCTCGACGTCAACCCGGCGAACCCCGACAACCAAGGCAACTCCGTCAAGCTCCGCACCGCCGAGACGCTGCGCGGCATCGGGCTGGACAAGGCCTACATCGACGCGGTAACCAAGCAGCTCACCAAGCACCACGGGAGGGCCCAGGGCCGCAGCCTCGTCGTCTTCGCCGGCGAGGACCCGAGCGAGTTCTTCGAGGCGCACTACCTCCAGACGCGGCTCCCCATGCTCGACCGCAGCGACCTCGCGCTGGCTCACTGGGGCGCCCCCTTCACCGCGCCGCTCCACTTCGTGCTCGACCAGAAGGAGCGCTACGCCGTCGTCTCCGTGAGCCAGGACCGCGTGAGGGTCTTCGAGGCGTTCCTGGGTCAGATCGCCGAGGTGGCGGAGTTCGAGTGGGACGCCGAGACCTACGACTGGGCCCAGAAGCGCGAGGCGATGAGCAGCCCAGCCACCGGCCGCAGCGTCTCGGCGCGGGGCGGAGCGGCCACCGACCGCTTCCGCGACAAGATGCGCGAGTCCACGGCGCGCCTGTTCCGCGGGCTGATGCCCGACCTCGAGAAGGCGCTGTCCGAAGCCGGCGTCGACCGCATCATCCTCTCCGGCACGCCGGAGCCGCTGGCGGCCTTCAGGGCCGAGATGGGCAACGGCCTGGAGAAGCGGCTGGCGGGCGAGATGCCGCCTCCGTCCGACCCCGACGGCGACGCCAGCGGCTGGCTGCCGCACGCCAGCGAGCTGATCGCCGAGATCGAGAACCAGCACGAGCTGGCGCTGCTCGACGAGGTGCGCGAGCGCGGCGTCACGGGCTTCGCCGAGACGCTGAGCCTCCTCCAGGACCACCGGCTCCAGACGGTCATCGCCCCGTGGGCGCTAGACAGGTCCGTCTACCGCGCCGCCGACGGCCGTGTGGCCGTGAGCCGCGAGGAGGCGGCAGTGCTGAGCCCCGACCAGGAGGTCGAGGAGGTGCCGCTCCTCAAAGCGCTGCCCGGCATGGTGGAGCAGTCGGGAGCCGAGCTCGAGTTCGTCGAGGGCGAAGCCGAGCGGCGCCTGACCGAGGAGCTCGGCGGTCTGGCGGGCATCACGCGGTACTGAGGGGCGGGCCCGCTACCTCTCGAACACCACCGTGAGCACCTCGGCGCCGAGCTGCGAGGCCACGAGGTGGTCGCCGCTGATGTCGACGCTCCAACCGAAGTACGCCTCCACCGTCGGCGCCGGCGACGCCAGCTTCACGAGCTGGTGCCAGTCGGCGCCGTCGTGCCGGAAGACGTAGACGGCGCCGGTGTTCTGGCCCAGCTCGTCGTCGTACTTGGCCGCCACCACCGCGTACGGGTAGTCGAGCGCGACGCCCGAGCCGAAGCCGCCGTTGACCGCCGGGTCCTCGGCGAAGAGCTTGTCGACGACCTCCCAGCCC
>JBIQIQ010000218.1:0-2735 GCA_044507975.1 Deinococcaceae bacterium
TACATCGACCTCGGCCTGCCAGGTCCGGCGGTGAGGGACCTCGTGCATGTCGGCGACGTCGTCACGTTCGCCGCCGGCTTCGAGAGCTTGAACGACGACGTCGTCGTCGGCAGGAACTTCGACGACCGCGTGGGGGTCTTCTGCCTCATCGAGGCGATGAAGCGGCTGGAGGACTCCGACGTGGACGTCTACGCCGTCAGCTCGGTGCAGGAGGAGGTCGGGGTCAGAGGGATCCCGACCGCCGCGCACGCGGTCAAGCCGGACATCGCCGTCGCGATCGACGGCAGCCTGCCCAGCGACACCCCGTACGCCGCAGCAGTCGAGCGCCAGTGCGAGCTGGGCGCTGGCACGGGGATCTACCTGATGGACAACCGCACGATCGGGAGCGCGGGGCTGCTCGCGGGCCTGTTCGAGACCTGCGAGTCCCGCGGCATCCCCTACCAGCGCAACATCGGAGGAGCCACGGACGCCTCGGAGATGCAGAGGCGCAACCTGGGCGCCTGGGCGACCACGATCGGGGCGCCGACCCGCTACATGCACTCGACGGTCCAGCTCTGTCACCTGGCGGACGTCGAGGCCACCGTGCGGCTGCTCGCCGCCTTCCCACAGCACGCCGCGGCGCTCCTGCCGCCCGACTGGAGATGAGCCGATGAAGATCACCGGCCTGGACGTCTTCCCCATCAGCATGCAGCCCGTCAAGACCGGCTACCGCCAGGAGGACGAGCTCTCGAAGATCGCGCGCGTCGACACGGTCCTGATACGGCTTAACACCGACACGGACGTCTACGGCTTGGGCGAGGCCGCGACGATCCGCTCGTACTTCAACCAGACGCGGGGCACGCTCGTCGACTGGCTCGAGGCCGCCGGACAGGTCCTGGCCGGCGCCGACCCGCTGGACTTCCACGCGGTCCACCGTCTCCTGCACCCTGTCGTGGGCGAGAAGCCGCCCGGCACCCACCCGGCCAGGGCGGCGATCGACATGGCGCTCCACGACCTCGCCGGCCGGGCCTACGGGGTACCGGTCTACAAGCTGCTAGGGGGCGCGTACCGGACCGAGTTCGAGATGCTGACCAACCTCTACGAGGAGACGGCCGAGGCGAAGGTCGAGGCCGCCCTCGACTTCGTGGCCCGGGGCTTCAAGGGCTTGAAGGTCAAGGTCGGAGACTCGTTCATCCTCGACGGGTACAGCGTCAGGAACATGGAGCACGAGCTCGGGATGCTCAGGGCGGTGCTCGAGGCGGTGCCCAGCGACGTGTACGTCGACGCCGACTCGAACCAGTCCTGGCAGACCGCCAAGTTCGCCGTCCGAGCCGTGGCGAGCCTGACCCAGGACCGCTACTACCCCAACCTCTCGATCGAGCAGCCTCTGCACCACCTCGACTTCGTCGGTCACGGGTACGTGCGTGACGCGATCAGCGTTCCCCTGATCTTGGACGAGACGGTGGTCTCCCCCGAGGCCATGCTCCAGGTCGTGAAGCACCGGGCGGCCGACCGCATCGTGCTGAAGATGAACCGCGTCGGCGGGTACCTCAACGCCATGCGGATCGCGGCGATATGCGAGGCGGAGGGCGTCGGCATCTCGCTCGACACCATGCCGTTCACCAAGCTGGGCGACACGGCCCACTGCCACCTGGCAGCAGCCCTCCGGGATCACTACCCCGTGGACGCCGAGGGCCACCTCTGGTTCGCCGACACGCCGATCCGCGGCGGGCTCGAGCTCGACGGCGGCACGGCGCGCATCTCGGAGGCCCCCGGGCTCGGGTGCGAGCTCGACATGGCGAAGCTGGAGCGGATGGCTGCTTGAGGCCCCCCAACGTCCTGTGGATCATGGCGGACCAGCTCCGCTACTGCGCGGTGGGTGCGAGCGGCGACCCGAACGCGGTTACCCCCAACATCGACCGGCTCGCCGCCGACGGGGCCTGGTGCACGAACGCAATCAGCCACTACCCGGTTTGCATGCCCTACCGGGCCGGGCTGGTCTCGGGGCTCGGGCCGAGACGGAACGGCGTGCTGCGCCATGGCGACTTCCTCGACCCGAGCGTCCCTACGATCGCGCACGCGCTGGCTGCTGCGGGTTACCGGACCTCCTGGGTGGGCAAGTGGCACCTCGCACCCGAGTCGGGAGCCGCGTACGTCACGCCGCAAGGCTGGATCGGACAGGACTTCTGGGTCCACCCGCGCTTCCGCGGAGGCTTCGAGGACTGGTTCGGTTTCAACATCTCCAACAACTACCTGGAGACCTACATCTGCACTGGGGAGAAGGTGGTGCCGCAGAAGCTGGAGGGCTACCAGACCGACGCGCTCACCGACCTGAGCATCGAGTACCTCAGCGGCCTGTCGCACGGCGAGGGCCCCTGGTTCCACGTGGTGAGCTACGAGAGCCCACATCCGGGCGCCGGAGGCGACCCCAGCACCCCGGGATACCCGGTCCCGGCGGCGTACGAGGCGATGTTCGATCCCGAACGGCTGACCCTGAGGCCGAACGTGCCGGCAGCAGACGAGCGAGCCGCTCGCACGCAGCTCGCGGGCTACTACAGGCTCATCGCCAACCTCGACGCCAACGTCGGCCGCCTGCTCGACTGGCTCGCGGCGAGCGGGCAGGAGGAGCGCACCCTCGTCGTGTTCCTCACCGACCACGGCGAGATGGGCTACAGCCAGGGCCTCAGGAACAAGCAGGTGCCGTACGAGGAGTCGCTGCACCTGCCGCTGGCCTTCCGCCTGCCCGGCATTCTCGA
>JBIQIQ010000219.1:0-2686 GCA_044507975.1 Deinococcaceae bacterium
TCGCCGACGGCACGAAGATCAGCTTCGAGCAGGCGAACGTGGCCAACGCCTTCGGGTTCACGGTGGAGAGGCGCGGGATGATGGGGCGCGACCACCGCGAGCACGTCGACGCCGCCGTGAGGTACTACGACGTCGAGACCCTGCGAGCGCTCGGCGGCGTCGTCGACTACCTAGTGGGCGCCCAACCGGGCCCCGGCGTGTTCGTCTTCGCCACTCACGACGACCCGAAGCAGCGCCACTACCTGAACCTCTACAAGCTCGGCGAGGGTCCCCTCTACAGCTTCTACACCCCCTACCACCTGTGCCACTTCGAGGTCCCGACGTCGTTGGCCCGCGCCGTGCTGTTCGGCGACGCGGCGCTGGCTCCGGCCGGACCGATGCGCGTGGAGGTCGTCACGACCGCCAAGCGCGACCTGGCGGCCGGCGAGGTGCTCGACGGCCTGGGCGAGTACATGACCTACGGCCAGTGCGAGACGGCGGCCGAGACCGAGCGCCTCGCCCTCCTGCCGATCGGTGTCGCCGAGGGCTGCCGCCTCAAGCGCGCCGTCGCCAAGGACGAGGTGATCACGTACCAAGACGTCGAGCTGCCCGCAGGACGGCTGATCGACGAGCTGCGCACGCGGCAGGCGCGCCACTTCGCGTCGGCCGACGGGGCGCGCGCGGAGGTGAAGGCATGAAGGCTGTGATCCTGGCCGGCGGCTTCGGCACCCGGCTCGCCGAGGAGACTACGGTCCGGCCCAAGCCGATGGTCGAGGTCGGCGGGAAGCCGATCCTCTGGCACATCATGAAGATCTTCGAGGCGGGCGGCGTCGAGGAGTTCATCATCGCCCTGGGCTACAAGGGCGAGGCGATCAAGGACTACTTCCTCAACTTCTACGCCATCCACAACGACATCACCGTCGACCTCTCCACGGGCGCCGCGACGATCCACGACGGCAACCAGCCGAAGTGGAAGGTCCATCTCGTGGACACCGGCCTGAGCACCATGACGGGTGGGCGCCTCAAGCGGCTCGCGCCGTGGCTGACCCCGAGCGAGCCGTTCTTCTTCACGTACGGCGACGGCGTGGCCGACGTCGACCTCCGCGACCTGGCCGCCTTCCACCGCTCGCATGGGCGTATCGCGACGGTCACGACCGTGAGGCCGCCGGCTCGCTTCGGCAACCTGACCTTCGAAGGCGACAAGGTCGAGAACTTCCACGAGAAGCCAGAGGAGGGCGAGGGCTGGATCAACGGCGGCTTCTTCGTCCTCGAGCCCCAAGCGCTCGACTACATCGACGACGACGCGAGCGTGTGGGAGAAGGAGCCGATCGACAGGCTGGTGCGGGACGGGCAGCTCCTGGGCTACCGCCACTTCGGCTTCTGGTCGTGCATGGACACCCTCAAGGAGAAGCAGATGCTCGAGGAGATGTGGGCCTCCGGCCACGCTCCCTGGAAGGTGTGGAGCGACGCGCCGCGGAAGGCGCCCGTCCCGACCGACTGAGGCGCTCAGCGCGCCGGCAGGAAGATCCGCTCCACCTGGCCGAGGTCGACGAACCGGTCGCAGGCGTCCTGCAGCTCGTGCCCGGCGAAGTCGCGGAACGCCAGCACCTCGACGCGGGCACCGCGCTCCTGGGCAAGCTGGGCGAGCGGCACGAAGTCGGCGTCGCCGGTCGCCAGCGCCACCACGTCGCAGCGGCCCAGGGCGCGCACGACGTCGACCGCGATGCCGAGGTCCCAGTCGCCCTCCAGCACCTGCCGGTCGTCCTCGCCGACCCGGACGCGCACCTTCAGCCGCTTGACGCGGTAGCCGAGCGACGTGAGCTTGAGGGCGAAGCCGTGGTTGGAGCTGTCGCCGTCGCGCTCGACGACGTAGGCGGTGGCCTGCGCCATGCGCCGTCCGCGCGCGGCGACCTCGAGCAGGCGCTCGTAGTCGACCGCCGCCCGTCGGAGGTCGCGCGCGGCGAAGAACAGGTTCTGGGTGTCGACGAAGAGCGCGACGCGCTGCTCGCTCCACTCGAAGGCGTCGGCCGTGGCGCCGCTCACGCCGGCAGTCTACCCGCCCTCAGGGGCGTCTCCGAGCCACTTCCCCATCACGAGGTTGTCCTCGAACTCGTCCTCGCCCCACCTCAGCCGTACCTGGCCGACCTCGCGGCCCTCCAGCACGAAGCCCTCAGACTCGTAGAGGGCGATGGCGCCCGCGTTGCCCGCGCGCACGTGGAGGCTCAGCTTGCGCACCCCGACCTCCCGGCACCACTCGTAGGACAGCCGCATCAGGCCGCGCCCCACGCCCCTCCGCCTCTGCGACCGGGACACGGCCAGGGTGAGGACGGCGACGTGCTGCAGCCTCCAGGCCGGCGAGCGGTGCAGCTCGAGCCAGCCGACGGCGCGCCCGGACTGGACCGCCACCAGGTAGCAAGAGCGGGCCTCGTCGTCGGCGGAGATGCGAGCGGCGAGCGTGGCGGACGGAGCCGGTCCGTCCCCCACGAAGTAGCGCTGCTCGGCGTAGATCCCCTCGAGCAGCCTCGTCACGGAAGGCGCATCCGCGGCGCGCGCGCGACGAAGCTCCAACCCTGACGGCGCCACCTGGCGAGTATAGGGGGCGGTCGGCTGCTATCCTCGCCAGGGCCGCCAGCCGCTTCGGCCGGCGCGCCACTCACCCTGGAGCTCACATGGCGAGACTGGTATCAGCGGAGTCGGTGACCGAAGG
>JBIQIQ010000220.1:0-2675 GCA_044507975.1 Deinococcaceae bacterium
TAGCCGGTGCGGTAGCGCTTCCGGGGGCCGCGGAGTCGCGCTCCGGACCTGAGCTGAGCGTGACGATCGTCCAGCCCGACCTCACCGACGCAGCCTACTTCGCGGCCTCACGCTCGCCGTCGGCGCGAGCCTGGCTGCTCGAGCGCCTATTGGGAACCCTCGACGGCCGCGCCGCCGCCGACCTGATCGTGCTCCCGGAGGCGGCCTGGCCCGGACCCGTCACGGCCGCGAGCGCAGCGTCGGTGGCGGCGGCCCTCGCCGAGCGAGTGGGCGCCAGCGCCGTGCTCTTCGGCGCGCCGGCCGTCGGAGCCCTGGGCGGCGGGAGGGAGCGCACCAACTCAGCGTTCCTCTTCCGGGACGGCTCTGCGGTCCACGCCTACGCCAAACGCCGCCTCGTTCCCGTCGGCGAGCGCGGCCTGGAGGCCGGTCCCGGTCCCGTCGTCGTGTCGGTGGGAGGCCTCGCCGTCGCGCCGCTCGTCTGCTACGACGCGCTCTTCCCCTCCGATGCGCGGGCCGCGGTTCGCGCCGGCGCTCGCGCGCTCGCCGTGCTGACCGACGACGCGTTCGCCGCCGGCTCACACGTGCCGGAGCTCCACCTGCGAGCCGCGCGTATGCGCGCCGTCGAGTCGGGGGTGCCGGTCGTGCTCGCCGCGAACACCGGGCCGTCGGCCTTCGTCGACCCCTCCGGTCGCGTGAGCGCCGGTCTGCCGCCCCTCGTCTACGGCGCCCTGTCGGCCGAGCTCCGAGCTGGGTCAGGGGTCACGCCGTACGTCTCCGCTGGTGAGTGGCACGGCGGCCTCAACGCGTTCCTCGCCTGCGGCGTCGCCGCGCTCGCGAGAGGAGGCCGCCACCGTCCGAGGTCGACCTGAAGCCTCTACCGAAAGGAGCATCGAGTGAAGCGTCTTCTCCTCTGGCTGTTCGTCTCGGCGTTGGCGGTCCTGTGGGGCAGCCCTGCCCTGGGCGGCACCGCGAGCGGTCTCGCCCTGCGTCCCCTGCCGGCCTCGGAGCTCGCCACCGTGACGGGCGGCCGCTGCATCGGCAAGTGCCCCGAGGAGCCGAGCGGCCCGGAGCCCGTCTACTGGATCGGCACCGAGTGGCGCAAGGTGAAGCAGGTGGACAACCCCGTCGAGCAGCTCGCCTACGCGATCGTCACGGAGCTCTCGAACGTCTCGGGCGTCAAGCCGAAGAACTACTCCTACACGCTCAGCGACGGTTGTCGCTACAGATGGACGTCGGGCGGCGTGGGGATCACGAGCGGGTTCAGCGTCAACATCGGCACGACCTACCATTGCCCCAAGACCGTGAACATCTCCGGCACGCTCGACCCCGGTTGGCGCCTCAAGCTCTACAAGGGCGAGATGCGTCAGTACCAGACGACGACGATGGCCCTCTACGACGTCTTCAGCGACGGCACGGACGAGGACACCGGCAGGCGCGACTACGGTCGCAAGGAGAACCTCTGGACGCGCTACTCGCCCGTAGAGGTGTTCGGCAACTGATGGCGACACGCTCGCCAGGACGGCCCGCTCACCGCGCGGGCCGTCCGGCCTCCCACCGGGCGGCCGTCCGTGCCCTCACCCTGCTGGCCGCCCTGCTCGGCTCGGCCGCCAGCGCGCAGGAGCGCCTCGTAGCGGTCCATCACCAGACGGTCGATGCCGCGGGCGGGGCGCCCCTCGAGGCCCTGGTGAGGCTCCCGCCGCCCCGGATGGGCGCGTGGGACGCCGTCACCGCGACCGCTTCCGTGAGCTGCCTCCGCCCCGGCGCCCTGAGCGCCGAGGCCGACGGTAGCGTGCTCGACCTGAGGCTGGTCATCGGCGGCGCCGCGGGGCCCGGCTTGGCGCCCGGAGAGACGTGCCGGGGGAGCGTCGTGCTCCGCTTCACTGGCGCCGCAGGGACAGAGGAGGTCGTGGTGGAGGCCGCGTTCCACCGCCCGGCCGCCCCCGCCTACCCCGGCAGGGCGCTGGGCGTCACCAGCTCCGTCGACCGCGTCTCGCGAGGCGACGTGGGGCCAGCCGGGTACCCGCCGGCCCAGTACGTGGAGCTCGTACTCACCAACTCCGAGGCCGGGCCGGTGCGCGTGGTCGGGCTCGCGGCGCTCGAGGAGCTGCGTGAGCTGGCTTTCGAGGCGTACCTCCTGCCGGACGGCGGGTTCCCGAGCAGCCTCGCGGACCTCGAGCCGCTCCCGATCGCGATCGACGCCGCGCTCCCTTCCGGGCGGGCGCTGCGGCTCGCGGTCGTGTTCGACCCGGCCGCACGGCTGCCGCAGGACGCCGGTGCCGCGGCCCTGCAGCCCGCGCTGCTCGTCGACCGAGACGGCGAGCTCTTCACGGTCCGCTTCGACCTGATCTCGAGCTCGTGGGGCCGCGGCGGCCCATGAGGCGCCTGTCGCGCGCCGCGCTCACCGTCCTGGTCGTCTGCTGCGCTCCCGCGACCCTCGGGTCGGCGCCTCCCGCTACGGTCCTCTCCAGCCTCGATGCCTACCTCGTAGCCTTCGCCACGGCCCAGCGCACGTCCCTGCCCGAGCTGCACGGCGTCGAAGCGGCCGCGGCCGCGCTGCTCGACGCCGAGAGAGCCCTCCTGCCGCGCGTGTCGTTCCGGGAGAGCCTCGGCTACCGCCATGAGCGCCTGGGTCTCGACCTGGCCGTCGGCCTCGACCTACCCCTCCACGACGCCTC
>JBIQIQ010000221.1:0-2670 GCA_044507975.1 Deinococcaceae bacterium
CCGAAGGTGCTGGCGGTCCCGGCGCCGAACAGCGCCTCGTACTCGTTGACGTAGGCGGCCGCCACCGGCGCGATCTCGTTGTCGGCCGACAGCTCGTCGACGACGATCATCGGGCCGATCGGCAGGCGCACGCCGTTGGCCGCGTCGCCGGCGAGCTCGAGGAAGCTCGGGTTGCCGACGCCGTGGCTGACGTAGATCTGCCCCTCGTACCCGCGGTTGACGAGCTCCTCGACGACGAGCGCGGTGTCGCGCACGACCCCCCAGATGAGGACGGCGTCGGGTTGCGTGCGGATGGCGGAGAGCACCTGTGCGGTGACGTTGGTGTCGGACCTGCCGTAGCGCTCGATCGACACGACCTCGATGTCCGTGCCCTCGCGGGCCGCGTTGAGCTCGTTGAGGCCGCCCTCCCCGTACGCGTCGTCGATCGCGAGGTAGGCGAGCGTGGACATGCCGTTCGCGACCATGTCCTGGACGATGCCGCGGATCATCAGGCGGTCGGTCTGCGGGGTCTTGAAGACCCAGTAGCGCTCGTCGACCGGCTCGATGATGTTCGCGGCGGCCGCGAGGCTGATGTTCGGGACGCCGGCCTCCTGGACGGTGTCGATGATCGCCAGGCTGTTGGCCGAGATCGTGCAGCAGATGACGACGTGGACGCCTGACTCCTGGATCAGACGGCTGACGTTCGTCACGGCCTGTCCGGTGTCGGAGGCGGTGTCGAGGAAGATGATCTCGACGGGCACGCCGCCGATGCCGCCGGCCGCGTTGAGCTGGTCCTGGAGCATCTGGAAGGTGTTCGCCTCCGGCTCGCCCAACGCAGAGGCGGCGCCCGTCGCGGCGGCGGCCGCGCCGATACGGAGGGTCTGGGCCAGAGCCGAAGGGGTCAGGAGCAGCAAGGCGGCTAGGAGTGTCGGCAACGCTCTTCTCATGCACTTTCCTCCCTTGGTCACGCGAACGGCGGCGCGAGTCATCTCGCGACCGCCGGCCTTACCGTCAGCTCGGGCTCCCTCGGCTCGACGCCTTCGAACGGGCTGCCCTCCTCGAACCAGCTCCGCGGGGCCGGGTGCCCCCAGAGCGTCTGCCGCCGCGGGTCGTCGAGCGTCCACCGGATGGGCGTGAACTCCGGGTCGAGCGTGCGGTAGTCGCCGGTGAACAGCTCGACGCGGTGGCCGTCGGGGTCGCGCAGGTAGAGGAAGAACGCGTTGGAGATGCCGTGGCGCCCGGGGCCACGCTCGATGGACCCGCTCCTCCCGGAGGCCGCCAGGACGTCGCAGGCGTGGATGACGTCCATCTCGCCGCGTACCCACAGCCCGACGTGGTGCAACCGCGGCCCGAACCCGTTCGTGAGGGCGATGTCGTGGACGTTGCCCTTGCGGTGCAGCCACACGGCCCACAGCCTGGGCCTCTCCTCCTCGGTCTCGGTGTACTCGCTGACCCGAAAGCCCAGGTCGCCGGCGAGCCAGGCGTAGGTCGCCTGTAGCTCGGCGGCGTAGGCGTTGACGTGGTCGAGGCGCTGGACCGCCGCCCCGCGGTAGCGGTCGTAGCTCTGCAGCTGCCTCTGGACGCCGTCCTGGCGCTCGTAGAAGGCCAGGGGCACGCCGAACGGGTCGCGCGCGTGCAACGTACGCCCCTGACCGCGCTGCCGCACCTCCTCGACCGGCAGCCCGCGAGCGGCGAAGTAGGTGAAGGCGGCCTCGAGGTCCTCCTCCGTCCGGACCCGGAACCCCAGGCGCAGACACGTGCCGGGGCTGCCTCTGCGGATCACCAGGCTGTGGTGGCAGGCGTCCTCGAGGCCGCGCAGCCACAGCGCGTCCTCGTCCTGCGCCGTCACGACCATGCCGAGGGCGTCCTCGTAGAACTCCCGCGAGCGCTCCAGGTCGGCGGCTCCCAGCTCGACGTGGGAGACGCGCAGCACGTCGAACGGTGGTCGAGGGTTGGGATCGACTAGCGGCACGCTCAATCGGCCGCCCCGGCAGCCGCCCTCAGCTCGTCGCGCGGCTCCGCGGCGCGCTGCAGGAAGGCGTCGACGCGCTCGACCATCGGCGTCAGGTCGTAGCCCTGGTAGAGCGCCGCCTGGGTCCGAACCGGGTCGCCGAAGAAGAACTTCTCGTAGAGGTTCTGCCGCCCGCCGAACGACGAGATCGTCATGTCCCAGGCGAGCCGGAAGAGCTGGATGCGGTCCTGGGCGGTCGCGTTGGCGGCCTGGAGGAACCGGTCGATCGCGTCGGCCATCGGCCCGCCCTGGTCGGCCTCGGTCGGGATCATGATCAGCCCCGACGCCGACAGGAGCTGCAGCACCTCGACCATGCGCGGGTAGACCTCGGGGAAGTAGTTGCGCGCAGCGTTGAGCGCGTCCTTGCCGGGCGTCATCGTGCCCCAGCGGTCGGGCGCGGCCGTCTCCTCCGCCCGGGTGCGCAGGCCCTTGAGGACCTCGAGGACGATGATCAGCTCCGCCATCTTCTGCTGGACGTGCTGGAACTGATCGGAGCCGATCGCGTCGACGACCTTCTTGGCGACCCCGAGGAACGCCTCGACCTTGGCGATCTTCACGTTGATCACCTGGTGGGCCATGTGGAGGACCGCGCCCGTCTCGACGTACGCCCGGTTCGCCAGCCGCACGTCGTTCATGAGGAAGACGCGGTCCCAGGGGACCAGCACGTCGTCGAACACGAC
>JBIQIQ010000222.1:0-2660 GCA_044507975.1 Deinococcaceae bacterium
GGAGAGATGAACCCAGTCCTGGAAGAAGACGGTGGCGTGGTCGAGCCCCTTGGTTATCACGCGCAGGTGGGCCGCGACGAGCCCGGAGAGGCGCTGGGGCGGTGGGAGGTCGTCGGGCACGGAGTCGGCCTCGGCGACGAACGCGTCGGCGGCCCGCTCGACGATCTCCCAGAGCAGGTCCTCCTTGGCGGAGATGTGCGCGTAGAGGCTGCTGCCCCGCAGTTCGAGGGCATGCGCCAGCTCGCGCATGCCCGTGGCGGCGTAGCCGCGCTCGCCGAAGAGCTCGCCCGCCGCCTGGAGGATCTCCTCGCGCCGCCCCGGTCGAACCGCCGTCCTGGCCATGCCCGGATACTACACGAACGACCGTTCGTTAGAGGTCCGCATCCCTTAGGATGAAGCCCGTGACCGCGACCGTCCGCTACGTCGACGAGGCCGGCAGAGCGCTGGAGAAGCTCCCTCTGGACCGCGACGAGCTCGTGCGCGGCTACACGGCCATGCGCCGGGCTCGGCTGTTCGACGAGCGGGCCGTGACCCTGCAGCGGCAGGGGAGGCTTGGCGTCTACCCGCTCTTCCGGGGCCAGGAGGCGGCGCAGGTCGGCGCGGCGCTCGCGCTCGCAGGGGGCGATTGGCTCGTCCCCACCTACCGCGAGTCCGCGGCCGCGATCACGCACGGCCTGCCGCTCGCGACGGCGCTGCTCTACTGGCGCTCGCACCCGGCCGGCTGGTCGTTCCCGGAGGACGTGCGCGTCCTGCCCTTCTACGTGCCCATCGCCACGCAGCTGCCCCACGCCGTGGGCATCGCCCACGCCGGCAGCCTGCGCGGCGAGCCCTGGGTGGTGCTCGCGTTCGTGGGCGACGGAGGCACGTCCGAGGGGGACGCCCACGAGGCGCTCAACTTCGCGGCCGTCTACTCAGCTCCGGTCGTGTTCGTGGTTCAGAACAACGGCTGGGCGATCAGCGTCCCCACCGAGAGGCAGATGCGCAACACGCGCATCGCCGACCGGGCCGCCGGCTACGGCATGCCAGGCGTGAGGGTCGACGGGAACGACCTCGTGGCGGTCTGGCACACCGCCAAGGAGGCGGTGGCGAGGGCGCGCGCCGGCGAAGGCCCCACGCTGATCGAGGCCCTCACGTACCGGTTGGCGCCGCATACGACGAGCGACGACCCGAGCCGCTACCGCGACGAGCAGGAAGCGGGCCTCCGTGAGCAGGCCGAGCCCCTCGCGCGCCTGCGGGCGCTTCTCGAGGGCATGGGCGCGTGGTCGGGCGAGGCCGAGGAGGCGCTCGTGGCCGAGCTGAGGCAGGAGTTCGACGCCGCCGTCGCCGAGGCCGACGAGGCCCCCGAGCCGCCGCCGGAGTCGATCGTCGAGCAGGTCTACGCCGAGCTGCTGCCCGACCAGCGGCGCGCGTGGGATGCCCTCCGTGGCCGCTGAGGCGACGGCTCGGGCGGCGGCCTCCGCTACCGCGGCCGCGCAGCTGACGATGGTCCAGGCGATCAACCAGGCCCTCGACCAGGCGCTCGGCGCCGACGACCGCGTTCTCGTCTTCGGCGAGGACGTCGGCGTCATGGGCGGGGTCTTCCGGGCCACCGACGGGCTCCAGGCACGTCACGGCGAGCGACGCGTCTACGACACGCCCCTGGCCGAGTCGGGCATCGTCGGCTACGCGGTCGGGCTGGCGCTGGCCGGCATGCGCCCCGTGGCGGAGGTCCAGTTCGCCGGGTTCCTCTACCCGGCGCTCGACCAGGTGCTGTCGCACGTGGGCCGCTACCGGCACCGCACCCGTGGCCGCTACACGGTCCCGTTGGTCGTGCGCGCCGCCTACGGGGGCGGCGTCCACACGCCCGAGCAGCACGCAGACTCTCCCGAGGCGCTGCTCGCCTCCGCCCCCGGCGTCAAGGTCGTCGTGCCGTCGTCGCCGGCGCGGGCCAAGGGGCTGCTCCTGGCCGCGATCGACGACCCCGACCCGGTGTTCTTCCTCGAGGCCATCAAGCTCTACCGCTCGAGCCGGGAGGCGGTGCCGGCTGATGCGTACCGGCACGAGCTGGGGAGGGCGCGGGTCGTGCGCGAGGGCGACGCCCTCACCCTCGTCTGCTACGGAGGCATGGTCGAGGTGTGCCTGCAGGCCGCCGAGGTCGCTGCGCGCGACGGCGTGGAGCTCGAGGTCGTCGACCTCGAGACGCTCGTGCCGTTCGACGAGCGGACGGTCCTGGCCTCCGTCCGCAAGACAGGCCGCGCCGTGGTCGTGCACGAGGCCGCTCGCACCGCCGGGTTCGGAGGCGAGGTCGCCGCACGCATCGCGGAGGGCGCCTTCTACGACCTCTTGTCTCCGGTGGCGCGCGTGACCGGCTGGGACGCTCCCTACCCGCCATTCACATCGGTCGAGCACCACTACCGCCCCGACGCCGGCCGGGTCCTGGCCGCCGTCCGGGAGGCGCTGCTCGCCTAGCGCGCTCTCGGCCTGAGCCCAGTCGTTCTCGTCCAGCATCCGTTGCGCCTGGCAGGCTTCTCCCCTTATTATTTAAGGTGAATCCTAGGCGGCCCGAGAGTCGCTCAAGGGGCGGAGGTTCCTCGTGGAGAAGGACAGGGCACAGGCTCTCAACATGGCCGTCTCTCAGATCGAGAGGCAGTTCGGTAAGGGCGCGATCATGCGTTTGGGGG
>JBIQIQ010000223.1:0-2605 GCA_044507975.1 Deinococcaceae bacterium
ACTTCTACAACCAACGCAGACCCCACAAGAGCCTCGCCTACCAGACCCCCATGACATACACTCACAGCAGAACCCCCCGAGACACACCTAACTGAACGCAAGCAGGAGCGCTGGACGATGCCCCCGGGCCCATCCGGCGCGCAACGACCGGCGCCCGCCCGTGGGTTATACTCGCCAGCGCCCGCGCGGTGCCCGCGCGCACCCGCCTGCGTGCGCGGTGGCCGGGACAGGCACGGAGAGGTGCCGGAGTGGTTGAACGGGACGGTCTCGAAAACCGTTGTGCGGCCCTGCTGCACCGTGGGTTCGAATCCCACCCTCTCCGCCAAGAGAGCCGCCCACGAGGGCGGCTCGTTCATTGGGCCCGGCGGAGCGCAGAGCGCTCCGTGCCGAGGGCGTGAAGGCGGCGTAGCCTGTGTCGGTCACCGTCATCGAACATCCGCTCATCCAGCACAAGATCGCCGTCATGCGCGACGCCGAGACGAACGTGCGGGACTTCCGGGCGCTGTGCACCGAGGTCAGCATGCTCATGGCCTTCGACGCCATGCGCGACCTCGAGCTGGAGGAGGCCGTGGTCGACACCCCGGTCGCCGAGGCGCGCGTCAAGCGCCTGGCCGGCAAGAAGCTCGCCCTCGTCGCGATCCTCCGTGCCGGCCTCGTGATGGTCGACGGGATCCTCAGCATGGTCCCGACCGCCAGGGTCGGCCACGTCGGCCTCTACCGCGACCCAGAGACGCTCAAGCCCGTGCGCTACTACGTGAAGCTGCCCAACGACATCGACGAGCGCGACACGTTCCTCCTCGACCCGATGCTGGCGACCGGCGGCAGCGCTGTCGCGGCGATCGACCTGCTCAAGGAGGCGGGGGCCTCGCGCATCCGACTGCTGTGCATCATCGGCGCGCCGGAGGGCATCGAGGCCGTCACGTCCGCGCACCCGGACGTCGACATCATCCTCGCGGCGCGCGACGAGCGACTGAACGACCACGGCTACATCGTCCCCGGGCTGGGAGACGCTGGCGACCGCATCTACGGCACCCGTTGAGCGCCGTAGGTCGGCCGTATGATCGCTGACGTGAAGGCGGCGCTGGTCTCCTACCTGCCCTTGGTGGTCGTGACGTTCGCCGTGGCGCTGGCGGCGGTGGCGGGCCTTGTGCCATACGTCCGCTCGTTCGCTCACCGCATCAGGGCGGTTCAGGAGGGCGGCTCCCAGCACGGCGACGGGGTGCGCCAGCATCGGGGGGCGATCCCCAACATCGGCGGCATAGCGATACTGGGGGGCTTCCTCATCGCCTTGCTGGCCGGAAGCCTGGTAGCTCCCGAGGTCATCGACTCCTACCGGGTCGAGCTCCTCGCGATCGCTCTCGGCGGCGCCCTCATGACGCTGGTGGGCTTCCTCGACGACATGTGGGAGGTCGGCCCCGCGCTGCGCCTGGCGGCGCAGGCGGTCGCGGCCGGCATCCTGGTCGTCAACGGGGTGCGCATCGGTTTCCTCACCGACTACTTCGGCGGCTCGTCGTTCGTCTTCCTCTCCGAGGGGCTGGCCGTCGTCGTCACGCTCCTGTGGGTGATCGGCTTCACGAACGCGTTCAACTTCATCGACGGGCTCGACGGCCTGTCTTCAGGGATCGCCGCCATCTCCAGCTTCAGCCTGCTCGCCGTGGCGGTCCAGTTCGACGACCGCGGCGCGGCCGTCCTCCTGCTGGCGGCGCTCGGCG
Source organism: Deinococcaceae bacterium (assembly GCA_044507975.1). Classification (GTDB taxonomy): domain Bacteria; phylum Deinococcota; class Deinococci; order Deinococcales; family Trueperaceae; genus DASRWD01. Next base: position 1,713 of record JBIQIQ010000223.1, read on the forward strand.
GCGCGGCGCTCGGCTTCCTGAGGCACAACTTCGGGCCCGCCACGATCATCATGGGAGACTCCGGGGCCTACCTGCTCGGCTACGTCCTGGCCGCGGTCAGCGTCATCGGGGCGCTCAAGGTCACGGCCGCCGTCTCCGTCGTCGCCCCGATCCTCGTCCTCGCCCTGCCGGTCGTCAACATCACCCAGGTGACGGTCAGGCGGCTGAGGCGCGGCGCGAGCCCGGTGCAGGCCGGCAACGACCACATCCACGACATGCTGCGCCAGCGCTCGGGCTCGAAGCGCGGCACGGTGATCCTCCTGTGGGTCGCCACGCTGGCCCTCGGCGTGGCGGGCATGCTGCTCTCGTCCACCCCTCCGGCCCTCACCCTCGTGACCCTGCTGCTCACCGTCGTCCTCATCGCCGCGGTCTCGCTCGCGCGTCTCGCCGAGGTCAGGCGGCAGAGCGCCCCGGCGTGAGCGGGGGGCAGGGAGGGGGACGCGCCAGCGGCGCGCGGCCGCGTGTCGTCGTCGCGTTCGGTACGCGGCCCGAGGCGAACAAGATGGCTCCGGTCGTTGCCGCGCTGGAAGCGGCCGGCCAGGTCGACGTCCTCACGCTCGTCACCGGTCAGCACCGCGAGCAGCTGGACGCGTCCCTGGCGACCTTCGGCCTCAGCGCGGACGCCGACCTGAACGTCATGACCGAGCGCCAGACGCTCCCGTCCCTGGTCGGACGCATCACGCCCGCCGCCGCCGACGCCCTCCGCGACCTCCGAGCGGACTACGTGCTGGTGCACGGGGACACGACGACGACGTTCGCCGTGGCCCTGGCCGCGTTCCTCGAAGGGGCCGGCGTGGCTCACGTGGAGGCCGGGCTGCGCAGCTTCGACATGCACCAGCCATTCCCCGAGGAGG
>JBIQIQ010000034.1:0-1196 GCA_044507975.1 Deinococcaceae bacterium
TGGCCTGCGTCGTAGCGGGAGACGTTCAGGAACGGCTCCGTGAACTCCTCGGCCAGCAGGCCGAAGCCGGGGATGATGCCGGTCCAGCCCCAGCCCGCTTCCTCGAAGTCGAGGAGCTCGACGACGAGAGCGTCGCCCGGCTCGGCCCCGTCGACGTGGACGGGGCCGGTCACCGGGTTCACCTTCGCGAAGTCGAGGCGGCCGACGTCGGCCGCGGTGGAGCCCTCCGTGAGCTGCCCGCCGGAGGAGTCGACGGTCTCGAACTCGAGGACCTGCCCCGGCTCGGCGCGCAGCGCCGGCCGGAGCGAGTTGTCCCAGCCGAAGTGGTGGTGGACGGAGTGGATCGTCTTGTAGCCTGGCTCCCTCATTCGGCCATGATCTCGAGGAAGATGTGGCGCCACTCCAGGGTGCGCTCCTCGTCGATCGCCATGTTCAGCGCCTGGCGGACGCGCACGTCGTCGAACGGCTCCATACCCACGTTGATCGTCACGTAGTCGGTCTGCATCTGCTCGCCAGCCTCGACACTGAGCCCCACGCCAGACGACCTCCCGGACAACGGCGGTTCGCGCCGGACCGGAGCGCGCCGGCGGTCCGGCCGAGATCGGCCTGGACCGGATCCGAGCGCCGCTTGGTCGGCGGCATCATAGACGACCCTCACAGGGTAGGCCACCCGCCTCATCGCGGCTCCGGGGGCTTGCGCCCGAAGGAGCGCTCTGCTACAGTCCACGACTCGGGAGCGATGCTCCCCCGCCAGGCAGAGCCGGCGGGACGAGGCGAGGAGGTGGCCGATGATGGAGATGAAGATCGCGCAGGTATCAGTGCGCTACGTCCGCCCTGGGCCCCTCGGGCTCGCCGAGCGCAGCGCCTGAACTAGGACCCCAACCCAGAAGCTGATCTGAGCGTGGCCTGCGGCGGCCGTTGGCTGCCTCGGGCCGGGACTGAGCGCGCCTGCGCGGGCCGACCGGTCCGCTCCAGGGACGGCCGTGCCGATCCACCGCCGGCGACCGACGGTCCCGGCTGGAGAAGAGAGGAGGAGTGAACGTGTTCATCAACCAGGTCTACTTCGCGGTAGCGAGCAAGCGCCCTCTCGGCGCCACCCACGCCAGCCGCGAGGAGCGCCTCCGCCGCGCCGGCTACGCCGACGGCGAGCGCCTACCCCGGAAGCCCCACCACTGGGCCAACCGCTGACGAGAGCC
>JBIQIQ010000034.1:1296-15204 GCA_044507975.1 Deinococcaceae bacterium
ACGGCGAGCGCCTACCCCGGAAGCCCCACCACTGGGCCAACCGCTGACGAGAGCCTGAGCACCTCAGGACCCGGAGCGGACCGGCCCTCAGCGAACGAGCGAGACCCCTTGGAGGGCCAGATGTACCCGAACGACTACTTCCTGACGCGAGAGGCCGAGAGCCGGATACGCGAGCACAGGCGCAAGGCGAGGTGGACGGCCTCGATCGCCGAGCTCGCCCCTGTCCGCAGGCGCAGTGAGCGCCGGCGCCGTCTCGCCGCTCGACAGGTCACGGAACGCCACCCCGTCGACTGGCGGGCTCAGCGTCCGCTCCTGGCGCGCCTGTTGGGCGTTCGCCTCGCAGGCTGGAAATAGATCACTTGACAGATGTAAAGCTCCGCTTTACAGTTCCTGAAGTCTGAATGGTCAGACGCGCCGAGTGCATCCCGCACGCGGCGCGTCTCGGCACAGGAGCGGGCGCCCCGCCCCGCGCTGACGAGGGGAGCGAACCTTGAGCCGTGGTGAAGCGAGCCTGATCGAGGTCAGGGACGCCCGCAAGAGCTACCGAGGATCCAACCGCGCGGCCGTCACGGCCGTCGATGGCGTGTCGTTCGAGGTCGGCCGTGGCGAGGTGCTCGGCCTGCTAGGACCCAACGGCGCCGGCAAGACCACGACGATCAAGATGGCCTGCGGCCTGATCCACCCGGACTCGGGGCACGTGCGCGTCGCCGGGCACGACACCAGGACCGCGCGCCGGACGGCTGTCAAGCACGTGTCCGCCGTCCTCGAGGGCAACCGCAACCTGTACTGGCGCCTCAGCGTCAGCGAGAACCTCGTCTACTTCGCCGGCAACCGAGGGCGATCACCGGGCGAGGTCAGGCGCCGCTCCGGTGAGCTCCTCGAGCGGTTCGGCCTCGAGGCGAAGGCCGACGAGGTGGTGGCGAAGCTGTCGCGTGGCATGCAGCAGAAGCTCGCGATCGCCGTCGCGCTCCTCGCCGACACCGACGCGCTCATCCTCGACGAGCCGACCCTGGGCCTCGACGTCGAGACGGGCCACGAGGTGAGGGAACTGCTGCGCGAGATCGCTGCGAGCGGCCGTACCGTCGTCCTCAGCACCCACGACATGCCCGTCGTCGAGGACCTGTGCCGCAGGGTCGTCGTCGTCTCGGGCGGCAAGGTCGTCACCGACGCCCTCGTCTCCGACCTGCTCAGGCTCTTCCGTTCCCGGGCCTTCAGGGTGACGCTCGCCCAACCGCTCGCAGCTACGGAGGCCGCTCGCCTCGGCGCTCGGTTCGCGTTCCACGCGACCGAGGACGCGGCCTACGAGGTCGAGCTCTCCGAGCCTGGGGAGCTCTACCGGCTGATGGACGCGCTGCGCGCCGCCGGGGCAGAGATCGACGGCATCGAGCGCACCACGCCGAGGTTCGAGGAGGTCTTCAGGCGCCTGGTGAACGGCGGCGGCCAGCCCGTCCCCGCGCCGCGGATCTCCCTGAAGGAGGCCAGCGTTGCTTTCTGAGGGCTACCACCACGCGTTCCGAGCCAACCTGACCAAGACGGTCATCGAGCTCAGGCGCTACCTGCCGAACACGATCAGCATGATCGTCACCTTCTACGCGATCTTCGTGTTCCTGCTGCTGGGCGTGCGCTTCGTCGGCGACCCCTCCACGGCCGGCGAGACCGTCAGGTACCTGCTCGTCGCGAACGGCTTCTGGTTCCTGCTGATGATGGGCGTGAACTCGATGGGGTGGGAGCTCTCCACGGAGGCGCTGCGCGGCACGCTCGAGCAGCTCTACCTCGGCACGGTGCCCACCTGGCTGATCCTGCTCTTCCGCATGGTCGCGACCCTGGTCGTCAACCTCGTGATCCTGGCCGCGCTCATGGCGCTCAGCATGCTGACGGCCGGTACCTGGTTGACGGTCGACGTGGGCGCGCTCGCCGCCGTCCTGCCGGCCACCTTCCTCGGCGTGATCGGCGTCTCCTTCTTCGTCGCCGGCCTGACGGTCGTCTACAAGCAGGTCAACGCCGTGCTGCAGCTCATGCAGTTCGTGCTCATGGGCATCGCCTACGTGCCGCTGGCCGCCGCCCCCCTGCTCGAGCTCGCGCCGACGGCGAAGGGCATCGACATGGTCAGGCGCGTCATGGCCGACGGCGTGCCGCTGTCCGCCTTCACGGCTGCCGACTGGGGCTCGCTGTGGCTCTCCGGCGCGGTCTACTTCGCCCTCGGCCTGTGCGCCTTCAAGCTGTTCGAGCGCCGGGCCATGCGCCGTGGCTTGCTCGGGCACTACTGAGCGCCGCCGTCAGCCGAGTGCCAGCAGCACGACGCCGGCCACCATGCCCACCGCGCCCGCCAGCCGCCGGCCGGCGAACCCCTCGCGCAGGACGAGCGCGCCAAGGGCGGCCCCCACGAGGATGCTGACCTCGCGCGCCGGGGCGACGAGGCTGACAGGCGTGAACGTGAGCGCCGTCAGCACCAGCAGGTAGGCCAGAGGGCTGAGGGCTCCCACGCCGATCGCCTCGCGCCGGCTCTCGCGCCAGGCCCGAGCCAGCTCGCCGGGCCGCAGCCGGACGAGCACGAAAGGGACGAGGAGCAGCAGCCTGCCGACCTCACCCAGGTAGAGGTAGACCAGCGGCGGCGCGCCCAGCACGCGCACGGCGTAGCCGTCCCAGGCGGTGTACGCACCGATGAACGCTCCGGTGGCGAGGCCGAACAGGACCGCGGCCCGACCGTCGTCCGTCGTCGGCAGCCTGAACCCGGTGAGCACGGCCACGCTCAGGACCACGAGCCCGCCGCCCGCGAGCGCGAGGCCAGACGGCCGCTCGCCGAGGACCACGACCGCAAGGGCCGTCGCCACGACCGGGCCGCTGCCGCGCGCCAGCGGGTAGACGAGCGAGAGGTCGCCGACGCGGTAGCCGCGCTGCAGGCACAGGAAGTAGCCCACGTGGATCGCGCTCGACACCAGCGCCGCGCCGACGTGGGCGGCGCCGAGCTCGGGCCGCTGCACGTAGGCGTAGAAGCCAGCGGCCGGCGCGTAGACCGCGACCGTCGCGAGCGTGAGCAGCCACAGGAAGGCGGCGCCGCCCCGCGCCCTCTTCGCCAGGAGGTTCCAGGTCGCGTGCAGCAGCGCCGACCCGAGGACCAGCGCCAGGGCGGCGGTCGTCAAGGGACGCTAGGTCAGTCGTTCACGTACGAGAGCCAGTGCTCGAACTCCGGGATGCGGCCCTCGACGACGTCGAGGTACGTCTTGCGCATCGCCAGCGAGAACTGACCGGCCGCGCCGGAGCCGATGGGGCGCCTGTCGATGGAGGCGATCGGCGTGACCTCGGCGGCCGTCCCGACCATGAACACCTCGTCCGCCGTGTAGAGCTCGTCGCGCGTGGCCATCGTCGGGACGACCTTCGTGCCCTGCCACTCGGCGATCTGGACGACGGAGTCCCGGGTGATGCCCCGCAGGTTGACCGAGTGCGCGATCGGGTAGAGCACGCCGTCCTTCACGAAGAAGACGTTCTCGCCGGAGCCCTCGGCGACGAACCCGCTGGGGTCGAGCAGGAGCGCCTCGTCGAAGCCGAGCTCGCGCGCCTCCTGGTTGGCGAGCACCGAGTTGACGTAGTTGCCGCCCGCCTTCGACTTGGTGGGCATGATGTCCGGCGCCGAGCGGCGCCAAGAGCTGGTCAGCAGAGCCGCACCCTTGCGCACGGCCTCCTCGCCCAGGTAGACGCCCCAGGGCAGCGTCGCGACCATGAAGTGCAGGCGGTTGCGGCCCGGGTTCACGCCGAGCGACTCGGCGCCGTACCAGATGAGGGGGCGGATGTAGCACGACTGCATGCCGTTGGCCCTGATGGTCGCCTTGATCGCGTCGTCGATCTGCTCGGCGCTCCATTGTGGGCGCATGCCGAGGATCTTGGCCGAAGCGAGCAGACGCTCGGAGTGCTCGCGGAGCCGGAAGACGGCCGGCCCACGCTCGGTGGCGTACGCCCTGATGCCCTCGAAGACGCTGGTGCCGTAGTGGAGCGCGTGGGTCAGGACGCTGACCTTCGCCTCCTGGGCCGGCACCAGCTCGCCGTCGAAGAATATCTGGCCCGCGTCCACCGCCGGGGTGCTGGCCGGGGCGGGCTTCTGCTGGACTGTCATGACGTTCCTCCCGTCGTTGACCCTAAGCATGCCACGCGCACCCCGGGCGCAGCAGGCAGGCGTGCGCCGGACGACCGCCTGGAGGACCTCCGGAGGCGGTACGCTCGCCGCCGATGAACGTGCTCGTGACCGGCGGCGCAGGCTACATCGGGAGCGTCACCGCCCAAGCCCTGCAGGACGCCGGCCACCAGGTCCTCGTCGTCGACGACCTCTCGACCGGGCACGCGGAGGCCGTCCCGCAGGCCGTGCGCCTGGTCGTCGCCGACCTGGCCGACGCCGGCGCCATGGCGGGCCTCATGAACGAGGAGCGCATCGAAGCGGTCGTGCACTTCGCCGCTCTCTCGCTCGTGGGGGCGTCCATGCGCGAGCCGCTGGCCTACTACCGGCACAACGTCGGCGGCGCGCTCGCGCTGCTCGAGGCCTGCTCGTCGGCAGGGGTCGATCGGTTCGTGCTCTCCTCGACCGCGGCCGTCTACGGCACTCCATCCGCCGTGCCGATCGGCGAGTCGGCCGCGCTGCGCCCCGAGAGCGTCTACGGCGAGACGAAGCTGGCCGTCGAGCGACTCCTGCACTGGCTGTCCGTCACCCGAGGGCTCGGCTACGCGGCGCTGCGCTACTTCAACGCCGCCGGCGCGGCGCCCGGCCGCGGCGAGGACCACGACCCCGAGACGCACCTGATCCCTCTCGTCCTCCAGGCGGCGCTCGGCCAGCGCGACGAGGTGCGCGTCTTCGGCGAGGACTACGACACCGAGGACGGCACGGCCGTGCGCGACTACGTGCACGTGGAGGACCTCGCCAGCGCCCACGTGCTGGCGCTCGAGGCGCTGCAGCCCGGTCGCGGGGAGGCCTACAACCTCGGCAACGGGTCCGGGTTCTCCGTGAGAGAGGTGATCGAGGTGTGCCGCTCCGTGACGGGCGCCGACCTGCGCGTCACGCAGGCGCCCCGGCGCGCCGGCGACCCGCCCGTGCTCGTCGCGGACGCCGGCAAGGCGGCGGCCGAGCTCGGCTGGAGGCCGCGCCGCACGGCCCTCGAGGACATCGTGGGCTCGGCGTGGGAGTGGCACCGCTCGCATCCCCACGGCTACGGTAGGCGCCGGCCTTGACGGCAGCGGGTCTGCTAGCATCGCGCGGGACCGGCTGCCCGACCGTGCGTCCCGCCGGCGGCGGCAGCGTGAAGGTTCCCTGAGCAGCACGAATCCCGTACAGGAGAGGCCCGTGGTAGCCTCTCCTGACTTGGAGACTGCATGAGAAGACTCCTGCTAGCCGCGTTCCTGGCGCTGTGCGCGTCCGCCGCGGCCCAGTCATCCGCCCCGCTCTCAGGCATCGTCCGGAGCGAGGAGCCCCTCGCCAGCGCCACCCGCGTAGCCATCCACGTCGTCGATGCCGACAACGTCTGGGGCCACGAGGTCGCCAGCGTGGAGCCTGTCGGCGGCACCTTCACCGTCACGCCGGGCGAGGTGCCCGCCAGCGAGCTGCAGCCGTTCCGCAGCGGCGCCATTATCCTCCCCGGTCTCCAGAACGAGTACAGGGTCACGCCGGACGGCGTGAACGTAGCCGTCGCCCGCTTCAACATGTACGTCGACGAGAACGGCAACGGCGTCTTCGATCGCGTCCAGGACAGGTGGTACACCGGCATCGCGCAGCTGGACGAACCCGTCGGCTTCTTCACGCTGCTCTTCGTCGACCGCGCCGCCACGATCACGGGCGGTGGCGCCGAGCTGCAGCTGCAGCCGGGCTGGAACGTCTTCACCGTGCGCTTCCCCGAGGCGGCGCCGGTCTTCGCCGCCGTCCCGTTCGTCGACGACATCGTCCTCGACGTCATCCTGCCGTGAGGCCGAAGGCGGAGCTCACCGGCGAGGTCACCGGAGCCGGTCACCGCTTCGCCGTGGTGGTGAGCCGGTTCAACTCCCTCGTGACCGAGCGGCTCCTGGACGGGGCCCTGGGGGCACTGGCGCGCCACGGCGTGCCCGAGTCGTCGGTCGACGTCGCGTGGGTGCCGGGTGCCGTCGAGATCCCCGTCGCGGCTCAACACCTCGCCGCGTCCGGCGCCTACGGGGCCGTCGTGACCCTCGGCGCGGTCGTGCGGGGCGACACCTCGCACTACGACCACGTCTGCGCGGCCGTCACCAGCGGCGTGTCGCGAGTGGCGCTGGACACCGGGGTGCCGGTCATCTTCGGCGTACTGACCACGGACACGATGGAGCAGGCGCTCGACCGCGCGGGCGGCAAGGCCGGCAACAAGGGCTCGGAGGCGGCCGTGGCCGCCATAGAGATGGCGAACCTCGTCTCGAAGCTCGCGGGCACGGCCCCCAACTGACGCACGCTACCGGCTCGTCGAGCTAGCCCTCCTCGTCCCTCCAGCCCTGCGCCGCGGCGTAGCGCAGCACGAGCCGCTCGGCGCCCTCCCGATCCACGACGTCCCCGACCGCCCGAGCCTCGGCCACGAGCTGCAGCGCCTCGCCCACCCGCGGCCCGGCCGGGACGCCGAGGAGCGCCATGACGTCGTCCCCGCGCAGCAGGGGCGCCTCAGGCGCGGGCTCCTCCAGCACCGCCAGCACCCGGCTCATCGCGAGCCGGTAGCGTACCCGCCCGGCCGCGCTCGCCGCCCGGCCGCGCGCCGCCTCGCGGTCCGCGAGCATCACCTGTAGCAGGTCGGGGAGCAGCTCGCGGTGGCGATGCGCGAAACGCCGCGCCCCGCGGTCCGACCCCGGCAGCGGCACCATGTGCCGCCGGACGAGCTCGGCGACGCGCCTCACCGTGGCGCCGTCGAAGCGCAGCCGGGTGAGCGCCGCACGCGCCAGCTCGGCCCCGGCCTTGTCATGACCGAGGAACGACGGGCGGCCGAGAGGCCCGCGCGCCGCGGTGACCGGCTTGCCGACGTCGTGGAGCAGCGCCGCGAGCCTCACCGCCAGCCCGGCCTCGGGGAAGGTGCTCGCCAGCAGGCGCAGCGCCTCCAGCGAGTGGTCGAGGACGTCGAGGTGATGCAGGGGCCCTTGGTCGACGCCGGCGCCGGCCGCGAGCTCCGGCAGGAACGTCTCGAGCAGCCCGAGCTCGTGAGCGAGGTCGAGCGCCCCCGCCGGGTCCTGGCCGCTCAGCAGCGCCACCAGCTCGTCACGCACCCTCTCGGGAGCCGGTCCTCTCAGGCGGCCCGCGTGGATGTCGGCAGCCGCCGTGCGGACGGCCGCCTCCGTCGCCGGGTCTATACCGAAGCCGAGGCCGGCCGCGAAGCGCGCCACGCGAAGCGGCCGGACGGCGTCGGCTCGGAGCGCTCTCTCCGAGGTCATCCTCACGGTCGCCGCCTCGAGGTCGGCCAAGCCCCCGGTGGGGTCGAGTACCTCGCCGGACCGCGTCAGACCCAGGGCGTTCACCGTGAGGTCGCGCTCGCGCAGGTCATCCTCTACCGACCGCTTCAGCGGCACGAAGTCGTGCGTGGTCTGCCGGTCTGGCGCGACCGCCCGCCAGTGTCCCCGCTCCTCGTCGAGCGGGAAGCACGAGCCGCCCAGGGCAGCGGCGGCCGTCTCGCAGGCGGAACGCGGGTCTGGCACGAGCCAATCGAGGTCGGATGGCAGGCGGCCGAGCGAGGCGTCGCGCACCGCGCCGCCGACCAGCACTCCGCCCTCGGGCCAAGGCGAGAACGCCAGCGGGTCGGGCTCGACGAGCCGGACCCGGCGCCGGCCAACTCGGGTCGGCCCGCCCCGTCGCGCCGACCGCGGGTTCACGGGGCCAGCCTACCCGCGCCGCTCGGGCGCGATGAAGGCCCGCGGTGGGAGAATGCGGCATGGCGGAGGTCGAGGAGAGGGCCGGCGCCACGGCGCGGCGGCCGCTGCGAGTGGGGCTGACGGGGAGCATCGGGGCGGGGAAGTCCACCGTCGGGCGCCAGCTCGCGGAGCTCGGCGCCCTCCTCGTCGACGCCGACCTGATCGCCAGGGAAGCCACCAAGGACCCGCTGGTCCTGGAGCGGATCGCGGCCGAGCTGGGCGACGAGCTGGTGGTCGTCGAGCCGGAGGGCCCGCGCCTCGACCGCCGGGCGACCGCGGAGCTGGTGTTCCGCGACCCGGACGCGCTGGGCAGGCTCAACGCCATCGTTCATCCGGAGGTGAGGCGCCGTGCCGCCGAGCTCGTCGCGGAGGCGGAGTCGCGGGCTGAGCCGCCGCCCGCCATCGTCCACGACGTGCCGCTGCTCTTCGAGAACGGCCTCGAGGGCGACTACGACGTCGTCGTGGTGGTGGACGCGCCCTTCGACCAGAGAGCCCGCCGCCTCGCAGAGCGCTCCGGTCTGAGCCGCGAAGAAGTGGAGAGGCGGGAGGCGGCGCAGCTGCCGGCCGAAGAGAAGGTCGCCCGCGCCGACCATGTGCTGGTCAACGCGGGCGACCTCGAGAGCCTGCGCTCTCAGGTGAGGCGCCTGTGGCGCGAGCTCACCAGGTGACGCTCGAGAAGCCCTCGCTCCGGATGACCGGCCCGTCGACGAAGGAGTAGCCCACGGAGCCACCCAGGCGGTCGGTCACGAACGCGAGGAACTCGCCCAGGGCCCCCGTGGCAGCCTCGACGGCGTCGAAGTCGATGTCACCGCCGGCCATGCCGCTCATCATGCCGAACTGGTCGACGAGCGTCTCGGCCGAGTAGGCCAGCGCCGCGCGGTCGTCGGAGAGCGTGAACGAGGTCGCGTTGGAGGGCACGCCGCTGCGCAGGGGCGCGAGCTGGGCTGAGAGGCCAGCGCCGCCGGCGCGAGCGCCGAGGACGGCGTTCATCGCCTCCGGCGTGGTGGCGAACAGGGCGTAGCCGCCAGTTGCGGCGGTGCTGAGCGTGAAGCCTTCGGCGACCTGCCAGTCGGTGACGGCCACGCCGCCGACGTCACGCTGGACCGGCTGCACCATGCCGCCCTCGCCCATCGGGTCCATGAACATCGTGGCGAAGCCGGTCACCGTCGTGAGGAGCTCGGCGATGCCGGCAGCCGCTGCCGCCTCGTCGGTCGCGGCCACCAGGTAGACGGTCTCGCCGAGAGGGTTCGTCAGCTGGGTCGGCATCGCCGCGGCGTCGCCGAAGCCCAAGGTGATCGTGCCAGCCTCGCCGCCCATCCAGCCGAACAGCGTGCCCTGCAGGTCGAGACCGACGGTGTCGGCGACGATCTGGTCGAGGTCGGTGATGCCGATCTGCGGCTCGGAGGCGATCACGCTCTCGAGCCACGACCACCAACCCGGCAGGTCGAGGGTCGAGGCTGCCACCCCGACCGCGGCGGCCGGCGTGAAGGCCAGGACGCCGTCGCTGACGGGTCCGCCGCCGGCGAGCAGGTCGTAGAGAGCCGGATCGCCGTCGCGGCCGCCGAGCACGCGGACGCTCTGAGTGGCCAGGCCGTCGTCCTGGATCCGAGTGACGGTGCCGTAGACGCCGCTCGTGCGGGCGGCTGCGGTCACGCGCGCGATCAGGGACTCCATGCCCATCCCGGCCGCGAACGGGGTGGCGAGAGACACGGCGCTGCCGAGGTCCAGGTACGTGTAGGTGTTGCCGGGCCGCTGGGTGCCGACGGTGCCGAGGTAGCCCGAGTTGGTGGCCAGGCTCGGCTCGCCGGCGCCTTGGAACCGGCGCAGCACGCCCCGCGCGACGTCGGGGTTGCTCGATACCAGCACGACGTCGTCGAAGGCAGCGTAGGCGACCGGCGTCGGGAACTCGTCCTCGTCGGAAGGCATGTAGACGGAGAACGTCACGCCGCCCTCTGTCATCTGCGTGACCTCGCCCTCGGCCTCGAGATCGGCGAACAGCGAGCGCGACGCGTTCATGCCGTCGGGGGTGACGTACGCCATGAAGGTGACGGCGGGCAGCGGGTTGAACTGCGAGGCCGAGACCGTCAGCCACGCCTCGCGGCCCACGAAGTCGAGCAGACCGGCCCCGATGTCGGGGACCTCGGGCATCTCATCGCCCGCGTCCTCGGCGAACGCGGCCTCCAGCAGCGCGGTGAGGTCGAGGCGCTCCCACTCGTCGATGTAGGGCTGGGCCTTGGCCTCGTGCTGGTTCAAGCCCTCGATGCCGAAGGCGAAGAGCGTCTCGTTCGGCAGGTAGTCGGGTAGGTCGGCGGCGATCGCCGACCCGCCCAAGGCGATCGTGACGGCGAGGAGCAGTTGCTTGACGTGCCTTCTCATCGGACCTCCAGTGGTCTTGCAGCGACGCATCATAGACGCGCCAACGAGCGTTTGGCTGCGGCGACGACGGCGTCCGCGGTGAAGCCGAGCTCCCTCAGGACGACGTCGCCGGGGGCGGACGCGCCGAAGCGGTCGAGCCCCAGGGTCTCTCCTCGGTCGCCGGCGTACCGCTCCCAGCCGAGCGTCGCGCCGGCCTCGACGGTCACGCGCGCCTGCACCCCGCGGGGCAGCACGCTCTCGCGGTAGGCCTCGGGCTGCGCCTCGAAGAGCTCGAACGACGGCAGGCTCACGACCCTGGTGCGCACGCCTTCGGCCTCGAGCGCCTCGCGAGCCTGCAGGCACAGGGAGACCTCCGACCCGGTGCCGATGAGGATGACCTGCGGCGCCCCTGCGCCGCTCGCCTCGGCGATGACGTAGCCGCCCCGCGCCACCGCTCCGTGCGGGACATCGAGGTTGGGCACGTTCTGACGCGTCAGCGCCAGCACCGTGGGGCCGTCGCGCCTCTCGGCGGCCACGCGCCACGCCTGCGCGGTCTCGTTGCCGTCGGCGGGCCGCAGCACGACGAGGTCCGGGACCGTCCGCAGCGCCATCAGGTGCTCGACTGGCTGGTGCGTGGGCCCATCGCCCCCCAGGCCGATCGAGTCGTGCGTGAAGACGTAGACGACCCCCTGGCGCATGAGCGCGGCGAGGCGCAGCGCTGGCTTGAGGTAGTCGGAGAAAACGAGGAAGGTCGCGACGAAAGGAGCCAGGCCGTGCAGGGCGAGACCGTTGGCGACGGCGCCCATCGCGTGCTCGCGTACCCCGAAGTGGATGATGCGGCCGGACTCGTCCCCCAGCGCGATCGGCCTCTCGCCATCGATGTCCGTGAAGTTCGAGCCGGCCAGGTCGGCCGAGCCGCCGAGCAGAGAGGGCATCACGGCGGCGACGGCGTTGAGCGCGGCAGCCGAGGCCTTGCGGGTGGCGACTTTGCCGCCGGGCTCGAAGCTGGGCAGCTCGAGGTCGGCGAGGTCGGGGGCGCCGCCCTCGAAGACGTAGCGCAGCTCCCGCGCCTCCTGCGGGTGCTCGCGCTCGTAGGCCGCGAACGACTCCTCCCAGGCTCGCCGCGCCTGGGCGCCGCGCTCCATCACGGCCCGCGTGTGCTCCAGCACGTCGTCCGGGACTGTGAAGGCCGGCCAGTCGACGCCGAGGTTCGCCTTGGCGCGCTCCGCTTCGTCGTCGCCGAGGGGCGAGCCGTGGACCTTCGACGTGCCGGCCAGCTCCGGCGCGCCGAAGCCGATCACGGTCCTCACGGCGATGAGGCTCGGCCGCGTGGTCTCGGCCTCGGCGGCCCGCACGGCGAGCCGGATCGCCTCCACGTCGGAGCCGTCCTCGACGCTCTGGACGTGCCAGCCGTAGGCCTCGTAGCGCTTGAGCACGTCCTCGGAGAACGTGATGTCGGTCCCGCCGTCGATGGAGATCTCGTTGTCGTCGTAGAGGACGATCAGCTTGCCGAGGCCCAGGTGGCCGGCGAGGGAGGAGGCCTCGCCCGACACGCCCTCCATCAGGTCGCCGTCCGAGGCGATCACGTAGGTACGGTGGTCGACGACGTCGAACCCCGGACGGTTGTAGCGGGCGGCGAGGTGCACCTCGGCGAGGGCCATGCCGACCGCCGTGGAGATGCCTTGGCCGAGCGGCCCGGTCGTCGTCTCGACGCCGACGGTGTGGCCGAACTCGGGGTGGCCGGGCGTGCGGCTGTCCCACTGGCGGTAACGCCGGAGCTCCTCCATGGGAAGGTCGTAGCCGGTGAGGTGGAGGAGCGAGTACTGCAGCATCGAGCCGTGGCCCGCCGACTGGACGTAGCGGTCGCGGTTGGGCCAGCGGGGCGCCGCGGGGTCGTGGCGCATGGCGTCGACGAACAGCACGTAGCCCATGGGAGCCGCCCCCATGGGCATGCCCGGGTGGCCGTCGCCGGCCTCCTGGGTGGCGTCGATGGTCAGGGCGCGGATCGCGTTGATCGCGCGGGTCGTCACGGACTGCTGCTCGGTTCGCGTCTGGGGCATGCTTCCTCCGCCGTCCGTGGGGCTACCCCGGAACGGCCCTGGCAAGGATAGCAGGGGAGCCGTGAGCTTCCGGGGAGCGAGGCGGGGCGTCCAGGAGCCCCGCCTCGCTCGCCTCGGCCTACCGCGCCTCAGCGCCGCCGGCTCAACGCACCGTGAGGGGCTGGCTCGCCAACGTTCGGGCGCTCCCGCCCGTCACGTACACCGCCGCGGCGCGCGCGACGCGCCTGGTCAGGTCGCCTCGTACGCCCGCCGGAGGCGCCGCCGGTCGATGTCGTCACGGACGCGCTGGCCGGTCTCCCAGTGGCGCCTCTCGGTGTCGCTCTCAACGCGCAGCCGGGGCACGGGCGTCGGCTTGCCGTCCGCGCCGAGGGCGACGAAGTTCAGGTGGCCGATCGTGCACAGACGCCTCTCGCCGGTGAGCGGGTTCTCGCCGTGCACCTCGCACCTGACGATCATGCTGGTCGTGCCCGTCCACGCCACCCGGCTCTTGACCTCGACGATCTCGCCGACGTGGATCGGGGCGCGGAAGTCGATCGGCTCCGTCGACGCCGTCACGACCACCTGCCGGCAGAACCGCGAGCATGCGACGGCCGCGTTGACGTCCATCAGCTGCAGCAGCCGACCGCCGAAGACCGAGCCCACCGGGTTCGTCTGGTTGGGGAAGACGGTGTCGACGGTGATGACCCAGTCGGAAGCCCTCGGCTCGAGCGCGTTGGCGGCGTCCATGAGGGCACTATACGTACGCCCTGTCGGGCCCGGCGGCGAGCCTCGTCGCTCGCCGGTACATAAGGGAACTCGCCCCGCTTTTCGAGCGGGGCGAGCCGGTGTCCGCCTGGATTGAGGGGAACCCCTCAACAGGAGGCAGTCCTGCGGTTACCCTCGACGGGCACCTCCACTGGTCTCTTTAGAACTCCTACTGATATGGACCACCTCCTTCCCGTGGTAGGTGGATTCTAACGCCACCGGCGTGGGGGGTGTGATGAACGGGGTCACAGTAAACTTATGTTCCCGTAGCAGGCAGCCGCGTCAGGCGCCGCCTTAGGAGGTCCCGCCACCCCATGCTCAGCGTTCCCGAGAAGGTCGTCTTCGTCCTCCTGGCAGCCGCCTCCTTCTACTTCGCGTTCCTAGGCTTCTCCCGCGTCGTCAGGGTCGTGGGGCGCGGCCAGGTTGGCCCGCTGCCGCGTACGAACCGGCTCGGCGCGCGGGCCGTGAAGGGCGTGCTCAAGACCCTCTCGCAGCGCACGGTGTTCCGCGCCCGGCCGGTGGCCAGCACGTTCCACGCGTTCATCTTCTACGGCTTCGTCCTCTACCTGATCGTCAACGTCGTCGACGGGCTCAACGGCTTCCTGCCGCCGAGCTGGACGTCGCGCCTCGACTTCGGGGTCGCCGGCGACCTCTACCGCCTCATGGCCGACGTGCTGACGGTGCTGATCCTCGTCGGCATGGTGTTCTTCCTCGCCCGGCGCTTCCTCGCACGCCCTACGACCCTGCAGCAGAACGAGCGCACGCTTCTTCACGAGGACGTGGCCCGCGGGGCCGTGAGGCGCGACTCGCTCGTCGTGGGCGTGTTCATCATCCTGCACGTCGGCTTCCGCCTCACGGCAGAGTCGTTCCTGCTCGCCGCCGA
>JBIQIQ010000034.1:15304-19549 GCA_044507975.1 Deinococcaceae bacterium
CTGGAGCCGGTCGACCTGGAGGACGAGAGCGCCGAGCAGTTCGGCGCCGCGAGGCTCGAGCACCTGCGCTACCCGCAGGTCCTCGACGCTTACGCGTGCATCCAGTGCAACCGCTGCTCGAACGTGTGCCCCGCCAACCAGACAGGTAAGGCTCTCTCGCCCGCTGCGCTGGAGGTGAACAAGCGCTACGAGCTCAACCTGATCGCCGACCCCTTCGCCGGTGGAGCGGAGAGCCCGCGGCCGCTGACCGAGTTCGCCATCTCGCCCGAGGCCGTGTGGGCCTGCACGACCTGCGGCGCCTGCATGGAGGTCTGCCCGGTCGGCTGCGAGCAGATGATCGACATCGTCGACATCAGGCGGGACCTCGTGATGATGCAGGGCGAGTTCCCGGCCGAGCTGCAGAACGCGTTCCGCGGCATGGAGCGCACGGGCAACCCGTGGGGCATCGCCCAGGACAAGCGCATGGAGTGGGCCGAGGGGATGACCGTGCCCACGGTCGAGGAGAACCCCGGCTTCGAGGTCCTCTTCTTCGTGGGCTGCGCCGGCTCGTACGACCCGGCGGCGCAGCGCACCACCAAGGCGATGGTGCGCATCCTCGAGCACGCCAAGGTGAACTACGCCGTGCTCGGGAAGGCCGAGCGCTGCACCGGCGACCCGGCGCGCCGCGCCGGCAACGAGTACCTCTACTACCAGCTCGCGACCGAGAACGTCGAGACACTGAACGCGACCCTCATCGGCGAGAGCCTCGACGCCGGCAAGAGCAAGCTGGTCCTCACGACCTGCCCGCACTGCTTCAACGCGCTGGTCAACGACTACCCCCAGCTCGGCGGCGACTACGAGGTCGTGCATCACACGCAGCTGATCGAGCGCCTCACGGCCGAGGGCCGACTGCCGCCCCTCGCCGAGACGCGGAGCGTCACCTTCCACGACCCCTGCTACCTCGGCAGGCACAACGGCGAGTACGACGCGCCTCGCGAGGTCCTCAGGGCCGGCGGCACGAACCTGATCGAGATGGAGAAGAGCCGCAACGACTCCTTCTGCTGCGGCGCCGGCGGCGCGCAGTTCTGGAAGGAGGAGGAGCCGGGCGAGAGGCGCGTCTCCGAGGAGCGCTTCTCGCAGGCGGTCGCCACTGGCGCCGAGGTCGTCGCCACCGGCTGCCCCTTCTGCAAGGTCATGCTCGGCTCGAGCGAGGGCTCCTCGGCGCAGGGGGCGCCGGAGGTGCTCGACGTCGCCCAGCTCGTGGCGGGGCGCCTCGACGCCATCCAGGCGCGCCTCGACGACGCTGCCGCCGGCGGCGACTGAGGGGGCCGCTCGCCGCGCGAGCCGCCGAACACGCGGCCTAGTGGCATGTTCATCAGCACCGAGGCGCTCGCGGGCCGTATCCTTGGCCGGTGACTCCTCGTGACGGCGGTCTTCTTGGGCGTCGATCGCTGACGCGTACGAGGGACCGAGCCGCGCGGTGAAGCGGCCATGAGCCCTGGCCGGATGGCGCTCGAGAAGCAGACCGAGTCCGTCAGCGCCGCCAACCGCGCCGTGCGCCTCCTGGAGGAGCTCCTCGAGCACACCAGCGAGGCCGTCTTCGTCCTCGACCACGCCGACCGCGTCATCGACTGCAACCCACGGGCCGAGCTCGTGCTCGGCGCCCGGCGCGGCGAGCTGGCGGGCCTCTCTCTAACGGAGCTGGTCCCCATGGGCTCGCCGCTCCTGGCGCTGCTCGAGGTCCAGGACGCCGACGAGCCGCTGCGCCTCGAGGTCGAGCTGGAGAGGCGCGACGGCGGCTTCGTGCCCGTCGAGATGCTGGCGCGCCGGCTCGACGGCGGCGCGACCCTGCTCATGTGCCGCGACACTACGGTCTCGCGCTCGGCCGAGCAGGCGCTCGAGCGCAGCGAGCGGCGCTTCGCTGCGCTCGTGAAGCACTCCTCCGACGTCACGGTCGTCCTCGACGGCCACGGCGGGATCAGCTACGTGTCGCCCTCGATCGTGCGCCTGGGAGTGCTCCAGCCCGTGCTGAGCGAGGCCCAGCTGTGGCGCGTCGTCCACCCGCGCGACCGCGGGCGGGTCGAGGGCGACATGCAGGCGTTGAAGGCCTCCCGCGCCGGCTCCGCTGCCCACCTCCCGCCCCGCGTCTCACGCTTCCGCTTCAGGGTGCGCGGCGAGTGGCGCTGGGTGGAGGCGGTCGGCGCCGACCTCCGCGACGACCCCGACGTGCGCGGCATCGTCCTCAACGTCCGCGACGTGACCGAGCGCGAGGAGTCCGCCCAGCGCCTGCGGGTGAGCGAGGCCTACTACCGCGCGATCTTCGAGAAGAGCCTCGAGGGCGTGATCCTGTTCGGGCGTGACCGGCGCGTGCGGTCTGTCAGCGGCGCCGTCGTGCAGCTGCTCGGCCACCCCGGCGACTACTACGTCACCCAGGACCGCACGCGCGACGTCCATCCGGACGACCTCGACGCGTTCATCGACGCGCTCGACATGGCGGAGGCCCTGCCGGGCGCCTCCGAGAGCGTGCGGTTCCGCCTCCGGGACTCCCGGGGCGAGTGGCGCTGGCTCGAGGGCACGGTCACGAACCTCCTCGAGGACGACGACGTGCGCGCCTTCGTCCTGAACTTCCGCGACATCAGCGACCGCGTGCGGGCGATGGAGAAGATCCAGAACCTCAACGACGAGCTCAAGCGGCGTCTCGACCACGTGCAGTCGCTGCGGCGCATCGACATGGCGATCACCAACTCCGTCGACGTGCGGCTGGTGCTCGACATCTTCATGGACCAGCTCGTGCAGGACCTCGGCGTCGACGCGGTGGCCGTGCTCCTCTACGAGTCGGCCGGCCAGGTGCTGCGGCCCGCCGTCGGCCGCGGCTTCACGGGCGAGCTCAGGCAGCGCCTGCGCCTGGCCCTCGGCGACGGGCCGGCGGGCCGCGCGGCCCTCGAGCAGCGCTCGATCTTCCTACCCGACCTCGCCGAAGAGCTCGCGAAGGGAGCCGCGGTCGCCGAGGTGCAGCAGGAGGAGTTCGCGAGCTACATGGCGGTGCCGATGTTCGCCAAGGGTCAGCTCCAGGGCGTGATCGAGCTGTACGCCTCGGAGCGCCTCGAACCCGACGACGAGTGGCTCGAGTTCCTCGAGACTTACGCCGACCAGGGCGCGATCGCGATCGAGAACGCGCAGCTGCTGCGCTCGCTGGAGCGCTCGAACGTCGAGCTGCAGCGGGCGTACGACCGCACGATCGCGGGCTGGGCGAACGCCCTCGACCTCAAGGACGAGGACACGGCCGGCCACAGCAAGCGCGTGACCGACATGACGGTGAGGCTCGCGCGGCGGCTCGGCATGGCCTCAGAGGAGCTCGTGCACGTGCAGCGCGGCGCGCTGCTCCACGACATCGGCAAGATGGGCATCCCCGACTCGATCCTCCTCAAGCGCGGCCCGCTGACCGAGGAGGAGTTCGACATCATGAAGCGGCACCCGGACTACGCCTACGAGCTGCTCGGGCCGATCGAGTTCCTGCGGCCGGCGCTCGACATCCCCTACGCGCACCACGAGCGCTGGGACGGCACCGGCTACCCGCGGGGGCTCAAGGGCGAGGAGATCCCGCTGGCCGCGCGCATCTTCGCGATCGTCGACGTCTTCGACGCTCTGACCTCCGACCGGCCGTACCGCAAGGCCTGGACGCGCGCCGAGGCGCTCGAGCACATCGGCAAGGGCGTCGGGACTCACTTCGACCCGCGCGTGGCCGACGCGTTCTTCGAACTGGTGGAGACCTCGGGCGAGTAGGTCCCCGGGGCGTGGGTTAGGTGAGAGGGCCGGGGCTATGCTGGCCCGCGTGAACCGCTCTGTCCGTTACGCCATCTACGCCGCCGTGCTCGTCGCGGCCGGCGTCGGCGCGTACCTACTCGGGAACGCCCTGCGGCCGAAGCCTGAGCCGGCCGGCACCGCTCTCCAGAACCGCGTGGCGGTCGAGGGCCTGACGCTGCTCGACCAGCGCGGCGAGGAGTTCGAGCTGGCGGGAGACCTCACCGGCGACGTCGCCCTCGTCTTCTTCGGCTTCACCCGCTGCCCGGACGTCTGCCCTCTGACCATGGCGCAGCTCGCCAGCGCATACGGCTCGGTCGGTGAGCCCGAGGGCCTGAAGGTCGTGATGGTCACCGTCGACCCGGAGCACGACACGCCCGCGGTAGTGGGGGCGTACGTCGAGCGCTTCCACCCGTCCTTCGTCGGCCTGACCGGCTCCAACCCGCAGGTGGCGGCGGCGGCCAA
>JBIQIQ010000224.1:0-2592 GCA_044507975.1 Deinococcaceae bacterium
CGTGCGGGTGGTCGACCGGGTTCATGGCGCGACCGCGCTGGTGCGGCTTGCGGCCCATCCAACGCTTGCGGCCGGCCTTGCCGATGACGATGTTCTTGTGCTCGGAGTTGCCCACCGAGCCGAGGGTCGCGTAGCACTCGCCGTGGACGCGGCGCAGCTCGCCCGAGGGCATGCGGACGGTGACGTAGGCGCCGTCGCGGCCCTGGATCTGCAGGCTGGTGCCGGCCGAGCGGGCGAGCTGAGCGCCCTTGCCGGGGACCATCTCGACGGCGTGCACGACGCTGCCGACCGGGACCTGCCGCAGCGGCATCGCGTTCCCAGCCTCGGGCTCGGCCTCGGGGCCGGCCAGCAGGGTGCTGCCGACGCGCACGTTGTCGGGCGCGAGGATGTAGCGCTTCTCGCCGTCGACGTAGTGCAGCAGGGCGATGTTCGCGCTGCGGTTCGGGTCGTACTCGACCGCGGCGACCTTCGCGGGCACGCCCGCCTTGTCGCGGCGCCGGAAGTCGATGACCCGGTAGCGGCGCTTGTGCCCGCCGCCGCGGAACCGCGAGGTGATGCGGCCCTTGTTGTTGCGCCCGCCCGACTTCTTGATCGGCTTGAGCAGCGACTTCTCGGGCTGGTCGCGCGTCACCTCTCCGAAGTCGGAGGTCGTCATGAAACGACGGGAGGGCGTGTAGGGACGGTACTTCTTGGTAGGCACGGTTCTCCCTCCCTCCTTACGAGAGGCCCTCGAGCTGATCGATCTTCTGACCGGGCTTGAGGGTCACGATGGCCTTGAGGCGGCTCTCGGTGCGACCGGTGAAGCGCCCCTGGCGCTTGACCTTGCTCGGCACCTTGATCAGGTTGATCTGCGTGACGTCGACCTCGAAGACCGTCTCGACGGCCTCCTTGATCTGCACGCGGTTCGCCCGCGGGTGCACGTAGAAGGTGTACTTGCCTGTCTCCATGGCCATGACGGCCTTCTCGGACAGGACCGGGGCGAGGATGACGTCGTTGGGGTTCATCGCGCAGCCTCGTCTTCGAACAGCGCGGCGTCGGCGACCAGCCGGTCGGCGCGCAGGACGTCGTAGACGTTGAGGCCCGCGTTGGGCAGGACGTCGACCCACGGCAGGTTGCGCGCGGCGCGCCGCACGAGCTCGTCGTCGGTGACGAGCAGGACCCGCTCCTTGCCGTCGATGCCGTTCTCCTTGGCCCAGGCGACGAACTCCTTCGTCTTGCCCTGGATCCCGAACGACTCGACGAGGGTCAGCTTGCCGTCCTGCGCGCGGCTCGCGATGGCCATCTGCAGACCGAGGCGACGGACGCGCTTGGGCAGCGTGTAGCCGTAGTCACGGGGCTGGGGGCCGAAGGAGACGCCGCCGCCCACGAAGATCGGGGCCTTGCGGCTGCCGTGACGGGCGCGGCCCGTGCCCTTCTGCGGCCAGATCTTGGCCGTCGAGCCGGTCACCATGCCGCGGGTCTTGGTCGCGGCGGTGCCGCGGCGCCGCTTGGCGAGCTGCCACGCGACGACCTCGTGCAGGACCGACTCCTTGGGCTCCGGCAGGTCGAGCGTGACCTTCCGGTCACTCCCGATGACGGAGAGCGTTACCGCCATCAGCTCACCTTCCTGTTCGAGACGCGCACCTCGACGAGCCCGCCGTTCGGTCCGGGGATGGCGCCCTTGACGATGATGAGGTTGTCCTCGGGACGGACCTCGACGATCTCGAGGCCGATCGTGGTGACGCGGTCTCCCCCGAAGCGGCCCGCCATCTTCTTGCCCTTCCAGACGCGCGAGGAGTTCTTGCGCTGCCCGATCGAGCCGGGGTGGCGGTGCTTCTTCTTCGTGCCGTGGCTGGCCGGCATGCCGCCGAAGTTCCAGCGCTTCATGACGCCGGCCGTGCCGCGGCCCTTGGAGGTGGCCGTGACGTCGACCTTCTCGCCGGCCGCGAACGTCTCGACGGTGACCTTCTCACCGTCGGGCTCGAAGTCGCGGAACTCGACGAGGTGGCGGGTCGGGGTGACGCCGGCCTTCTTGAAGTGTCCGGCGAGCGGCTTGTTCACCGCCTTCTCGCTCTTGTCGAACCAGCCGAGCTGGACGGCCGAGTAGCCGTCCGTGGCCGGTGTCTTGCGCTGCACCACGGGGCACGGACCGGCCAGCAGGACGGTGACCGGAACGAGCCGGTCGCCCTGCCAGACCTGGGTCATGCCCACCTTGGTGCCGAGGATGCCTTTCACTACCTGCCTCCGACCGTCTTGATCTCGATGTCGACCCCGGTGGGAAGGTCGAGGTGCATGAGCGAGTCGATGGTGCTCTTGGTGGGCGTCTTGATGTCGATCAGCCGGTTGTGCGTGCGGATCTCGAAGTGCTCACGGCTGTCCTTGTCCGTGAACGGCCCGCGGAGCACACAGAAGCGCCGGATGCGCGTGGGCAGCGGCACGGGGCCGGCCACCTTGGCGCCCGTGCGGCGCACCGTCTCGACGATCTTCGACGCCGAGCTGTCCAGGCTGCGGTGGTCGAACGACTTCAGCTTGATGCGGATGCGTGGAGTCGCCATGGCTACTTGCTGATCTTGGTGACGACGCCCGCCCCCACGGTACGACCACCCTCACGGA
>JBIQIQ010000035.1:0-7283 GCA_044507975.1 Deinococcaceae bacterium
GTCCACGGGTGACGGCCCGGAGCGCCGGGTCGTCGTCAAGCCGGCCTGACCGAGGCCGCGTGAGCGAAGGCGAGGAGCGCCGCGCCGGCGACGTCGGCGCGGCGCTCTCTTTGGCCCAGCGGCGGCTGGCGGCGGCCGGCGTGGACAGCCCGGCGGTCGACGCCTCCCGGCTGCTCGAGAGGGTGCTCGGCCTCTCGCGGACCGAGCTGCTCGCGCGTCGCGGGCGCGAGCTCTCGGCCGCCGAGGAGGCCACGTTCCTCGACCTGCTGGCGAGGCGTGAGCGGCGCGAACCGCTGCAGCTCGTGGTGGGCGAGGCTGCGTTCCTCGACCTAGAGCTGGAGGTCGGCCCCGGCGTGTTGCTGCCTCGTCCCGAGACCGAGCGCCTGGTAGAGCTCGCGCTGCAGGAGCTCGCGGCTGGGCCTCCCGCACGCGGCGACGTGCTCCTCGACGTGGGAACCGGCACGGGCGCGATCGCGCTCGCGCTCAAGCAGGCGCATCCGCTGGCAGCTGTGTGGGCGACCGACGTCTCCGAGGCCGCGCTCGCGCTGGCCGCGCGCAACGCGCGCTCTCTCGGGCTTCCCCTCGAGCTCAGGCGCAGCGACCTGCTGGCGGACCCCGAGGTCGCGGCCGCAGCGGCGAGAGCCGCTCTGGTCGTGTCGAACCCGCCCTACCTGCCGGAGGGGGACCGCGGCGCCGTGCCGCCCGAGGTCGCGGCCGAGCCTCCCGAGGCGCTGTTCGCCGGCGTCGACGGCTTGGCGGTGGCACGGCGGCTCGTCGCGCAGCTGGAGGCGACGCTGAGTCCGGAGGCGCTCGTCGTGCTCGAGCTCGACCCCCGTAACGCGGCCGCGCTCGCCGCCGAGATGCGGGGGTGGCGCGCCGTCAGGGTCGAGGACGACCTCGCCGGCCGGGAGAGGTTCGTGGTGGCCAGGCGCTGACGCGGCGGCCGACCGCGTGCCGGCGCTTCCGCCGCTCGCTCAGTCGGCCTCGGGAACGCGGCGCAACGGCGGCAGGTCCGGGTAGTCCTCGAGGGGCCGCTTGCGCTCGCGCGCGGTCTTCACCGCGGCGCGCACGGGGCGGGCGGGGTAGGCCACGCCCTCGTCCTCGTCGGACGGATCGACCGCGTCCGGCAGGGCGGCGGTCTGAGGCTCTGCCTCCGGGGTGCGCAGGCTCCCGAGGATGAGGAGCACGGCGCCGACGACGACGCACACGTCGGCGACGTTGAACACGGGGAAGCTGAAGCTGCCGCTGCGCAAGTGGAGGAAGTCGATCACGTAGCCGAGGCGCAGGCGGTCGATCATGTTGCCCGCCGCGCCGGCGAGCACGAGCGAGAGCGCGACGCGCTGAAGGGCGTCGAGCCTGCGGCCTTGCGTCACCAGGTACGCCACGAGACCGATCGACACCACCGCCGACAGGAGCCCGAGGAGGACGGTGCCGTCGACGTGCACGCCGAGGACCGTGAGATCGAGATCGCGCAGCAGGCCGAAGGCGGCGCCGTTGTTGTGGGTGTGCGTGATCCCGAGCCCTGGCACCACGGGGATGTCCGCCTGGTTGAGGGGCAGGTTCCTCGCCACCCAGGCCTTGCTCAGCTGATCGAAGGCGACGAGCACGGCCGCCAGGAGGAACGCCATGACGCAAGAGTATAAGCCGCGCGCCCCAGAGCCCGTCCTCGGCGCGTTCTCCCGGGCAAGGAGCCCTTCACGCGGGCCCCGGGTGACCGGGGATATGGTGGCCGCAACGATACTGGGGGCTCGCTGCCCCGGGAGTGGTCACCGATGACGGCAACAGTGGACCTCGTGCACGAGCACATCCAGAGCTCCGACCAGGCGTTCGACGTGGGCCTCCAGAGGCGCTTCGTCAGCGCCCTGTTCGACAAGGCGGAGGACGACCTGGCCGCGCAGTTCGACGGCCGGACGCTCTACGCGATGGCGATGGACGGCCTCGCGTTCCTGCGTGAGCTGAAGGGCGATTACAAGGTGGAGGTCTTCGACCCCACGCTGGAAGCGAACGGCTGGGAGGCGCCCTACACCGTCGTCCGGCTCGCGATGACGGACCGGCCCTTCATCGTCGACTCCGTGCAGGCCGAGATCTCCAGGCAAGGCATAGACCTCGCCCATCAGCTCCATCCCATCCTCGAGGTCGTCCGCGACGAGGACGGCCTGCTCCTCGACGTCGACGGGCCCGGCGAGGGCAGGGCGGAGGCGTTCGAGCTGTTCTTCGTCGAGCGGCTCGACGACGAGACCAAGGTGCGCCTCAAGAGGCGTCTGCGGCTGGTGCTCGGCGACGTGCACCACGCCACGCGCGACTACCAGACGATGCGGCAGCGGGCGAGGGAGGCGGCGGTGTACCTCCACGGGCTGGCCGCTTCCGGCACGAAGCCGGCGGCGGGCGTCCTGGTCGACGAGGTTACCGGGGACCTGGCGGAGGAGCTGCAGGAGTACGCCGCCTTCATCGAGTGGCTCGACCAGGACAACTTCGTCTTCCTCGGCTACCGCGAGTACGAGGTGCTGGACCGGGACGGCGGGCTCAGCCTCCAGGTCAGGGCCGGCAGCGGCCTCGGGATCCTCGAGAACGAGGCCACGAGCGGCTACGAGCGGCCGGTGCCCGTGTCGCAGCTGCCGGCGCGGCTGCGCGCGCGCGTCACCGGGGGCAGGCTCCTGGTCGTGACCAAGACGAACTCCGAGGCGACCGTCCACCGGCCGAGGCGCATGGACTACATCGGCGTCAAGGTGCTCGGCACCCAGGGGGAGGTCGTCGGCGAGCGGCGCTTCCTCGGGCTGTTCACCAGCAAGGCGCAGAACACGCCCGTCGAGGCCATCCCCCTCCTGCGCCGCAAGCTCCGGCAGGTCCTGGAGCTGGACGAGGCCGTGCCGGGCAGCCACGACTACAAGGCCATCGTCGCCGCCTTCAACACCCTGCCCCGCGAGGAGCTCTTCGGCACCGACCCCGCGCAGCTGCACAAGGACATCAGAGCGATCGTCACGCACGACCCGGAGCGCGGGGCCCGGCTGCGCCTGCGGCCCGACCCCCTCAAGCGCGGGGTCCTCGCCATGGTCGTCATGCCGCGCGAGGGCTTCAGCGCCCAGGTCAGGCTCCGCATCCAGGAGTACCTCCAGCGGGAGCTCGAGGCCACGCACGTCGATTACCGCCTCGCGCTCGCAGAGGACCAGGCGCACGCGCGGTTCCACTTCTACTTCGCGACGGACGTTGACCTCTCCGCCGTCGACGTCAAGGAGCTCGAGCGCGAGGTCGCCAGGCTGGCGCGGAGCTGGCGTGAGGAGCTGCGCGACCGGCTCGTCGAGGTGCATGGCGAGACCGAGGGGAGGGCGCTGGCCAAGCGCTACGGCGCCGCGTTCGACGAGGGCTACGAGGCCGAGGTGTCGCCGGAGAGGGCGGTGCGCGACGTCGCCAACCTCGAGCGCCTGCGGGGAGAGGTCGGCTTCGACCTCCTCAACGAGGACGACGACCCCGAGGCGACGGTCCTCGTCTACTACCCTTCGGGACGGTCGCGGGCGCTGTCCGACGTGCTGCCCATCCTCGAGAACATAGGCCTGCGGGTCCTCGACCAGAACCCGTACGACGTCGACCTCGGCGGCGAGCGGCGAGCCGTGGACGTCTACCGCGTCCAGGACCTGCAGGGGAAGAGGCTCGACGTCGATCGCGACGGACGGCGCCTGGCCACGGCCCTCCACTCGCTGACGTCGGGCGAGGCGGAGAACGACCCCCTCAACCAGCTGGTCCTCTACGCCGGGCTGTCGATCCGGCAGGTGTCCCTGCTGCGGGCCTACCAGATGTACTACTCGCAGCTCAACCTCGTTACCAGCCCCGCGTTCGTGACCTCGACGCTGCTGGCGTACCCGGCCGTCGCCCGCCTGCTCGTCGACTACTTCGAGAGGCGCTTCGACCCGGGCCTGAGCGGAGCCGACGGCGCGCCGCTCGCGCCCCAGGCGCGAGCGCCCCTTCTCCAGGAGGCCAAGGAGGCCGTTCAGGGCGCGCTGTCCTCCGTGGGGTCGCTGGCCGGCGACCAGGCGATCCGCGGGCTGCTCGACCTCATGGAGGCGTCGGTCCGCACGAACTACTACCTGGGCGCGTCGCGCATCAGCTTCAAGATCGACTCGCATGCGGTGGGCAGCATGCCTCAGCCGCGGCCCCTCTACGAGATCGCCGTGCATGGCCCGACGGTCGAGGGCACCCACCTGCGCGGGGGCAAGGTCGCTCGCGGCGGCATCCGCTGGTCCGACAGGCCGGACGACTTCCGCACCGAGGTCCTCGGCCTGATGAAGACGCAGATGACGAAGAACGCCGTCATCGTCCCGGTGGGCTCGAAGGGCGGCTTCGTCGTCAAGCGGGCGCCGGCCGACCCGGCGGCCCTACGCGATCACGTCAGGGCGCAGTACCAGGAGTACGTGCGCGGGCTCCTGGACGTGACCGACAACGTCGTCGACGGCGAGGTCGTGCCGCCGCAGGGCGTGGTCGTCTACGACGAGCCGGACCCGTACCTCGTCGTGGCGGCCGACAAGGGCACGGCGACGTTCTCCGACCTGGCCAACGCGACCGCCGCCGAGTACGACTTCTGGCTGGGCGACGCCTTCGCCTCCGGCGGCTCGGCCGGTTACGACCACAAGGGCATGGGGATCACCGCCCGCGGCGCCTGGGAGGTCGTCAAGCGGCACTTCGCCGAGATGGGCATGGACGTCTTCCGGGACGAGTTCACCGTCGTCGGCATCGGCGACATGTCGGGCGACGTCTTCGGCAACGGCATGCTCTACAGCGACAAGATCAAGCTCGTGGCCGCGTTCGACCACAGGCACGTGTTCGTCGACCCAGACCCGGATCCCGTCACGTCTTTCGCGGAGCGCAAGAGGCTGTTCGAGCTGGCGCGCTCGTCCTGGGCCGACTACGACCCCGCCCTGATCAGCGCCGGTGGCGGCGTGTTCGAGCGCGGCGCCAAGAGCATCCCCCTCACGCCGCAGATGAGGCAGGCGCTGGCCACGAACGCCGACGAGCTCTCCGGTCCCGAGCTGATCCGGGCCGTGCTGCGGGCCCCCGTCGACCTGCTGTGGAACGGCGGGATCGGCACCTACGTCAAGGCCTCCACGGAGCGGCACGCCGAGGTCGGCGACTCGGCGAACGACTCGGTGCGCGTCGACGCCGGCGAGCTGCGCGCCAAGGTCGTGGGCGAGGGCGGGAACCTCGGCTTCACCCAGCTCGCCAGGATCGAGTACGCCAGGGCCGGAGGCCGCAACGACACCGACGCCATCCACAACTCGGCCGGGGTCGACACCTCCGACCACGAGGTGAACCTCAAGATCTGCCTGGCGCCGCTGGTCCGCTCCGGCGCCCTGAGCCTCGAGGACCGCGACGCGCTGCTCGCGGAGATGACCGACGAGGTCGCGGCCCTCGTCCTGCGCGACAACGACATGCAGTCGCAGGCGATCAGCATGGCGCTGAGGTCGGCCGCGGCCGACATGGAGCTGTTCGGCTCGCTGCTCGACTACCTCGTCGAGTCCGCCGGCCTCGACCGCGGCGTCGAGTTCCTCCCCACCACCCGGCAGCTCAGCGACCGCCGGGCCGAAGGCGTGAACCTCACGCGCCCCGAGCTGGCGGTGATGCTCGCCTACGTGAAGATGGGCCTTTACCGTCGCCTGCTCGAGACCGACCTGCCCGACGACCCTCAGCTCGAGCACTACCTCTTCGAGTACTTCCCGTCCGTCCTGCAGGAGCGCCTGCCCGCCGCCATCGAGGCGCACTCGCTCAGGCGCGAGATCACGGCCACCCAGGTCACCAACGCCATCGTCGACCTGCTCGGCATCGAGTTCGTCCACCGCGTCGTGCGGCAGACCGGGTTCACGCCGATCGAGGTCGTGAGGGCGGCCCTCGTGGCGATGGAGCTGCTGGGCACGCGCGAGTTCGCCGACGGCCTCAACGAGCGCGAGGGGACGCTGCCCCCGGAGGCCGCTTACGCCGCGTTGCGGGCGATGACCCAGGCGGTCGAGGGCGTCGTGGCCTGGCTGCTCGGCAACGATCACGCGCGGGAGCCGCTGACCGACGTCGTGGCCGGCTACGGGGAGCCCCTCGCGGCGCTGCGGGCCGACCTGGAGGGCTTGCTGCCGGCGGCCGAGAAGCGGCGCTACCGCGCGAGCGTGAAGCAGTACGTGAAGGTAGGGCACGAGGAGCGCTCGGCTGAGGAGGTCGCCGGGCTCGAGTACGTGCCGGCGGGCGTCCGCGTGGTCGAGGCCGCTCGGGAGACGGGCGTCGACCTGCCGGTCGCCGCCACGGCGTTCTTCGCGCTGGGCGAGAGGCTTTCGTTGGGCGTGATGCGCGACGCGTTGCGCGGGCTGCCGGCGCACGGCTCGTGGGAGAAGATCGCTCAGTCCGGGATCGTCATGGACCTGTCGGCCGCGCAGCAGCGCCTGACCGCGGCCTACCTCAGGGTCGCCCAGGACGACCCGAGGCTGACGGTCGAGGCCTTCCTGCTGCGCCAGCCGTTCCTCAAGCGGTACGACGGGGCCGTCAGGCAGCTGAGGGTCCCCGGCGAGCTGAGCCTCGCCGGCGGCGCCGTGCTCGCTCGGCTGCTCGGACAGGCTGCCTGAGGGTCAGTTGACTCCAGCCCCGGCCTAGCTGGCCGGGGCGCCGCTGGCGGGCCGAGCGGCCACGAACGCCCGAAGCACGGCGTCGAGCCGGGCCACGCCCGCCGGGGTGGCGGTCAGCCGGCGCGCTTCCAGCGCCAGCAGCCCGTGCCCGAGGCAGTCGTCCAGCCAGCGCCGCGAGCTCTCCTCGACAGCGATGCCGGTGAACGACTCGAGCGCCTCCAGGTCGACCCCGGCTACGGTCCGGAGGCCCGTCAGAAGCCGCTCGAGCACCACGTCCTCGGCGGTGAGCACGTCGGTCTCCGGCGGCTCGCCGGCGAGCCATCCCTTGAGCGGGGGGTTCTTCGCGCGGACCCCGAAGCCGTCGCCTCCTGGCAGGTGCGACGAGGCCGACGGTCCGGCGCCGAGGTAGTGGCCGCCGCTCCAGTACACGAGGTTGTGGAGCGACTCCTCGCCCGGCACCGCGTGGTTGCTGACCTCGTAGCGCCTGAGGCCCCGATCGGCCAGCACCGCCGCGGCGAGCTCGAAGCCGGCGGCGTCGAGGTCCTCGTCGACCCTCACGCCTCGCAACGCGAACGGGGTGCCCGGCTCGACCGTCAGCGAGTACACGGAGACGTGGCTGGCGCCGGCGTCCAGGACGCGACGCAGGTCGAGCTCGAGGTCCTGGCCTCCTATCGCGGTCATGACGTCGACGTT
>JBIQIQ010000035.1:7383-19464 GCA_044507975.1 Deinococcaceae bacterium
GTGCCGCCGCCGAGGTAGAGGGTGTCCAGGGGGCCGCCGTGGGCGTCGCCGAGCTCGGCGATCTCCTCGGTGAGCCTGGCCACGTAGCGAGCGGCCAACCCCTCGTGCCTGAGCATCTTGTGGAAGTCGCAGTAGGGGCAGACGCTCGGGCAGAAGGGGACGTGCACGTAGAGGGAGGCGCCCGGCATGCCTGTCGAGGTTACCGGGCGCCTCCAGGGCTCGCTAGTCGCTCGCTGTCAGTCCAGCTCGGCCATCTGTTCCTCGAGGATCTCGTTGGCTTCCTCGTTGAGGTCGGCGAGGGCGCTGGCGACGTCGAGGTCGGGGTCGCTGGCCAGGTCGGCCATCGTCGCCGTCACGAGGTCGCGCACGAAGTCGTAGCCCGGCACGGGCGGCTCGGCGACGCCGAAGGGCAGCAGGTTGAACGCGGTCTCGTAGCCCGGGATCGCCTCGAAGACGGGGCCGAGGTCCGCAGCGACGCTCTGCCGCACGGGGAAGTACTGGCTGGCTTCCGCCCACTCGGCCTGCGCTTCGGCACCGGTGTAGTACTTCAGGAACAGCCAGGCCGCGAGGGTCTCTTCGGGGCCGTGGCCAGCCGGGAGGCTGACGCTCGCGCCGTAGATGTTCATGACCGGCTCGTCGGTCGTGTGCGGGATGGCGGCGACGCTCCAGTCGTGGCCGGAGCCCGCCTCGACGGCGTCGGCGTAGAACGGCAGACCGGACGAGGAGCCGACGGTGAACAGGGTGCGGCCGGCGCCGAAGTTCGTCTGGTCGCCGAACGCCTCGGTGCTGAGCGCGCCGCAGCCCTCGGCGAAGAGGCCCTGCAGGAACTCCATGGCCTCGACGGCCGCGGGCGAGTCGTAGGCGTAGCGGTTGTTCTCGTAGTCGAAGATGTCGCCGCCGAACGCGAACGTCCAGGACGCGAAGCGGCTGCCGTCGGCCGCGAGCTCGTACCCCGTCGTGCCCACCTGCGCGGAGGCGGCGGAGAACGGGTTCTGCGCCGCGGCGCAGGCTGCCTGCCGGAACTGCTCGGGCGTCTCGGGCGGGCCGTCGAAGTCGATGTGGCCGGCCTCCCGCAGCTCCGCGAGCCAGTCGATGTTGTAGTACAGCATCTCCATCGAGCGGTTCGGGGCGATGCCCAGGCGCTTGTTCTCGAAGCTCGGGAAGACGTCGGACGTCCAGAAGCCGGGGAAGAAGTCGGCGATGTCCTCGTCGGTGAGGCCCCAGCGCTCCGACTCGACGAGCGGCGTGAGGTCGACCATGCCGTCGACGAGCTGGTAGGTCGCGGCCTGGTTCTGGTAGGCGACGACGATGTTCGGCGTGTCGGCGGTGCCGAGCAGGGCGAGCATCTTCTGGAAGATGTCGTTGTAACCGCCCTGGTACTCGGCCACGACGGTGATGCCGTGCTCGTTGTTCGCGTTGAAGTCCGCGACGATCTCTTGGAGGGCCGTCTCGCGCTGCTGGGTGTGCTGGTGCCAGAACGTCACGGTCTGGCCGCTTGGGTCGACGCTCTCCCAGTCGACGCCCTCGAGGTCGCCCTGGGCCAGGGCGCCGCCGAGGGCGGCGGCCAGGAGCGTGGCGGACAGCAGTCTGGATAGCTTCATGCTCACTTCCTCCCTACACGTTCGGTCCGGTCGTCGGACGCTCGCGACGTTGCCGTCATGCCCGATAGTAGTCATGACCCGTCTCGGTTCACCGTCTCTGGGATTCGGCCTCCTTCATCACCCCTTCAGGCCCGAGGTCGCGATCCCCTCGGTGAACTGCTTCTGAGTCAGGAAGTAGACGACGAGCACGGGCAGTATCGTGATGACGGCGCCGGCCATCAGCAGGTGGGTCTGCGGCCCCGCCTCCGAGATGAACGTGTAGAGCCCGACGCCGAGCGGACGCCAGCGCGGCGTGGTCGTGACCAGCAGTGGCCAGAGGAACTCGTTCCACGACGTCACGAAGGTGAGGAGCGTGGCCGTCATGATCACCGGCCTGCTCATCGGCACCACCACGGCCGTGAGGAAGCGGGCGTGACCAGCCCCGTCGATGCGGGCGGCGTCGTAGAGCTCGTTGGGTATCCCCATGAAGAACTGGCGGAACAGGAAGATTATGAACGCGGTCGCCATGAAGGGCACGGTCAGGGCTGGCAGGGTGTTCAGCCAGCTGCCCCATGGGATGACCTCGCCCCTCACGAGCAGGAAGTTGGGCAGGAACGTCACGGTGCCGGGGATCATCAGGGTGGCCAGCAGGACGAGGAAGATCGTCTCGCGCCCCGGGAACTCGATGCGTGCGAAGGCGTAGCCGGCGAGCGTGCAGGTGATGAGCACCCCCGCGATCACCACGGCGGTGATGATCACGCTGTTGCGGAAGTAGAGCGCGAAGTTCGCCTCCGACCAAGCCGTCTCGTAGTTGACCCACTGCGGGGCGCGCGGGAGGAGGTAGCGGTTGATCGTCTCGCCCAGCGTCATCAGGCTCGTCGAGACCATGTAAAGGAAGGGGCTCATCGAGACGACCGCGCCGATCGTGAGCGCCAGGTAGGCGGGGAGGTGCGAGAGCCTGAACTCGTAGGGCTCGCGCGCCGCGCGGCGCGGAGCGGGTGCCCGCCGTGCCGGAGCGGCGCTCGCGGGCGTGGTGCCCGTGCTGGAAGCGCTATCAGTCACGGAAGACCCTCCGGCCGAAGAACCGGTTCTGAAGCAGTGTGAGGATGAGGATGATCGCGAACAGGACGACGGACTGGGCCGCGGCGAGGCTGAAGTTGTTGCGGCCGTAGAAGGTGTCGAAGATCACGACGGAGGCGGTGTCGACGGCGTCGCGCGTGTTGGGCGAGCGCATGACGTAGATGTGGGTGAACGCCTGGAACGTGCCGATGAACCCGAGCACCGTGAGGTAGAAGGTCACGGGCGAGAGCAGCGGGACCGTGATGTGCCTGAACTGCTGGACGCGGGTAGCGCCATCGATGCTCGCCGCCTCGTAGAGCTGCTTGGGGATGTTGCCGAGCCCGGCGAGGAAGATCACGGCGTTGTAGCCCGTGTACGTCCAGATCCCGAAGACGATCACCGTGACGAGCGCCAGCGACGGACCGGCCCAGAAGCCCGTGAGTTCCAGCCCCAGCCGGTCGAGCACCCCGCCGAACAGCACCTGGGTGACGGGCCGCGTCTCGAACAGCCACTGCTGGGTCGGCA
The DNA here is from genome assembly GCA_044507975.1 of Deinococcaceae bacterium. Classification (GTDB taxonomy): domain Bacteria; phylum Deinococcota; class Deinococci; order Deinococcales; family Trueperaceae; genus DASRWD01. The sequence goes on from JBIQIQ010000035.1 coordinate 10,548, forward strand.
AGCCCAGCCAGTCGAGCAGCGCGTTCGCCGGGCGCTCGGGGCGCGGGCTGAAGATGTTGCGGAACACGGCGGCGGCGGCTACGGCCGGCGTCACGTACGGCAGGAAGTAGAGCATCCGGAAGAGCTCCTGGCCCCGCAGGTTCTGGAAGAGCAGGCTCGCGATGATCAGTGCCAGCACGATCTGGACGGGGACGGAGCCGAAGCCGTAGTAGACGGTGCGGGTGAGGCCGGCGAGGAACCGCCTGTCCCCCTCCTCCGTCATCAGGCGCCACCCCAGGGAGACGGAGACGCCCGAGGCCAGCAGCAGGACCGCCCCCAGCAGGCGCCCGACGAGCCGCGGCGCGCCGTCGTCGCGGCGGAACGCGTCGGTCCAGAGCCAGTGGGCGGCCAGTACCAGCAGCAGACCGCCGAAGAAGGCGAGCGCCCCCCACCAGTCGCCGACGATGCTCGCGTAGTTGTCGAGCCCGATGAAGGCACCCTTGCGGATCCGCCAGCGGTGCACGCTCATGTACAGCGCGTACGCGATGGGGAAGAGGCCGAAGACCGCGATCAACAGGGTCGCAGGGAGCACGAACAGGTAGCCGGTGAGCCACTCGCGACGGCGGGTGGCGGAGACGCGCGGGACGCGCGTGGCGGTGGGCGCAGGCATCGGCTAGGGGGCCCTCCGGCCGCTACGGCGGCCGGACCGACGGCATCCGCCCCGCGTCATGGCTTGGTCAGGGAGAGGGTCGCGCTCGTGGTCGACGGCGGCCAAAGCACGCTCGCATCATAGCTGGGAGCGGGCGCGGTCCCGGGAAGGCCCGGTAGCATGCGGCGTGACAGCCGCCGCCACCGCGTACGTCGCCGAGGTCGTGGCGGGGCTAGAGGACCTGGCCGCGGCCGAGCTTCAGCGCCTCGGCGCGACCGCGGTGCGCCCGGGGCGAGGCGAGGCGGCGTTCGAGCACCGCGACGTGGCGCGCGTCGTCGGCTCGTCGCGCCTGACGTCGGCCGTCTACGTCTCGCTGCGCTTCGCTGTCCCCCGTCCCAAGGCGCTGCTCGGCGACGCCGCCCTGCGGCGGCTCGCGGGCGCGCTGCGCGACACCGCCAAGAGGTCGGGCATGCGCTCGTTCAGGGTCGCCGCGGCCGGCGCCGACTCCCCGGTGTTCCGGCGGCTCGTCGAGGCGCTGGAGCTCGCGTCAGGCCTGCGGCATGACCTCGAGGACGGCGAGCTGCTGGCGCGCTTCCGGCGCTCGGGCGAGGGCTGGGAGGCGCTGCTGCGCCTGACGCCGCGCCCGCTCTCCGCCCGCCCCTGGCGCGTCTGCAACCTGCCGGGCGGCGCGAACGCGACCGTCGCTGCGGCGATGGCCGACCTCGCCGGAGCGTCGGGCTCCTACCTCAACCTGATGTGCGGCTCCGGGACGCTGCTCGTGGAGCGCATGCTGGCCGGCGGGGGCGGCCCCTTCGTGGGCGCCGACGTCTCCGCTGCCGCCGTGGCTTGCGCCGGGCGCAACCTCGCTGCCGCCGGGCTGAGCGGCGCCCGGCTCGTCGTGGGGGACGTCGCGGACGAGTCGTTCGCGCTGGACCGCGCGTTCGACGTCGTCGCCGCCGATGCCCCCTGGGGCGACGCCGTGGGCGACCACGCGGCCAACGAGGCCCTCTACCGCGCCCTGCTGCGGACCGCCCTCCGCCACCTCGCGCCGGGCGGGCGCCTCGCCCTGCTCAGCCACGAGGTGCGCCTGGTCGAGCGACTTCTGCGCGAGGACGGCGGCCTCCGGCCCGTCGTCTCGCGGCGCGTGGAGCACGGCGGGCACCGCCCGTTGCTGCTGGTCCTGGAGGTCAGAGGCGCGGTCGGGGGTCGACCGGCGTTGGGCTAGACTCCGCGGGTGCGAGGCATCAAGCCCGGCTGGTTCGTCCTCTTGGCCGTCACCGTCTACGCGATCGTCGTCTCGATCCTGCTCTTCGGGCGTGGGCCTCGCGAGACGCCCACCCCGACGACCCCCGCCGCCGAGTCGCCGGTGCGCGCGCCAGAAGAAGGCGCAGCCTCCGCGTCGGGCCCGGCCGGGTACTGGTTCCCCATCCCGGGTGCGAGGCTCCCGCGCAGCGACACGAACCTGCCGGGGGCGCCCCGCGCCTACCGCTCCGGTGTCAGCCAAGGCTTCGACTTCGTCGGCGGCGACCTCGACGTGCCGGTCGCGTTCGGGGCTGCCGTGATCGCCTCCTCGGCGGGTCAGGTGATCCGCGCCGACGCCTCGTACGTCGAGCTGACGAGGTCGGCCTGGGAGCGGCTGCTCGAGGAGGTCGAGGACGGGGCGAGCGAGCAGGAGCTCGACCGGCTGCGCGGCCGCCAGGTGTGGGTCCAGGCGCCCGACGGCACGGTGTTCCGCTACGGCCACCTGTCGCGGGTCGCGAGCGGCGTCAGCGTCGGGCGCACTGTGTATCGTGGCCAGGTGATCGGCTACATAGGCAACTCCGGCACCGACGCCGGCGTGGCCGGTCTGGAGGAAGGCGCGCGACTGCGCTTCGAGGTGTGGCCGGAGGAAGGCGCGTACCTCGGGGAGGGGTTGACCCCCGAGCAGGTGCGACTGGAGGCCGCTTCCTCGTTCGTCGGCCCGTGAGGGGAGTGGAGTGAGACCCGACCCCGTTCCGTCGAGCGAGCAGCTGCCCGCGCTGAGGTGGGCGTGGCGCAACCCGTGGGTGCGGGCGGTCACGTACAGCCTGCTGATCGTCGCCGTCCTCTTCGTGCTCTGGCGCGCCCGGGCCGGCTACATGTTCGCCCTCCAGGTCGCTCTCTTCGGCTTCCTCCTGGCCTACGTCCTCAACCCGCTCGTCGGGTTGCTCATGCGGCTGCGCCTGAAGCGCGGGTGGGCGGTCGTGGTGACCTACCTGCTCGTCGGCGGCCTGATCGCGTTCGGGTCGATGCTGATCGGCCAGGTGGTCGTGGAGGCCGCCAGCTTCGTCAACCTCGTGCCCGACGCGTTCGACACCCTCTCTCGCATCCTCACGAACATCCAGACTCGCGTCCTGATCTGGCTCGACCGCATACCCTTCCTGCTCTCCGACGGGCTCTCGGAGGTCGACCCCACGGGCGGCCTGGGCAGCGAGATCAGGGAGAGGATCGTCGTCGGGCTCCAGCAGCTCGGGTCCGACTTCGCCGACCTGATGGGGAACGCTCTCAGCCAGGGCCCCGGTCTGCTCTACACGGGCGCCACGGTGGTCATCTCCACGGGCCTGCAGATCGTCCTGGTCCTCCTCGCGAGCGTCTACTTCCTCTACGACTACCCGCGCTTCACCGCCCAGGCTCGCCGCCTGGTGCCGACCAAGTACCACGGCATCGCCGGCGACCTCTCCGAGAAGGCCGACGTGGCCGTCGGCGGCTACCTCCGGGGCCAGCTGCTCATCACAGCGCTGCTGGGCCTGTTCATCTGGATCGGCCTGACGATCATCGGCGTGCCCTTGGCGACCGCGATCGCCTTCATCGCGGCCGTCTTCAACCTCGTCCCGTACCTCGGGCCCGTGGTAGGGGCGCTGCCGGCCGTGCTGCTCGGCCTTACCGTGAGCCCCCTGACGTCGCTGCTGGCGATCGGCGTCTTCGTGATCGCCAACCAGATCGAGGGCAACCTCCTGTCGCCCCTGGTCCTGTCGCGCTCGACGAACCTGCATCCTCTGACCGTGCTGATCGTGATCATGGCCGGGCTGGGGATGTTCGGCCTCGTCGGCGCCCTGCTGGCCGTTCCGACGGCGGCGTTCGCGAAGGTCATCCTCGACGACTACGTGCTGAGCCGTCGCGAGTTCGCCTCGGTGCCGCCAGACGTCGACCCGGAGACCCTGGAGGACGAGGAGCTGCCCGTCGTCTAGCGGCGCGGTGCGGGCCGGGCCCGCCTCAGGATGGTGCCGGGTCGCGCCCGTGCTGCTTGCGGTAGTACATCAGGTCGTCGGCGCGGCGCATGAGCGTCTCGGGGTCGTTGCCGTCGATGGGGTACGACGCGACCCCGACCGAGGCAGAGAGGTTGAGGCCGTGCACCTCGATCGCCGAAACCAGCTCGGCGAAGCGCTCCGCCGCCGCCGCGGCCTCCGCGGGACGCACCTCCGGGAGCAGCAGCACGAACTCGTCGCCGGCCCAGCGGAACGCGTGGTCCGAGGTGCGCAGGTGGCGCTTCAGCGTCTCCGCCACCGACACCAGGGCGGCGTCACCGGCGGCGTGCCCGTACCGGTCGTTCACCTGCTTGAAGTTGTTGAGGTCGATCATCACGAGGTTCAGGGAGTGCCCGTAGCGCTCGGCCCGGGAGAGCTCGGTCTGGAGGCGCCGCTGGAACCCCTCCCGGTTGCCGAGGCGTGTCAGGCCGTCGGTGACGAGGCTCTCCTCGAGCCGACGGACCTGCTCGGCCTGGCGCACGATCACGGCTATGTGCTGCGCGAAGGCCTCGGCGATCTGCAGGGAGTGGGCGCTGAACGCCGTCTCCACCGAGAAGTTGTCGACGTTGAGCACCGCGACGATGTCATGGCCGTCGGCGATGGGGATGCAGATGTTCGCCTTGATGTCCGCGACGCGGGCTGCCTCGACGTTCGCCGGGGTGCGCTCGCCGGACGAGGCGACCGAGAACTGCATGACGTCCGCGCCCCGGGCGATGCGGCCCATCCCGCGCCTGTAGTCGGACTCCGATCCCGCGTACCACCGGAGAGTCTCCGCCAGCGTGAACGGCCCCGCGCCACCCTTGATGCTGGCGAGGTCGTGGCCCACGGCCGCCTCGAACGCGAAGAGGTCGCCTTCGCGGACCAGCACGGTGGCAGCCTCGGCTCCCGGGATCAGGTCGACCGCCGCCTCGGCGGCGCGCTGGTAGAGGGTGCTCGGGGCCTCGGCGCGAGCCAGCTGGCCGATGACGTCGAGGGTCGCGAAGAGCTGGCGGTTGAGCACCACGCGGCTCAGGGCGGCCCCCAGCGCCTGCGCGGCCCGGCCGACAAGCTTCAGCTGCCGCTCGCTAAGCGGCCTGATCTCGTTGAGGCTCACGAGGCTGAGCAGGTACCTCACGTCGCCCTGGTTGTTCGTCAAGGGCGCGAGGAGCACCGTGCGGACCCCCACGTCCCCCCTCAGCCAGCCCAGCTCGGGCCGCTGCTCCGCCGCCTCCTGGAGGTCGGGCACGTACAGCTGCCGCCCGAGCGCCCACGCGTCGCGCAGGAGGCCCTCGAACTCGAAGCCGGAGTCGGCACGCCCCACCAGTAGGGGCGGCAGGTCACCGACCCTCACCATCGGCCGCACGCGCGCCTGCTTGAGCTCCATCACGCCGCCGGCGTCCATCTCGAGGAAGCGCACCAGGTCGGTCACAGCGGTGCCGGCGGCCTGCTTGGCGTCGTCGGCGTGGAGCAGCGCGTGGGAGAGGCGGGCCATGAACTCCTGCTCGGAGCGCTCCGCGTCGAGCTCGGCGGTGGCGTCGAGGCGCTCCAGCACCTCGGCGACGATGCGCGCGAAGGCGTGCAGGGTGTCGTGGTCGTCCTCCGAGAACGCGCCTCGCGCCGTGTGCTCCAGGTTGAGGACGGCCCTGACCTTCCGCTTGACCTTGACCGGGAGCGCCAGCTCCGAGCGGGTCGGCACCGCGCCGGGAGCGGCCACGAAGTCCGGGTCGACCGCGGTGTCGGGCACGTACTGCGTCTGGCCCGTACGGAAGGCGCGGCCGATGACCGACGTGAGCGGCACGCGGAAGCCGGGCTTGGCGTCCCAGCGCCAGGCCGTCGCCAGGGCGAGACCGTCTTCGGCGGGCACGAACAGCTCGGCGTGGGTGAACGTGAGGATGTCCGAGAGGAGGCGCGGGGCCGCGGCGAAGAGGTGCTCGGGAGCGTCGGCCTGGTTGAGCTCCAGGGCGGCCTGCTGCAGCAGCCGAGCGCGTCGCTCGCTGTCGTGCGCGTGCGCCTCGTACGAGCGCCACACGCGGTGCATGCGGTCGCCGACCAGCGCGGCGACGAGTACGGCGGCGCCTAGCTCGACGTAGCTGGTCCAAAGCAGGGGCACGCTCGCACCGAAGGTGTCGAAGCCCCACACGAGGAGGAGAAGGGTCGGGCCGAGGACGGCGGCGACGCGCCATCCGAACCAGGCGGTAGCGACGAGGAAGGGCACGGCCATCAGGAAGCCGTGACCGGGACCGACCTCGCCGCGGCTGAGGAGCAGCGCCACGACGGTGACGGCGGCCAGGCCCCAGAGGGCGATCGCCGCGGTGGCGCGGGGGTCGCCTGGCCTGTTGGACCTCCAGCCCTTCACGGCAACCTGACCATAGTCTTCACAGCATCACATGTGCCCGACGAACCGGAAGTGTACCACTTCTCCCCACGGACACCGCCCCCCGAGGCGGTAGACTCGGTCCGTGCGTAAGGGCCGACGGGAACGGCAACGTCGGGTCGAACAGACCCCTGATATCGAGGCGCTCGGGCTGGTGCTGACGGCCGTGGGCCTGTTCCTCGTCGGCGTTCTCGTGCCGGCGATCCCCTCCGGCGAGCTGGGCCGGACGGTCCGGGGGGCCCTCGCTGGCAACGTCGGCTGGGCCGCGTACTGCCTGGTGCTCCCGCCCCTCGTGCTGGGGGGCTTCTTCCTGCTGCGTCGCAACCCGCCGTGGTGGCCGCGTGTACTGCTGGGCTACGTCGTGCTCGTCGCAGGCTTGTGGGGGGTGTCGGCCGGCGTCTGGCCCGAGGCTTCGGGCGCCTGGGGCGCGCGCCTGCGCTCGGCCCTCGGGCCGAACTGGGGCGCCGTCGCCGTCGTGCCCGCTGTCGTGGTGGCGACGCTCGGCCACGACCTGCTGCGCGGCTGGCGGCCGTTCCGCACGCTCACCACCGCGCTGCGCGCCGTGGCGGCGGCCGTGCGCGCCGCCTACGTGTGGGCCGTCACCGCACGGCGCAACGCCAGGGAGCGCGCCGCCTTCCACGCCGACGCCGCCCTCGTGCGCAAGGGCCTCGGGGAGCTCGACAAGGACCTGCAGGCCGTCAGCGAGCTGTACCCGGGCAGCGCCGAGCTCGACCGCTGGCGCGGGGAGGTCAAGGCCGCCCACCGGGACATGCGGGCGCCGACCTCGCTCACCCTGCGCGACGCCAGGGCCGACCTGAAGGCATGGCAGTCGGCCGTCACCGACTTCGCGCGCGACCGGGCCGCCGACCTCGCCACGCACCTGGACACGGAGGCCGCGCTGCCGCCCGACGAGGGCGCCGGCACGTTCGACGCCTGGTGCGTCGGGCTCAAGAAGGTGCTCGACGACCCGATCGCGGGGCAGGGCAAGGCCGCGGCGGCCGCCGACCGGCTGCGCAAGGCGCTGGCGCTCGACCTGACGGCCCTGATGGAGCGCAACAGACGTCTGGGGCGCGAGCGCGACCTCGATCGGCGCACCCTCAAGGGCATGGTGCCCAGGCGCCTGGTCGAGGCGTCGCGGGCGCACGCCCGCCGCGTGACGGCGCTGCGGGAGCTCGAGGGCGAGGCCGACCGGCTCAGCCTCGACGCCGAGGCGCTGGAGCCGTGGCGCGACCTCCTCGCGGCGCTGGACGAGGTCATGGCGGGCGAGAGCGTCGCCGAGGTCGACGACTACGACGCGACGCTGGCGGCCGAGTTCGACGGCAAGGGCCGCGAGGTCCTGCTGCAGCTCGAGGGCTGGAGGGCTGCGCTCGCCGCGGTGGCGCGGCGCGCGGCCGAGGAACGCGCCGCCCGCGCCGAGGCGGCGGCCGCCGCCGGGGTCGAGGCAGCGTCCCTCGACACCGACGCGGTCGTGGGCGTGGGCGAGCAGCCTGCCTGGGAGGACGAGGAGGCCCGTGAGGACTGGGCCGGGGGCGATGACGACGACCTGCCGTGGGACCTGCCCGCTCCCCGTGGCGCTGCCCCTCGGATCGAGGCGGCCGGTGACCAGCTGGGCGCCCAGGACGCGGGCGTAGCCGAGGCCCTCATCGACGACTTCGTCGGCGTCGGGGCTGCGGCCCAGCAGGCGGGCGGCCCGGCGCCGGCGGCGAGGCCGCGGCCGGCGCCCCTCACCGTCGTGTCCGCCTCGCTGGACGACGACGAGGAGGAGGAAGAGCCGCGCGTCGCCGAGCGGGAGCCCGTCGGGGCGATCCCCATCCAGGTGCCGCCGCTGACGCTCCTCGACGACCCGGAGGGCTCGCAGCAGGACCGTGAGCAGATGCTCCACGAGCACCGCTCCCGCGTCCGACAGATCGACGAGACGCTGGCGAACTTCAAGCTCGGCGGCCGCGTGACGGCGGCCGTGCGCGGACCGACGGTCACGCGTTTCGAGGTCGAGCCGGCGCCGGGCGAGAAGATCAGCCGCTTCGCGAACCTCTCCGACGACCTGGCGCTCGCCATGGCGGTGGGGTCGGTTCGCATCGAGGCGCCCATCCCCGGCAAGAGCGTCATCGGGCTCGAGGTGCCGAACGCCCACCGCGAGCTCGTGCGCTTCCGCGAGGCCGTCGACGCCCCCACGTTCCGCCGCGCCAAGGCGCGCCTGCCGCTCGTGCTGGGCCGCTCGATCGAGGGCGACATGATGGTCGGCGACCTCGCCCGCATGCCGCACCTGCTCATCGCCGGCTCGACCGGTTCGGGGAAGTCGGTCGCGGTGAACGCGCTGATCGCGTCGCTGCTGTTCCGCTTCCTCCCCACCGAGCTGCGCTTCCTGATGATCGACCCGAAGATGGTCGAGCTGACGCCCTTCGACGGGATCCCGCACCTGCTCAGGCCGGTCGTGACCAACCCCAAGGACGCCGCCGGCGTGCTCATCGGAGCCGTGACCCACATGGAGCGGCGCTACCAGATGATGTCGAAGATCGGCGCCAAGAACCTCGACCAGTACAACGAGAAGGCGCGCAACCTCGACCTGCCCCCGATGCCGTTCATCGTCATCGTCATCGACGAGCTCGCCGACCTGATGATCACGAGCCCGAAGGAGGTCGAGTCGTCGATCATGCGCCTGGCGCAGATGGCGCG
>JBIQIQ010000225.1:0-2578 GCA_044507975.1 Deinococcaceae bacterium
GGCTTGTAGTACCGCTCGAGCAGCTTGCTCGCGACGATGCCCATGACGCCGGCGTGCCACGACGGGTCCTCGAGCACCAGCGCCGGCGCCCCATGGTCGACCTTGGAGTCGGCGTGCTCGAGCATCTCGTCCTGTATGCGCCGCCGGTCGGCGTTGCGCGCGTCGAGGAAGGCGGCGAGCTCGCTGGCGCGTCGCTCCGAGGCGGTGGTGAGCAGCTCGAGCGCCGCCCCGGCCTCTCCGAGACGGCCGGCGGCGTTGAGCCGCGGCGCCAGCACGAACGCGACCTCGCGGGCGCTCACCTCGCCCCTCAGCTTCGAGAGCCTCACCATCGCGCGCACGCCCGGCCAGCGCGAGCCCTGGAGCCGCGGGAGGCCCTCCTTGATGAGCGCGCGGTTCTCCCCGAGCAGCGGCGCGACGTCGGCGATCGTGCCGATCGTGGCGAGGTCGGCGAAGTCGAGCGGCGCCTCCAGCCCGAGGCGTTCGTGCAGGGCCCACAGGAGGTGGAACGCGACCCCCGAGCCCGTCAGCTCCGGCAGGCCGGCGCGGGCCAGGGGCGACAGGCGCGGGTGCACGACCAGGCAGCTCGGCAGCTCGTCGCCGGGCGTGTGGTGATCGGTGACGATGACCTCGACGCCACGGGCCTGCAGGGCCGCGACCTCGGCGAGGTTGGTGATCCCACAGTCGACGGTCACGAGCAGGTCGGCCTTGGAGGCCAGCTCGTCGACCCGCGCCATGCTGATGCCGTAGCCGTCGGTGAGGCGGTCTGGCACGTGGGCCTCGACCTTGCCGCCCAGCTCCCGCAGGCCCAGGAGCAGGATCGCCGTGCCGGTGATGCCGTCGGCGTCGTAGTCGCCGTGGACCACCACGCGCTCGCCGCGCTGCACGGCCTCCGCCAGCCGAGCGGCGGCGTCGACGAGACTCGGGTTGGGGCTGCGCTCGAGCGGCGGGTTCAGGTGGGAGGGGGCGTCGTCACGCAGGCCGCGCGCCCACAGGATGGCGGCGAGGGCCGGGGGGACGCCCAGGGCGCGGCTGAGGGCGGCGACGGCGCGCGGGGGCGCGGGCGGCCGGACGGTCCAGAGGAGGTCGGCGGCCGGGTCGGGCCGCGGCATCACGCAGCTTCGTTCGGGTCGTCGAGCTCTGGGTCGTACGCGCGGTCCGGGATGATCGGGACCTCGCTCTGCGTGATGTACGGGTTGACGTGGACGGGCTCGGGCGCCGTCCGGCGGCGCTCCTCGGCGAGCTCGTTCTGCAGCCGCCGGATCTCGCGGCCCTTGCGCCAAGCGAGCACGCGCGCCGGCAGGAAGCCGATGAGCCAGCCGACGAGCACGGCCATGGCCACGACGAAGCCGACGGGCAGCTGCGGGAGGAAGAGGCGCGTGAAGGGCAGCTCGACGTACTCGGGGTTGGCGCTGTGGAAGAGCCAGAGGTAGACGGCGGCCAGGACGACGAGCACGACTTGGGCGATGCGCGCGGCTTTCACTCGTACCTCCGCCCATGACTCTACCGCAGCGGCTCAGAACGCGGCATCCGGGGGGCCGCGTCCGCGTTGGCGGCCTCGTAAGCTCGGCGCGCGGCGCAGGCGCCGCCGCCCGTTATGCTGGCCCGCTGTGAGCGCGTTGCAGCCCCCGACCCGGGCCTCAGACGCCGCGCCGCCCAAGGTGCTGGTCGGCATGTCGGGAGGGGTGGACTCCTCGGTGGCGGCGGCCTTGCTCGCCCAGAACGGGTACGACGTCGTCGGCAGCATGCTGCGCTTCTGGCCCGACGACCGGCAGGAGGGGGCCTTCGACCTCTGCTGCAGCCCCGACGCCGCCTACGACGCCCGCCGAGTGGCGGACGAGCTGGACGTACCGTTCTATCTGCTCGACTTCCGCGACCGCTTCCAGGAGATCGTCGTAGACCCGTTCGTGCCCGGCTACCAGGCAGGCACGACGCCGAACCCCTGCGTGTGGTGCAACCGCGAGATCAAGTTCGGTGCCTTCGTCAAGCGCGCCCAGGCGCTGGGCTGCGAGTACATGGCCACCGGCCACTACGTCCGGCGCGTCGACGGCCCCGGTGGCCCCGAGCTCCACCGGGGCCTCGACGACGACAAGGACCAGACCTACTTCTTGTGGGCGCTGCCGCGCGAGGTGCTGCCCTACCTGCTCTTCCCGCTCGGCGACATGACCAAGGCCGAGGTCCGGCGCATAGCCGCCGACGCGGACCTGCTCACGGCCGAGAAGCCGAGCTCGTCCGGCCTCTGCTTCGTGCCCACCACGGTGAGGGCCTACCTGGCCGAGGCGCTGGAGCCTCGGCCCGGCGACGTGGTCGACGCCGCCGACGGCTACGCGGTGGCGGGCCGGCACGACGGCATAGCGCGCTACACGATCGGGCAGCGCAAGGGCCTGAACCTGAGGCGCTCGCACCTGGAGCGCTACGTCATCGAGCTGCGGCCCGAATCGAACGAGGTCGTCGTCGGCACGAAGGAGATGTGCCACTGGCCGCGCCTGGTGGCGAGCCGCCGCAACTTCCTGTGCGACGAGTCGGAGCTGCCGGGGCGCGTGATGGCCCAGGTGCGCTACCGCCAGACGCCCGAGCCCGC
>JBIQIQ010000036.1:0-4064 GCA_044507975.1 Deinococcaceae bacterium
AGTTCTCCAGCTACATCGAGCAGGAGAAGCTCGAGATCGCCAAGCGCTACCTGCTGCCACGGCAGCTCGTCGAGAACGGCCTCAAGCCGAACCAGGTGACGATCACCGACGGCGCCATCAGCCGCGTGATCGCCTCCTACACGCGCGAGGCCGGCGTCCGCAACCTCGAGCGCCTCATCGGCACCCTGGCGCGCAAGGCCGCCCGGCGCATCGCACAGGGTGACGCCAAGCGGGTCCGCATCACCGAGCGCAGCCTCGAGCAGTACCTCGGCGCCCAGCGCTACACGCCGGAGTCGGAGGCCGAGGACAACCTCGTGGGCGTCGCCACGGGCATGTACTACACGCCGGTCGGCGGCGACATCCTGTTCGTCGAGACGTCGATCACCCCCGGCAAGGGCGGCCTGGTGCTCACCGGCCAGCTCGGCGACGTCATGAAGGAGTCGGCGCGCGCCGCGCTCACCTACGCCAAGTCGAACGCCGAGCGCTTCGGCATCTCGACCAAGGACCTCGAGGAGCGCGAGATCCACATCCACGTCCCCGCGGGCGCCACGCCCAAGGAGGGCCCGAGCGCGGGCCTGGCGCTGGCGACCTCGCTCATCAGCGCCCTCACCGGCATCCCGGCGCGCAAGGACGTGAGCATGACCGGCGAGATCACGCTCCGCGGGCGCGCCCTGCCCATCGGCGGCCTCAAGGAGAAGATCCTCGGCGCGAAGCGGGCGGGCATCAAGCACATCGTCTTCCCGCAGAGGAACGAGGCCGACATGAAGGACATCGCGCCGCACCTCGTGCGCTCCCTGGAGCTTCACGCGGTCGAGGACATCGACCATGCGCTCGACGTCGCACTCGTCGGCGGTCTCGCCGAGCTGGAGAAGCGCGGCCGTCAGGCGGCCGGCGGCAAGTCCCGCCCGCGCCAGCGCAAGCAGGAGCAGGGAGTCGTCGCCTGACCCCCTGAGCTGGATAGGGGCCACTGGGCCCGATCCGATCACGACGGCGCGGCCTCTCGGGGCCGCGCCGCTCGCTTGCGCGTGTCGCGCGGTCCGCGGCGACTCGCTTCCGTCTATCGTGCGCCCATGGCGTCAGGCATGGCGGGGCCGACTTGAGCGCGCGCGAGCCCGGCGCGGGAACGTTCGTCGGGCGCACGCTCACGGTCCTGGGGCTCGCCGCGCTGGCGGCGGGCGCCGCCTTGGTGCTGTGGAGCGGCCGGCACATCTTCCTGCTGGCGTTCGTCGGCGTCCTGGTGGCGGTCTTCCTGCACGCGCCGGCGCGCTTCGTTATGGCCCGGACTGGGCTGGCCTACGGGCGGGCCCTCGCCGCTCATCTAGCCGTCCTCGTCGTGCTCGCCGGCGGCGGGCTGTGGCTCCTCGGGCCCAGCGTCGGCGCGCAGGTGCTCGAGCTCGCCGAGCAGCTGCCCGGTGCGGTGGACCGGGCGCTGGAGGCGTTCGGCTCGCAACCGGTCGGGGCCTGGGTCCTCGAGCGCCTGGCCGGGGAGGCCGAGGCGGCGCCGGCCGGCTCGAGCATGCTCGCCAGGGTGGCCGGCACGGCCGCGGTGCTGGGCGACACGGCCACGAAGGCGGTGTTCGTCCTGTTCCTCGGGTTGTTCCTGGCGGCCGCGCCGCGGCGGTACCGCGACGGCCTCGTGCGGCTCCTGCCAGCCAGCCGTCGCCCCAAGGGCAGGGAGGCTCTCGCCGCGGCTCACAGGGCGATGCAGGGGTGGCTGGTCGGGCTCCTCGCCGCCATGGCCTTCGTCGGTCTCGTCACCTGGCTTGGCCTGTCGCTCATCGGGGTGCCCTTGGCGCTCGCGCTCGCCATCGTGGCCGCCTTGGCCGAGGCGGTGCCGATCTTCGGGCCGCTGGCGGGGTTCGTGCTGGCCGCGCTGCTCGCGCTCTCGGTGAGCTGGACCCACCTGCTGTGGGTCGTCGGGTTGTTCCTGACGATCCAGGTCGTCCAGGGGAACCTCGTCGTGCCGCTCGTGCAGCAGCGCACGGTCGACCTCCCCCCCGCCCTGACGATCACTGCCGTGTTCGTCGCCGGCGCCGTGTTCGGGCCCCTCGGCCTGCTCGTCGCCACCCCGCTGCTGGCGGTGGTCATGGCGCTGGTCAAGCTGCTGTACGTGCGCGACGTCCTGGGCGACAGCGTCGAGGTCGCCGGCGTCGACGGTACGCAGGGCGGGCGCCGGCGGGCGCGTCCTCGATGACGCGTTATCTTGGCAGGATGGACCGCCGACCGCTGATCGCGGGCAACTGGAAGATGCACAAGCTGCCGAGCGAGGCAGCCGCCTGGTCGCGCGAGCTCGTCGCCGGGCTCGAGCGCCTCGAGCCTCTGGGCTGCGACGTCGCCCTCATGGTGCCTTTCACCCATCTCCCCGGCATGGCGCGGCACGCCTTCGGCACGCCCGTCGCGCTCGGGTCCCAGGACGTCTCGGCGCACGCCGAGGGCGCCTACACGGGCGAGGTCTCGGCCGCGATGGTCGCCGACACGGGCGCCGCGTACGCGGTCGTGGGCCACTCCGAGCGGCGTCAGTACCACCGCGAGGACGACGACCTGGTGGCCGCCAAGCTGAGGCGCGCCGCCGACGCCGGCCTGATACCGGTTCTGTGCGTCGGCGAGACCCGCGACCAGCGGGACGCCGGCAACGCGCTCGACGTCGTCCTCGGGCAGCTGCGGGGCGCGCTGCGGAACTCGGGCCTGGCGGCCGAAGACCTCGTCGTGGCGTACGAGCCGGTCTGGGCCATCGGCACCGGGCTCACCGCCACGGCGGACGACGCGCAGGAGATGTGCGCCGCCGTGCGCCGGGAGCTCGGCGCGCTGGTTCCGGGGGGCGACGCGGTGCGCGTCCTCTACGGCGGCAGCATGAAACCGCAGAACGCCGCGGAGCTGCTCGCCCAGCCCGACGTCGACGGCGGGCTGATCGGCGGCGCCAGCCTCGAGGTCGGCGACCTCCTGGCCATCGTCGCCGCCACGGCCCAGGAGGCCGCATGACAGCCACCGACACCGCCAAGGCAAGCGTCCGAGAGGCCCTCGACGCCCTCCGCTCCGCGCTGAGGGAGCGCGACGTGGACGCCATGCTGGTCACCTACCCGGCGAACGTCCGCTACCTCACGGGCTTCTCGAGCCCGAAGGACGCCTCGGTGCTCGTGCTCCCGGACCGGGCCCTGATGTTCACCGACGGCCGCTACACCGCGCAGGCCGCCGAGGAGGCGCTGGTGCCGTACGAGGTCGTGAGCAGCGTCGACGAGCGCCTGGCCGCCTTGCTTGACGGCCGGAGGCTGGGTGTCGAGGCCGAGCACGTCACCTTGCAGCGCGCCGCGCGCCTCGAGGAGCGGCTCGGCGCGGCCCCCGTGCCGCTCGAGGGCCTGATCGCCGCGCAGCGCGTCGTCAAGCGCCCGTTCGAGGTCGAGCTCCTGCGGGAGGCGGCTCGCATCACCGACGCCGCGTTCGCCGCCGTCCTCGAGTTCGTGCGCGCGGGCGTGAGCGAGGCCGAGGTGGCCCTCGAGCTCGAGCGCGCCATGCGTCTCGCCGGGGCCGACGGGCCGAGCTTCGAGACGATCGTCGCCTCCGGCACCAGAGGCGCCATGCCGCACGGCACGGCGTCCGCCAAGCGCATCGGCAGCGGGGAGCTCGTCACGTTCGACTTCGGCGCCGCCTTCCGCGGCTACCACGCCGACATGACGCGCACGGTCGCCGTCGGCGAGGTGGGTGCGGAGGAGCGCAGGATGTACGACGCCGTCCTCGAGGCGCAAGAGCTGGCGGTCGCGGCGGTGGCGCCGGGCCGCACCGGCCGCGAGCTCGACGCCGTGGCCCGCGACGCGCTCGCCCGTCACGGCCTCGACGAGGCGTTCGCCCACAGCCTCGGGCACGGCACCGGCCTCGAGATCCACGAGGGCCCGCGCCTGTCTCAGCGCTCGGACGACGTGCTCGAGCCGGGGATGATCGTCACGGTCGAGCCCGGCGTCTACGTGCCCGGCTTCACTGGGCTGCGCATCGAGGACCTCGTCCTCGTGACGGAGAACGGACACGAGGTGCTCTCGAAGAGCCCCAAGGACCTGATCACGCTCTAGCGAGGA
>JBIQIQ010000036.1:4164-19319 GCA_044507975.1 Deinococcaceae bacterium
TCGTAGGCGTGGCGCCAACCGGTCTCGCGCTCGATGCGGGCGAACGCCTCGGCCAGCGGCTCGCCGGTGACGGCGACGGCCTCGAGCAGCACCAGGGCGTTCGCGAGCCCGTCGCGCTCGGCTAGGTGCGCCTCGAAGCCGATGCCGCCCGACTCCTCGCCCCCGATCAGGACCTCGCCGTCGGGGAGCAGCATCGCGTCGACGATGTGCTTGAAGCCGACCGGCGTCTCGATGGTCGGCAGGCCGCGGGCCGCCGCCAGGCGCTCGATGACGCGGCTGACGGTGAACGTCTTGACGACCGAGCCGCGCCCGCCGCGCCTGTGCAGGTGGTCGAGCATCACGGCGAAGACCTGGTGGCTGTCGAAGTACGCGCCGCCCGGGAGGACCACGCCGAGCCGGTCGGCGTCGCCGTCGGTCGCGACGGCGAAGGCGGGGCCGCCGCTATGACCCGACGCCCCCGACATGAGGTCGACCGTCGAGGCCAGGTTGGCCGGGATGGGCTCGGGGTTCACGCCGTGGAAGAGCGGGTCGGGCCGTCCGCGCACCTCGACGACCTCGAGCGCGCCTGTGCGGGCGGCGAAGCCCGCGAGCCAGCCGGACCCCGCCCCGCCCATCGGGTCGTGCACGAGGCGCGAGCCCGCCTCCCGCAGGACGTCCAGGTCGACCAACCGTGCGAGGGCGTCGTAGTAGGCGCTCCTGACGTCGAACGAGCCGAGCTCGCCGCGGCCTTCGGCCACGGGACCGGCGGGAACGCGAGCGGCGACGTCGCGGTAGATGTCCTGGGTGGCGGTGCCGCCGTAGGACCCCTTGAGCTTGAAGCCGCCGTAGCGCGGCGGGTTGTGGGACGCCGTGATCATGACTCCACCGGCGGCCCCGTGCTCCCGGACGGCGAACGACAGCGCCGGCGTGGGCAGGTAGTCGGCGCTCACGGCCACCTCGAGGCCGCGCTCGGCGAGGACACGCCCGGCTTGCTCGGCGAACTCCCGGCCGAGGAAGCGCGTGTCGTGGCCCACGAGCACGAGCCCGCCGCCGCGGCCGAGCAGGTGATCGGCGTAAGCGGCGGCAGCCCGCCGCACGTTCGCGAAGGTGAAGCCGCTGGCGATGACGTCCCGCCAGCCGTCGGTGCCGAAGACGATGTCCATGGTCCAGTGCTCGCCGGGATGAGGCGCCGCCGACTCTACCACGGGTCGTCGTAGACTCCCTGCCGTGAGCCTCGTCATCAAGTACGGCGGCAACGCCATGACCGACCCCGCCACCCGGTCCGCGGTGGCGGCCGGCATAAGGGCGATGGCGGAGCGCGGCGAGCCGCCCGTCGTCGTGCACGGCGGCGGCCCGTTCATCGCGGCGGCCCTCGACGAGCGCGGCATCGAGCACCGCTTCGTGAGGGGCCTGCGCGTGACGACGCAGGCAGCGATGCTCGTGATCGAGGACGTGCTCACGGTCATCGGCAAGCGCCTCGCCGACGAGATCGGCCCGGCCGTGGGCCTCACGGGCCGCGACGCGCGCCTGCTGCGCGCTCTCGCCTCCGAGCCCGAGCTGGGCCGGGTCGGCCACGTGACCTCCGTCGACCCCACCGTCGTCCGTGTCCTCAGGTCCGCCGGTCTCGTACCGGTCGTCGCGAGCGTCGCCACCGACGACCGCGCCCACGGGGCCGAGAGCGGTCCGGCGGACGCTCTCAACGTCAACGCCGACGAGGCCGCCGGCGCGGTGGCCGGCGCGCTGGGCGAGGGCGTCGTGTTCCTCACGAACGTGCCGGGCGTGCTCGACGACGCCGCTGACCCGAGCAGTCTCCTTCCGGAGCTGACCAGCGCGGAAGCCCTCACCCGTATCGCGGACGGCCGGGTCGCCGGCGGGATGATCCCCAAGGTGGAGGCGGCGCTGGCGGCGCTGGCGGCGGGCGCCCCGTTCGCCGTCGTCGCCGACGGTCGGCACGCGGGCGGCGTGCAGCTGGCCCTGTCGGGCAGCGGCACGAAGCTCATCGCCGGTTAAGGCTCTCGTAAGACCTCGGCTGGTACCAATGTGGCCATGGCAAGCTTCGCCCAGGTGCCCACCGTCGACCTCGAACGCGAGGCCGCGCGCCTGCAGTTCCGCATCATCCACGGGGCGGCCGACGACCTCGACATCGAGACCTTCTGCCTGCTCATGATCGAGCTCGGTTCGCGCGAGATGTTCAACACCGTCTTCGACCAGGGAGAGGGTGCCAGCTGAGCTCCGTGACCCACGCATGCTCCGCGCCCATCGGCGTACGACGGTCACTGCGCCAATGAAGAACCTCTTGTAATCTTTACCGGGGCTTCTGGTATGTTTGCTGACAATGTCAGCCGGGCGCCTTCTTCTCCTCGTTCCGATCTTCGCCTTGGTGGCCTCCGTAGCCTCCGCCCAAACCGTCAACGTCCAACCCGGGGATACCCTCTGGAGCATCGCCAAGCGCGCCGGCACCGACGTCGCTACCTTGCGACAACTCAACGGGATCTCGGGCGATCAACTGCGTCCGGGTCAAGTCCTGAAGATCCCAGGGGCCGTGGAGACCAACTCCGCGGCCCCTCGAACCGTCACGGTCAGGGCGGGCGACACCCTCTACGACATCGCCCTCGCCAACCGCATCAGCGTCTCCGACCTGATCGCCTTCAACGACCTCGACGGCACGATGATCCATCCCGGCCAGGAGCTTCAGCTCGACGCCGGCGACAAGGAGCTCGAGCCGCTCGTGGTCGAGGTCGTCAGCGGCGACAGCCTCTGGTCGATCGCGCGCGCCTACGGCTCTACGGCCCAGGACATCGCCGACGCCAACGGCATCACTCTGGCCGCGGTGCTGAACCCCGGCCACCGGCTGGTCGTGCCCGGCCAGTACGGCGTGGGCAGCCGCGACGTCGGTGGCGCCGTGCCTCAGACGATCACGGTGCAGCCTGGCCAGACCCTCTGGAACCTCGCCTCGGCCCACAACACCACCGTCGCCGCCATCGTGAGCGCCAACGGCCTCAGGGGCGAGAGGATCTTCGCCGGGCAGCAGCTCCGGATCCTGCCGGGCAGCGAGGTCGCGGCCGGGCGCGCGCTCACGAGCCCGCCGCCACCGGCCGCCCCGTCGGCCGCTGCCGGAGCCATGCGCTGGCCGCTCGTCGGCACGATCACCTCGCGCTTCGGCTACCGCTCCCTGCGCATCGCGGGCTCGAACTGGCACAACGGCCTGGACATCAACGGCAACACTGGCGACCCGATCGTCGCCGCCGTCGGCGGCATCGTGAAGGTGTCCGGCTGGCAGGGCGGCTACGGCAACCTGGTCGTCATCGAGAACGGCAACACCGAGTACTACTACGCTCACGCCTCCAAGCTCCTCGTCGAGGTGGGGGACGTCGTGCAGCCTGGCGACACGATCGCCCTGGTCGGCAGCACGGGCAACTCGACGGGAGCGCACCTCCACTTCGAGGTGCGGGTCGACGGCGAGTCGGTGGACCCGCTGCCCATCCTCCAGACCTCCGCGCATCAGCACTGAAGCCGCGCCCGACGGACGCTCTCAGGGCCGCTAGGTCGGAACGCGAGGACACGCCGTGCGCCTTGTCGTCGTAGGCGACGTACACGTACAAGCCGACAAGCTCTGGCGCATGCTCCGCGAGGCCGGACTGGCCGACGAGCGCAACAAGCCCACCGATGAGCTGCGCGAGGGCGACGTCAAGCTCGTCCTCCTCGGTGACCTCGTTCACCCCAAGAGCCGCGAGCGCTACGCGGACCTCATCAACGTCAGGCGCTACGACGAGTACAACCCGCGCCACCTGGCGCGCGCCGAGCAGGCCCAGGAAGCGTTCCTCCGCGAGGTCAAGGGGTTCCAGGACCGGGTGCCGGGCGACCGCATGGTCATCATCATGGGCAACCACGACTACAACGCGGTGACCCAGGACCAAGGCCCACTCCGCACCGACGACGTCGCTCACCTCGAGTGGAAGCCGGGCCATGGCGAGCCCATGGACCCGGAGCTGAGGGCGTGGATCCAGGAGTGGCCGTACGAGGTCGTGGTCGACGGCCTGCACCTCGCCCACGTCGGACCGCTCCCCGAGCACAACACCTACGACCAGGGCTTCTACCTCGAGAACCGGCGGCGTTGGATCCAGGACGACCGCGACTACCTCGAGGGCACCGAGCATCGACTCGGCATCTACGGGCACACGCCGGTGCGCGGCGGCGTCAACGTGGCGTCGCAGGGACGCGCGCTGCTCCTCGACGCCAGCGGCCACAAGGACGAGTACGTCTACCTCGACGTTCAGATCAGCGAGGCAGGCTACCGGCTGCGGCTCCGGGGGCTGTTCTTCGACGAGATGGTCCCCCGCGAGGCCGCGGAGGGCTGAGGCGCCCGCCGGCCCGAGGGACTTCAGGCCTGCGCGTCGGGCGACGAGAGGGCGGCCTTCGCGGCGCCGAGCAGCCGTATGCGCTGCTCGAGGCCGTGCCTACCGCCGTTGACGGCCTCGGTCACCGCGACGACGTCGTCGGCGTCGCACAGCTCGTTGATGCCGCGCGACCGCCAGTACCAACCCGCCGCCAGCGCGGCGAGGCGCGGCGTCGCCAGCAGGTCCGGCTCCGCCTCGAGGTCCGTCCCCAGGAACCAGCCGACGTCGCGGTACGTGGCCCGACCGGTGACCTGGAGGATCCCCCGTCCGCGGAAGCGCCAGCCGTCGCCCGAGCTCTCCGGGCCGTTGCCCATGCGGTCGGCGTAGACGTAGTTGGCGATCCTCTCCGGCTGCCGCGCGTAGGCCGCCGCCCGCTCGGCGTCGAAGCGGCTCGGCCAGGTGGCCAGCAGGCCCGGGGCTCCGTAGTTCAGGTTCTCGACGAGGGCCGTGTACAGGGCCGACTCGTGAGCGGTCTGCGCCAGGAAGTGGGCGATCCGCAGGGGCGTGGTGATGTCGAACTCCCGGCAAGCCTCGTCGAGCGGCCCTCGGAAAGTGTCGGCGGCCGCCTCCACGACCGCGGCCAGCACGCCCAGGCCGACCAGGCGGCCGTCCCCCGACCCCTCGCCCTCCTGGGGCGGCGCGCCGGGCGCCGGAGGCGCGAACCCGCGCTCGCGCTCGCCGCGCGCCCGCTCGGCGCCCAAGGCGTCCCGCAACGCCACCATGCGCGCCGCGACGTCCTCGGTCCGGTCGCGCGCCTCTCCCTTGGAACCTTCTGCGTGTTCCACGTCGCCTCCGCCAGGGTCGTCCGACCGTGGTGAGCGCAATCTAGTGCCGGGCGGCGGCGGTTGCCAGTGGGGCGCCGGGACACCGGGCGCGACGACCGGCTCTCATGCACTGACCCTATCTTCAGTCCGGAGGTGGGGTATGGCATCACTCACGGTGTGGCGGTTCGACGATCCGGGCAAAGCGGCTCAAGCGCTCGACAGCCTGCGGGAGATGCAGAAGCAGGAGCTGGTCAAGGTGTCCGACGCAGCGGTGATCACCTGGCCCGCGGAGAAGCAGGCGCCCCGCGTCCAGCAGGCCGTCAACCTCGTAGGCGCCGGCGCGCTCGGAGGCACCTTCTGGGGCATGCTGATCGGCCTGATCTTCCTCATGCCCTTGCTGGGAGCGGCGGTCGGCGCGGCCGCGGGGGCGATCGGCGGCGCGCTCGGCGACTTCGGCATCGACGACGACTTCATCAAGCAGATGCGCGACAAGGTGACGCCCGGCACCTCGGCGCTGGTGGTGCTGGCCGCCACGCAGGCTCCGGACCGCGTGGCCGATCAGCTCCGGCACCTCGCGCCGGAGCTGATCACGACGAACCTGTCGAACGAGAGCGAGCAGCGGCTCCGGGACCTCTTCGAGAACGACCAGCCCTGGCTGACCGGCCAGCAGCAAGGCGCCTGAGGCTTACGGCCTGGGCGCCGGGCCGGCGCTCAGGCCTCCCCTGAAGCGAGCAGCTCGGCGAGCTGGTCCGCGCAGGTCCCCCAGCCCTCGTGGAAGCCCATCTGCACGTGCTGGTCGTAGGCCTCCTGCGACCAGTGCAGGACGCGGTACGTCGCCTTGGTCTTGCCGTCGCCGAGTTCCTCGAAGCTGAGGTCCATCGTCATGAAGGGCTGCGGCGACGGCTGCCAGGCGCTCACGTACGCGTCGGTGGTCACCAGGCGGCGGTTCGGGACGACCTCGAGGTAGACGCCGGGGTTGGGGTAGTCCTTGCCGTCGGGCCCACGCATGACGATCATGCAGGCGCCGCCGGGCCGCACGTCCAGGTCGGCCACCGGCGTCGTGAACGGCTTGGGCGCGAACCACTTCTTGAGGACCTCGGGGTCGGTCCACGCGCGGAAGACGCGGTCGGGCGTGGCGTCGAAGACGCGTTCGAGCACGAGCTCGTAGCCGGTGTTCTGTGCGGCGGTATCGGTCATGGTTCCACTCCCTGTGGGGTAAGTCTCTGCTCCTGCCCGGTTCAGTTGGGCAGGTCTCCTGCTGTCCTCAGCAGCTCCTCCAACCGGTCCATACCTGCCTCCCATTCCTCGCGCCGCCCCCTCAGCCAGTGACCCGCCAGCTCGAGGCCTTGGGGCTCCAGGCGGCACGGCCGCGTCTGACCGACGCGACCGCGGGTGATTAGGCCGGCGCGCTCGAGCACCTTGAGGTGCCGGGAGACCGCGGGCAGGCTGATGTCCAGCGGCGCCGCCAGCTCGTTCACCGTGGCCTCGCCCCGCGCGAGGCGCGTGAGGATCGCGCGGCGGCTCGGGTCGGCGAGAGCGGCGAAGGTGAGGCTGAGCTGGTCGGTGACGGGCACCTATTTAACCTCCTCGTTAGTTAACGTGGTGGTTAACTTACTCGCGGAGGCAGGACCTGTCAAGCCCTGGCCCAGCGGCTCGACCGAGCGTCAGCGCTCGACGCGCGTCTGGTAGTTCTGCCCCAGCACCACCCAGGTCCGGAGCTTGGCGAGGTCGACCCGCTGGCCAGCGTCGCTCACGAAGCTGACGCCGACGCCGTCGACGACCTCCCAGGTGCCGTCGACCGCCCTCCCGTTGAGGTAGAGGGTCGCGGCGCCGGAGCGCATGGGGATGTAGAGGCGCCCGGCGTCGTCGTCAGGGATCGGCACGACCTGGACGTGGCCCACCAGCACGGCCTGCATCTCGAGCACCTGACCGTCGGGCTGGACGGCCGGCTCGCCCGCGCGCACCCAGCGGTAGCGCCCGGTCACCTCGTTGTAGCGGAAGCCGCTCGTGTAGGCGCCGTAGCTGGCGGTGACCTCGGCCACCTCACGGGCCTCCGCGGAGGGGCTGTAGATCGCGTTCGCCACGAGCCGCACGCGCTCCGGCGCGATGCGGGCGACCGCGGCCCTCAGGTCGTTCCCGACCGAGTAGAGGTTGTACGGAGCGGAGCGGTCGCCGGCGCGGGCGAACAGGTCGCCCGAGGTGTACGCGTTCAGCGTCGGCACGCTGGCGCCGGCGATGGCGACCATCGCATCGGGCGAGCCGCCGTCGTGCACGAGCACGGCCTCGCTGCGCTGCGCGAGGTCGACGAAGTACGGCCTGGCGCTGCGCACCGGCCCGACGCGCGCGGCGTCCTGGGCGTCGAAGAAGGCCAGCAGCCTGGTGATGCCGCCCTCGACCGGCAGCTCGACGATCATGCTCGCCTGCGCCAGACCGCTCTGCGGGTAGCCGTTGGCGTTGTCGATCACGACGGCCAGCGCGCGGTCGCGCTGCTCTGAGAGCGGCGGCGGAGAGGGCGGCTGCCGAGCGCCATCGCCGGCGCCTACGCCGTCGGGACCGCCGGCCAAGCCGCGCGCGGCGATGCTCGCGTCGGGGTCGGGAGGCCCGGCCTGACCCGGCGTCAGGGCGTTGCCGCCCGGCGGCCGCGGCGACTCCACCGTGGCCTGCACGTCGGTCGCGCCCTCCGCAACGGCCCCGGCCTGCGGCGCTCCCGGCGCCTGCGGCCCCGTGACCGTGGCCCGCAGCTGCGGGGTGGCGAGCGGCCGCGGACGCGCGACCTGCACCGAGGGCGTCACGTCGAGCGGCACCCCGCTGCCGACGACGGCGCTCACCGTCGGCTCGGCGAGGCGGCGCGCGCCGGACACGCTGGCGCTCGCGCCCTCGGCCGACAGGCTGACGGACGAGCCCACGGCCGCGGTGGCGCTGCTGGCGTCGAGCCTCACGGCCTGCGACACCGACGCGCTCACCTGCGGCGAGGTGAGCGCGACCGACGTCGAGACCTCCGCCTGAGCGGCCGGCGCCTGGAGCTGCACCGGCTGCGCCACGGCAGCCGACGCGTCGGGCGCGGTGACCTCGCGGGCCTGGGCCGTGCTGGCCGCCGGCGCCAGGGCCAGGGCGCGCGACTCCGAGACCTGCACCTGGAGCTGGGGCTCAGGGATCGTGATCGGCGCCGGGATCTCGCGGTTGGCGAGCACCTCGAGCTCGACCTCTGGCAGCTGGCTGGCTGGCGCCTCGGCCACGGGCAGGCTGGGCGCCTCCGTCGCGACCTCCTGCAGCTGGGGCGGAGGCGGCGTGACCTCCTCCTCCACCACCGGTGCGGGCTCTGGCGCGGCCTGCGCAGCGGGCGGGGCCTCGGGCGCCGGAGGCTGCACGGTCACCTGCTCCAGCACCTCCGAGGTCGTCTCCTGCTGCGGGGCGCTCAAGGCCTGTGGGTCGCCGGCCTCGGTGGACGCGACCTGCGGCTCCGGCGCCTCCACCGTCGGCGCCTCGGCGGTGGCGGCCTCCGTGTACTCCTCCGAGAACGCCGGCGTGCCGACGTCGATGACGATGAAGGTCGGGAGCGGCTCCGGCTGCGGCCGCGTGACGATGTAGATGAGCACCAACAGCGCCGCCAGGTGCAGGATCAGGGACAGCAGCGCGGCGCGCCGCTTGTCACGGTCCTCCCAGAGCCTCGCTGCCTGCGCCGACATCTACGCCTACCCGCCCGTAGCGATGACGATGCGCTCTGCGCCCGCCTGCCTGAGGAGGTCCATGATACGAACGGCCTTGCCGTGCTGCGCGGAGCTGTCGGCGCGAAGGACGACGGCGGTGTGGCCCGTCTGCTCGAGCGCCTGGCGCACCAGCCCGGCCAGCTCGGCCTCCGACACCTCCGCTCCACCGAAGAAGACCTCGCCGAGGCCGTTGATCGTCACCGTGGGGAGCTCGCTCGGGGACGAGACCGCGGTCTGCGCCTCCGGCAGGTCGACGGGCAGCGCGGACTCGACGGTGATGAAGGTCATCGTCAGCATGAAAAAGATGATCAGCAGGAACACGACGTCGACCATCGGCGTCAGGTCGATGGTGGCGTTCGTCGTCAGCGACCGCCTCCTGCTCCGGCGCAACACCATCAGACGCCCGTGCTGAGGTCGGCGGCCAGCGGTCTCTTGCTCTCGGCGCCGTCTCGCGCGGGGCCCTCGCCACGCTCACGCGCCACGGGCACGGGCCTCTCGGCGGGTTGGGCGTCCTCGCGACGGGAGGCCACGGCCTGCGCGATGTTGCCCATGAGCTCCTCGCGGCGCCGGTCGATGTCGACGAGGATCGCCTCGACGCGGCTCGAGAGGAACGCGTGGCCCATGATCACCGGGATCGCGACGATGAGGCCGGCCGCCGTCGTGACGAGCGCCTGGCCGATGCCGGTCGCCACCACCGACGGGTCGCCGGTGCCGAAGCGCGCCATCTGGGTGAAGGAGATGATCATGCCGGTGACCGTGCCGAGGAGCCCGAGCATGGGCGCTACCTGCGCGATCGTCGCCAACGGCCTCAGACCGCGCGCGAGCGACTGCTCCTCCTGGATCGTCGCCTCCTGGAACGCGGCCTCCACGGCGGGGCGCCCGTAGGGCAGCTTGATGAGGGCCGCGCCGAGCACGCGGGCGACGGGCCCCCCGTGCTCCTCGCAGGCCGTCAGGGCGAGCTCGAGGTCGCGCTCGCGCACGGCCGCGTTGACCCGCATCATCAGCTCGCTCGTCTCGAGCCTCTCGTTGCGCAGCTTGAAGAACCGGTAGAAGAAGACGTAGACCGCGTACAGGGAGATGAGGACGATCGCCGCGAGCACGGGACCGCCACTGATCAGGATGTCCATTCACAACTCCTCATGAGCCTCGCCTGAGGCTACGGACCGGGCTCGTGAACGCAATGAGACGGGTTGGGGAAGTGAAGAACTCTACGTCAGCCGGTCGTGCGCATGCCCGCTGAGATACCGATCAGCGACACCCGGACAGCGTAACTCAGGGAAGGTCGGTCCATCGAATCCTGAGGTGACGCTCTCAGGCGCCTCAGGAGCTCGACCTGGAGATGGCTGATCGGGTCGACGTACGGGTTGCGCAGCGCGATCGAGCGCGACAGCACCGGGTCGCCGGCCAGCAGCGCGGCCCCGGTGGCGCGCTCCACCTGCCGCACGGAGAGCTCGTGCTCGGCGAGCACGTCGTCGCCGAAGCGCCTGGCCAGGTCCGCCGGCGCCAGGTCGAGGTAGGTGCGGAACACGTCCATGTCCGCCTTCGCGAGGCTCATGGCGGCGAAGTCGACGACGGCGCGGAAGAAGGGCCATTCCCGGTACAGCTCCGCGCCGAGGCCGTCGTCCAGCCGCGCGAGGCCGCTGCCGATGCCGTACCAGCCTGGCAGGTTCGCACGGCACTGCGTCCAGGCGAACACCCAGGGGATGGCGCGTAGGTCGGCGACGCTCCTCCCCTGGCCCCGGCTCGCCGGCCGCGACCCGACGTTGAGGCTGCTGATCTCCTCGATGGGCGTGACGGCACGGAAGAAGTCGAGGAAGCCCTCCGCCCCGACGAGGCTCCGGTACTTCTCCTGGCCGGCCGCCGCCGCGAGCTCGGCCGCCTCCCGGTGCCTCGGCGGGAGCTCCGCACGCTCCCGGGCGTCGCGGGCCGAGGAGACGATGAAGGCGTGGACGACCTGCTCGAGGTGGCGGTGGGCGAGGTCGGGGTCGGAGTAGCGGTCCGAGAGCGCCTCGCCCTGCTCCGTCATGCGCATGCGGCCCCCGAGGCTCCCCGGCGGCTGCGCGAGGATCGCCTGCCCGGCTGGCCCGCCGCCCCGACCGATGCTGGTGCCGCGGCCGTGGAAGAGCCGAAGCGTGACCCCGGACTCGCGGGACACCCTGGCCAGCCCCTCCTGCGCCTGGTACAGCGCCCAGTTCGCGGAGAGGAAGCCGACGTCCTTGTTCGAGTCCGAGTAGCCGATCATCACCTCCTGCACCTCGCGGTCCTCGAGGTGCCGGCGGTAGACGGGAAGCTCGTAGAGGGCGCGCATGACGTCGGGAGCGCGCTGCAGGTCCTCGAGCGTCTCGAACAGCGGCGTGGCGTCCATGCCCCCCAGGCCCGCCTCCTTCGCCAGGATGAGCGCCTCGAGCACGTCGGAGGGCGCGTTCGTGAAGCTGACGATCGTCGCGCCAACCGAGCCGGCTCCGTAGCGGTCTCGCACGTCACGCAGTACCCGCAGCGACCTCAGCGCCTTGTCGGTCTCGCCGGACAGCTCGGCCCAGGCCGGGACCAGCGGCCGCGCCGACGAGAGCACGTCGCTCAGCAGGGCGGAGCGCTCCTCCTCCCCCAGCGCGGCGTAGTCGCTCGTCAGGCCCGCGTAGGCGAGGAGCTCGCCGACGACCCGCTCGTGGACGGTCGAGTGCTCGCGCAGGTCGAGGGGGGCGAGCACGAAGCCGAAGGCGTCGGCCCGGTAGCGGGCCGGACGAACGAACGCTCCAGCTAGCCGCGCGGCCTGCGCCCTGGCCAGGGTCTCCTCCACGAGGCCGAGGTCCTGGGCGTAGGCGTCCGGGCCGCCCGGGTAGTGCTGGTCTCTCTCGAGCTCGGCGGTCAGGTAGCGATGGACGTGCTCGAGCTTGCGCCGGAAGGGCTCCTCCGGGAAGCGGCGGCTGGCGCCGTGCCGTTCGTCGAGCTCCGCGAGGTCGTCGCGGAACCGCGACGACAGCACGACGCGGTCCTCGTGCTGGGACAGCCTCTGCACGAGCAGGTCGACGTCCTCGAGGTAGCGCGTGAGGGCCACCTCGGTCTGCAGGGCGTAGGCGGCGCTCGTGACCTCGGGGGTGACGTGCGGGTTGCCGTCGCGGTCGCCGCCGATCCAGGAGCGGAAGCGCACGATCGGACGCTGCTGCCCGCCGCGCGCGGCGCTCTCGCCGTAGTAGGCGGCCAGCGCGTCGTCGACGTCGCGCATGAGGCGGGGCACGGCGTCGAGGAGCGAGCGCCGGTAGTAGTAGAGGGCGCTCTTGACCTCGTCGAGCACCGTCGGTCTCTCGTCGTTCACCTCGCGGGTGAGCCACAGGCTCGTGACCTCCGCGTAGATCTCGTCGACGAGCGCCTGCCTGAGCTGCTGGGCGAGGCGCGTCTCGCCCAGGCGCCGCAGAGCCTCGGTGATCCGCTCCAGCTTGAGCCTGACCGTGTAGCGCTTCACCTCGGTCGGATGGGCGGTGAGGGTGAGCTGCACGTCGAGGCCCTCGACGAAGCTGCGAGCCTCCGCGCCCGACCAGCCGGCGTCCTTGAGGGACTTGACCGCGGCCGCCACGCTCTCGCTGCGCGGGCTTCCCGCGGTGGCGGCCACGTCGCGCTCGCGGTTGACGCGCACGCGGTGGACCTCCTCGGCCAGGTTCACCAGCTGGAAGTAGACGGTGAAGGCCCTCAGCAGCTTCTCGGCGGTGCTCGTATCGAGACCGCGCAGGACGTCGTGGAGCTCGCGCCGCTCGGCCTGCGTGTCGCCCCCCTGCGCCGCGCGGATCGCCTTGGTGAGGCCCCGCACGCGCTCGACCAGCTCGAAGAGGTGGTCGCCCTCCTGCTCGCGCAGCACGTCGCCCAGGCAGGTGGCGAGGAAGTCGACGTCGGACCTGAGCCGCTCGAACCCCTCGGGCGCCTCGCCGGCCGCGGCCGGCCGCACGCGCTCGGCCGGGTCACCGGCCTCGCCGTGCGCGGGCGCGTGGCTCCTATCCACCCGCCTCCTCCATCTCCTCGAGCGCCTGCGGCACCCACAGCCTCTCGATGGCGCGCGCCCGCGTGCCTTCGACCTCCACCGCGACGGCGCAGACCGTCGCGGGCCCCTCGGCGGGCCGGTAGCGCCGCGGCAGCTTGGCGACGAGCCGGTGGAAGACGTCGTCGTAGCGCATGCCGATGGAGGAGCCCTGCACGCCCGTCATCCCGACGTCCGTGATGTAGGCCGTGCCCTTGTACACGGTCTCGTCTGCGGTCTGCACGTGCGTGTGCGTGCCGACGAGCGCTGCGACCCGTCCAGCGAGGTGGTACAGCATGACCTTCTTCTCGCTGGTGGCCTCGGCGTGGAAGTCCACGAGGACGGGCACCCCGGCCGGGACGCGCTCGAGGGCCTCGTCGACGGCGCGGAACGGGTCGTCGAGCGGGTCCATGAAGATACGGCCCATCACCTGCACGACGGCCAAGCGGGCCCCGCCGGCGGAGGTGTAGACGTGCGAGCCCATGCCTGGCGTGCCGAGGGGGAGGTTCGCCGGCCTCAGCAGGCGGGGGGTCTCCTCCAGCAGGTCGAGCACCTCGGCCTGGTCGAAGGAGTGGTTGCCGAGGGTCACGACGTCGGCGCCGGCGGTCACGAGCTGCTCGAAGTGGCGCCGGGTGATGCCGAAGCCGCCGGCGGAGTTCTCCCCGTTCACGACCACGAAGTCGAAGTCGGCGCGACGCTCGCGGACGAACGCGGTCGCCGCCGCCATGCCGGGGGTGGCGAACACGTCGCCCACGAAGAGGATCCGCACGCGGCCACGATATCAGGGGTCCGGCGCGGGCCGGCGCGTGGTAGGTTCGCGCTCGTCATGCGGTTCGACGCGGTAGACAAGCGCCTGCTGGAGCTCCTCAGGGAGGACGGCAGGGCGAGTCACGCCAGCCTAGCCAAGGCCGTGGGCCTGTCCGCTCCGGCCGTCCGGGAGCGGGTGCGCAAGCTCGAGCAAGCCGGCGTCGTCCGCGGGTACCGCGCCGTCCTCGACCCGGAGAGCGTGGGCCTCCCCATCACCGCGTTCGTGATGATCGCGCCGCAGCCACGCAAGCCCGCGCGCCAGCTCGTCGAGCGTCTGAAGGCCCTGCCCGAGCTCGAGGCCCTCTACGCCGTCGCGGGCGTGTACTCGTACATGGCCAAGGTCAGGGCCCAGTCCACGGCCGAGCTCGACGCCCTGCTCGACCGCATCTTCATGCTCGAGGGGGTCGAGCGCACCGAGACGACGATGGTGCTGCGCACGGCCATCGAGCGCGCGATCCACCTCCCGTTCGAACAGGCCGAGTGACTTGCGCACCGAGTTCCGACCGCTTAGCGAGGACGACCGCGAGCAGATCCTGCGCGTGCGCCGCATCGCCTTCGGGCGCACCGGCGAGCGCATCGGCCGCGAGACGCTCGACTGGCGCCTCCCCCACTCGCAGGGGGCCTTCCTGGAAGGACGCTTGGTGAGCATGTCGTTCATGTACCCGCTCCACGCGTACGTCGGGGGCAGGCGCCTGACCTACGGCGGTCTCAGCGGCGTGGCCACGGCTCCGGAGGCCAGGCGGCGCGGGGTCGTCGCCGACGGGTTGCGCCGCTGGTTCGAGCGGCTGCGCGAGCAGGGGATCGGGTGGAGCGGCGAGCACCCCTTCGACCCGACGTTCTACGCCCGGCTCGGCTACCAGACGGTGCCGAACGGGCACTCGGTCGAGCTCCCCGTCGCCCGCCTCAGGGCCGCCACGGGCACCCGTGCGGGCAGGACGGCCGGGCTCGACGCGGCGCCCGTCGAGGCCGACGGGCTCGGCGCGCTGGCGGCGGTGTACGCGAGCTTCGGGCCGCGGTTCAGCTTCACGCACGCCCGTGACGACGGCGTCAAGGACCACTGGGGCTGGACCCTGCGGCGGCCTTGGGAGGACGACGCCCAGTTCGCCTACGCGCTGGAGGACGCCTACGTCGTCTTCTCGCTGCAGGAGCCGGCAGGTGAGGGCGAGCCGCTCCTCGCCGTGCGCGACATGGCGTACGCCTCACCCGCGGGCCGGGACCGCCTGCTCGCGTTCCTGTGCTCGTTCGAGGGGCAGGCGGGCTCCGTGCGCCTGCACCTGCCGCCGGGCGACCCCGTCGCCCTCGACTGGGGCGCTTGGCACACGGTCTCCTCCCCTGAGTTCCAGGTGCGGGTCGTGGACCTGGCCGCCGTCCTGAGGGACCTCTCGTGGCCGGTGCCCGCCCGCCTCACGCTGCAGCTCTCCGACCCCGACTGCGCCTGGAACGACGGGACGTTCGAGCTCGAGCTCGGTCCCGAGGGCGGGACGGCCAGGCGGGC
>JBIQIQ010000226.1:0-2545 GCA_044507975.1 Deinococcaceae bacterium
CGCGGTCCATGATCACCGCGAGGAGCACGATCGCCAGCCCAGCCTCGAGGCCGACGCCGACGTCGGCGCGCTGCAGGCCGCGCAGCACCACCTGCCCGAGGCCGCGAGCGCCGATCATCGAGGTGAGCACCACCATCGAGAGCGCCAGCATGATCGTCTGGTTGAGGCCCGCCGCCAGCGTCGGCAGGGCGAGCGGCAGCCGCACGTACCGGAGCACCTGCATCTCGCTCGCGCCCGCGGTCTCCGCCGCCTCGATCAGCGAGCGCTCGACCGACCGAAGGCCCAGGTCGGTGAGGCGGATCAGCGGCGGCACGGCGTAGACGAACGTGGCGATCAGCGCCGAGACGTTGCCGAGGCCGAAGAACATCACGACCGGGACGAGGTAGACGAAGCTCGGGAGCGTCTGCATGAGGTCGAGGACCGGTCGCAGGACCGACTTGAAGCCGGCGCTGCGGCTCATCAGCACGCCGAGGGGCACCCCTACCAGAACACACAGCGCCGTCGCGATGGCCATGAGGGCCAGCGTCGTGACCAGCTCGGGCCACAGCCCGAAGGTGCCGAGCACGACGAGCGCGGCAGCGACGAGCAGGCCGGCGAGCGGCCGGCGCGTCGCGTGCCAGACGGCGAGGGCGAGCGCGAGCGTGATCAGCCACCACGGCAGCGCCAGCAGGCCGCGCTCCAGGCCGGCCAGCGCGAAGAGGAACGCGTCGGAGACGCCGGAGAACGCCGCCGAGTAGTCGTCGACCAGGCGCCTGACGAAGGCGTTGACCCAGTCCCGGAGCGGCAGGCGCCAGCCGCTCGGGAAGCCGGCCCCCGCGATCACGGGCTACCGAGCGCCGACGGCGGCCCCGCTGGAGGTGACCGCGCTGAAGGCGGCCGCGACCCTGGCGGCCGTCTCAGGGTCCAGCCAGGCGCCCCAGACCTCGGGCTCGGTGGCGAGGAAGCGCCTGGCCGCCTCCTCGGGCCCGACGTCCGCGGCGTGCATGTACGCGAGCGCTCGCGAGAGGAGCCCGCTGTTGCCGTGATAGTCGTGCAGGAAGCGCGCGATCTCCAGGGGAGCGTCGTCCTTGAAGCGGGAGCCGAGCGCGACGACCGCCGTCGAGGCGGGGTAGGCGCAGGCGCGCGTGGCGGCCTCCGGCCGATCGACGAGCGCGGTGAACTCCTCCCAGCACTCCGGCTCGTAGGGCGGCTCCTCGAGCTGGAGGAGGTCCAGCTCGCCGAGCACCCAGGTCGGGCCCCAGTAGTAGCCCACCCATGGCTCTCCGCGCCGGTACGCGCCTTCGAGCTCGGCGGCCAGCGCCACCCCGGTTCCCGAGGCGAAGTCGGTGAACGAGTCCTCCAGGCCGTAGGCGTGGAGCTTGACGGTGTTGACCAGCTCGCACTGCCAGCCGATGACGCAGTTGTAGAAGCGGCCCATGTCCGGCCTCTCGGGGTCGCGGAACAGGGCGGCGTGCTCCTCGAGGTCGAACACGCTGCGCAGGCCCGGCGCGGCGGGCTCGATGCCACGCTCCGGGTCGCCCTCGACGAGGTAGCGCGGCACGAACCACCCTTGCAGCGCGTCGTCGAAGGCCACGCCCGCCTCCACCACGACGCCCCGCGCGACGGCGTCTGTCCACAGGTCGGGGACGTTGTCGGTCCAGACCTCCATGATCACGTCGACGTCGCCGCGCACTGCGCCCTGGTAGATCGGCACGACCGTGCCGGGGATCGCGTCGGTCTCGCAGCCGAACCCCGCCTCGAGGATCAGGCGCGCGATCCAGTTCGCGACCTGGGCGCTCTCCCAATCGAGGTCGCCGAACACGATGGGGCGGCCGAGGCCGGCGCAGGCCTCAGGCCGGGCAGCGGCCAGGTTGGGCGAGGCGGCCAGCACGATGGCTGCGAGGAGAAGAAGAACGCTGCGCTGGACGCTTCCCATGGGCCTCCCTAGGCCTCCTCCGCGGCGTCGGCGGGGACCGACCTGCGGCGCTGCGTCGGCAGGGTGACCTTGAACACGGTGGCCCCCGGCCTCGTGCTCACCGTGATGCGGCCGCCGTGACGCTGCTCCACCGTCTTGCGGGCCAGCGGCAGCCCGAGGCCCGTGCCCTCTCCGACCCCTTTGGTGGTGAAGTACGGCTGGAACAGTCGCGGCAGCACCTCGTCGGGGATGCCGGGCCCGGTGTCGCCGACCTCCACCGTCACCTGCCCGTCCCCGGCCCGCGTCCTCAGCGTCAGCTCGCCCGTGCCGCCCATCGCGTCGAGCGCGTTGTCGACGAGGTTCGTCCACACCTGGTTGAGCTCCGCCGGGTAGGCCTCGATGCGCGGGAGGTCGGGGTCGTAGTCGCGCACCACCGCCACCTGACCCAGCTTGCGCTTGACCATGACCAGGGCGCTCTCGAGCCCCTCGCGGACGTCGATGACGTCGAAGGCGGCCCGGTCCATGTGGCTCGCGACCTTCACGGCCCGCACCTGCTCGACGATCGCGCTCGCCGCCAGCGAGATCTCTCCCAGAAGGCCACGGGCGACGGCGTCGGCGGCGAGCCAGCGCGCCGCCCCCGCGCGCGTGGCC
>JBIQIQ010000227.1:0-2537 GCA_044507975.1 Deinococcaceae bacterium
CGATCGTCCCAACATTCACATGCGGCTTCGTACGCTCGAAAACACCCTTAGCCATCTTCAGTACTCCCTAGTACCTGTAGTCGCGCTCAGCGCTTGACGAGCTCTTCTTGGATGTTGCGCGGGACCGGCTCGTAGTGGTCCAGCATCATCGTGAACACCGCGCGCCCCTGCGTCAGCGAACGCAGGTCCGTGGCGTAACCGAACATCTCCGCGAGCGGCACGTTGGCGGAGACCACCTGCGCGTTGGCGCGGGGCTCCATGCCCTGGATCTGGCCGCGGCGGGAGTTGAGGCTGCCGATCACGTCGCCCATGTACTGGTCGGGCGTGACGACCTCGACGCGCATGATCGGCTCGAGCACCGTCGCGTCGCCCTTGCTCATGGCCTCGCGGATCGCCATGGAGGCAGCGATCTTGAACGCCATCTCGGACGAGTCGACCTCGTGGTACGAGCCGTCGTAGAGGCTGACCTTCAGGTCGACGATCGGGAAGCCGAGAAGCGGACCCGACTGGAGGGCCTCTTCGACGCCCTTGCCGACCGCCGGGATGAAGTCCTTGGGCACGGTCCCGCCGACGACGGCGTTCTCGAACTCGAAGCCGGCACCGCGCGGGAGGGGCTCCGCCTTGATCTTGACGTGGCCGTACTGGCCGCGGCCGCCCGTCTGACGCACGAACTTGCCCTCGACGTCGACCGGCTTCATGATCGTCTCGCGGTAGGCGACCTGAGGCGCGCCCACGGTGGCGTTGACGTGGAACTCGCGGCGCAGGCGGTCGACGATGATGTCGAGGTGCAGCTCGCCCATGCCCGAGATCTTGGTCTGGCCGGTCTCGGGGTCGGTCTCGACGCGGAACGTCGGGTCCTCCTCGGAGAGCTTGCCCAGACCGGTCGAGAGCTTGTCCTGGTCGGCCTTGGAGGCCGGCTCGATGGCCACGGTGATCACCGGCTCGGGGACCTCGATGGACTCGAGCAGGATCGGGTGGTCGGGGTCGGTGAGCGAGTCGCCCGTGCTGGTGTCCTTGAGGCCGATGACGGCGCCCAGGGCGCCGGCCTCGATGCGGTCGACCTCCTCGCGGTGGTTGGCATGCATCTTCAGCAGGCGGCCGATGCGCTCGCGCTTGCCGCGGCTCGCGTTGTAGACGTACGTGCCGGCCTCGAGGGCCCCCGAGTAGACGCGCACGAACACCAGGCGGCCGACGTAGGGGTCGGTCGCGACCTTGAAGGCCAGCGCCGAGGTGGGCGCGGTGACGTCGGCAGGCCGCTCGCCGGGATCGCCGTCGGGCGTGACGCCGGTGACGGGCGGGATGTCGAGCGGGCTGGGCAGGTAGTACGAGACGCCGTCGAGGAGGCGCTGCACGCCCTTGTTCTTGAGGGCAGAGCCGCAGAACACCGGGTAGAGCTTCATGCCGATCGTGGCGCGGCGGATCGCGGCGCGCAGGGTCGCCTCGTCGATCTCCTCGCCCTCGAGGTAGAGCATCGCGACGTCGTCGTCGACGTCGGCCAGCGTCTCGACGAGCTTGGCGCGCTTCTCCTCGGCCAGGGCCTGGAGGTCGGCGGGCACGTCGGTGATCTCGATGTTCTGGCCGATCTCGTCGTGGTAGTAGACGGCCTTCATCTCCACCAGGTCGATGAGGCCCTTGAACTGGTCCTCGGCGCCGATCGGCCACTGAACGGCCAGACCCGTCGCCCCGAGGCGCTCCTTCATCGAGCTGAGGACCAGCTCGAAGCGCGCCCCGGTCTTGTCCATCTTGTTCGCGAAGGCGATGCGCGGCACGCGGTACTTGTCGGCCTGCCGCCACACCGTCTCGCTCTGGGGCTCGACGCCCTGGCTCGAGTCGAACACCGCGACGGCGCCGTCGAGCACGCGCATGCTGCGCTCGACCTCCATCGTGAAGTCGACGTGGCCGGGGGTGTCGATGATGTTGATGCGCGTGTCGTGCCAGAAGCACTGCGTCACGGCCGATGTGATCGTGATGCCGCGCTCCCGCTCCTGGTCCATCCAGTCCATCTGGGCGGCACCCTCGTGGGTCTCGCCCACCTTGTGGATGCGGCCGGTGAAGAACAGGATGCGCTCGGTCAGCGTCGTCTTGCCCGCGTCGATGTGGGCAGCGATGCCGATGTTGCGCGTCTTGCCTAGGTCGGTCTTGGTCGCGATGGTCATATGGGTCCTGTCGCTACTGGCGGCACGAGGTCACCAGCGGTAATGGGCGTAGGCGCGGTTCGCCTCCGCCATCCGCTCGACGTCCTCCTTCTTCTTCACGGCACCGCCACGTCCAGCGGCGGCGTCCATCAGCTCGCCGGCGACGCGCTCGACGGCCGTCCGCTCGGGACGGGCGTCGCACGCGGCGACCAGCCAGCGCAGCGAGAGCGACTGCGCGCGGCGCGGCAGCACCTCGACCGGCACCTGGTAGGTGGAGCCACCGACGCGGCGGCTGCGCACCTCGAT
Organism: Deinococcaceae bacterium; assembly: GCA_044507975.1. Classification (GTDB taxonomy): domain Bacteria; phylum Deinococcota; class Deinococci; order Deinococcales; family Trueperaceae; genus DASRWD01. The sequence goes on from JBIQIQ010000227.1 coordinate 2,442, forward strand.
GCGCGGACGGATGTTGTCGAGCGCCTGCCTCACCACCTTGAGAGGCTCCTGCCCCGACCGCTCCTGGATCAGGCGGCAGGCGCCGTAGAAGATGCG
>JBIQIQ010000037.1:0-18934 GCA_044507975.1 Deinococcaceae bacterium
CACGCTGAACGTGATGCGCAGCCTCAGCCTCTCGATGGAGTAGTCGATCGTCGCGGTGCCGTCCTCCAGGGCCGCGACGTCCTCGCCCGTCACCTCCACGCCCCAGCAGACCTCGCGGTCGTTCAGGGCCTCTAGCTGCGATGGGTCGAGCACGGCCGCTCCGGCGAGTCGCGTCGGCTCGCCGCCCAGCTCCGTGGTGAGGACCGGCCCCAGCCGGTTCTGCGACAGGAAGACCTCGTCCCCCGCCTTGGCGGCGAAAGCGCGCGCCTGGAGCTTCCCGGTGAGGTCGGGCCCATCGTAGTTGACGTCGACGATCCACTGCAGCCGAGCGGAGTGCACCGTCATCCCCGGCGCGACGTCGGCGAAGTCGAAGCACTCGCCCTCGTCGGTAGGGACGCGGAGGTCGAGCTCTTCCACGGCTCCCGCCTTCACCTCGGCCGTGACGGTGCCCGACGTCTCTGATAGCTGGGCCCGCAGGTCGACCTCGTGGGGGATCGGCAGCGCCGCGCACGCGGCGAGGAAGAGGATGGCGGTGCCGGCGACGAGCGCTGTGGCGGAGCTAGTGGACCTGTGGGGACGCATCTTCACCTCCCGGGCGGCGCTAGGCGAGACCGCTAGGCCCGCCCGCCGACGAGCTCTCGGGGGCGGTGCGGGGGTGGACATTGGAACAGCGTCGGCCCGGGCCATGAACCGAGGGCGCGGTCCGCATGAAAGCGCCCCGCGACCACGAAGCAGCTCACCGCAGCACCACCGACAGGCACGGGCCTCGCGCCGCCCACACTCTCCTAATCGGGCCCTAATCTAGAGTTCGGTCCTTCCTCGTCTCACGCCCTCGCTCTCCGTCTCGCGCAGCTCGATCCAACTGGTCGTGGCACCTAGGAGGTGTCGGATGAAGGGGTTCGCTCGCGTGTACCTCGCCGGCCTCGTGGTCCTGCTCACCGCAGGTCAATGCGGCACCCAGACGGCTCCCGTCATCGAGTCGTTCGAGGCGCTGCCTGGCAGCCTGCCGGTCGGGGGCGGAGACGTCACGCTCCAGTGGCGCGTCCGGGACGCGACGAGCCTGGTCATCGACGAGGGCGTCGGCGAGGTCACGGGGGCCACTGGGTCGCACGCGCTCTTCGTGGCCGACACCACGACGTACACCCTCACGGCGACGAACGTGGCCGGCAGCGCCACGGCTCAGGTCAACGTGACGGTCGAGGTCCCGCCGCTCGAGGTGGCGGTCGACCCCGAGGTCGTACCGGGCGTCGAGTCCATCGACGGTCCGGAGGGGACGCCGGTCGACGTGGCCGCCGCGGAGGACGAGCACGGCGTGCGGAGCGACTTCGTCGTCGGCCACATCCTGATCAGGCCGAAGAGCGAGGCCGACCTGGACGCGTTCCTCGAGCGCTACGGCGGCGTCGTGGTCGGTGACGACAGCATCCCGGAGCCGCCCGCGAGCCTGGGCATCACCCTCACGCCCGAGGAGCGTCGGGCCATCAGGTTCCTCGTCCGCATCGACCTGAGCAGGGTCGACCCCGACCGCTTCGTCGAGGACGCCGCCGCCGTGGGCATGGGCGGGGTGCTCTCGGTCTCGTCTCTCGAAGGCCTGCTGACCCTCGCCGGCGCCACGAACGCGCTGGCCGCGGGCTTCGACGTGTCGCCCGACTACCTCACCTACCCGCAGCAAGCGTTCCCGGCGGCGCTCCTGCGGACCGAGGAGCGACCGGCAGGCGGCGGGACCTTCACCGACGCGTTCGACACCACGCGCTTCCAGGCCACGGGCAGCCAGTCGAACGTGACGGCGGCCTGGCAGTTCGTCATGGCGCACGGGATCGCGCGGCGGGTCGTCGTGGCCATCATCGACGACGGCTTCTGGCTCGACGCGAGCGGCGTCCCCTTGGGCACGGACGCCGACTTCCCCACCATCGTCGGGCAGTACGACTTCCCGGCCGACGACTACGTCGCCGCCGGCCCCGGCACGCTCGGCTGCGGCGCGGGCAACCCATGCTTCTGGCACGGCACGGGAGCGGCAGGAGTGGCTGTCGGGGTAGTGGGCAACCGCCTCGGCGACGCCGGCACTGGCGGGATCGTGGCCGACGTGATGCTCTTCAAGCGCGGCATGACCAGGTCGAACGATCACCGCGCGCTCCGCACGGCCGTGGCTTGGGGCGCCGACGTCGTCTCGATGAGCTTCGGCGGCGACTGCGACAGCGTCGCCTGTCGCGAGTTCGACCGCGACAACACGCCGATCGCCGACGCGGTCGAGGCCGGCAGCCGGACGGTGTTCCTGGCCGCTGCCGGCAACGACGGGCACGAGGTGGGCCACCCCTTCTACGTTCACCCGTGCATCGAGGACTACGTGATCTGCGTCGGCGCCCTCGACGACGACGCGACCACGAAGATCAACTACTCGAACTTCGGAGGGCGCGTCGACGTCTTCGCCCCGACCAACATCCCGGTGATGTCGCAGCCCGCCAGCACCGACAGCAACCCGGCGGGGCCCGCCAGCCCGACGACCTTCGGCGGCACGAGCGCCTCCACCCCGTTCGTCGCCGGCGTGGCGGCGATGATCAAGGCCATCGACCCGGAGCTCGACAACGAGGACGTCCGCGCCATCCTGCACGCGACCGCCCACCCTGGCGCCGGGCAGGTGACGCGGTACGTGAACGCCTACGCCGCGGTGCGCCGCGCGGCCGAAGGCGTGGACGCCGTCCGGGACCGGTTCGAGCCCAACTCGCTGGTGGTGCCCAGCCAGCTCACGGGGGCAGGCCCGTGGCCCAACCTCAACCTCCACGACGCGCAGGACCGCGACTACTACCGTATCGACGTACCGCAGCGGTCGACGATGCGGGTCGACCTCGCCTACCCGGAACCGTTGGGTGAGATCCCGTGGCTGGGGGTCGACGGCACCGACGCCTGCGGCGTACCCGTCCAGGGAGCGCAGGCCACACTGCCCGACGGCGGCCGGCGGTTCGACTACACGGTGGCGGCCGGGCCGCACGTCCTCAGCCTCGGTGGCGGCCTGCTCAACGCCTACGACCTCGCCGTCGGCTACTCCGCGGCGACCGCGCTGGCGCCCGACGCGCTCGAGCCGAACGACACGCCGGCGAACGCCCGCTCCCTCTACTCCTTCAAGCTCACCGGCGGGGGCCGGTGGAGCTTCTTCGGCATCGACCCGCGCGTGACCCAGGACGCGAACCTGCACGTCGGCACGGACGTCGACTACTACGAGGTGCGCGGGGCGGAGGCCTCGCTAGTGGAGCTGATCGTGCTGGCCGCCGTGCCGCAGGTGAAGGTGTACGGCAACGAGTCACCGATGACGCTCACGGTCTACGCCCTGGAGCCCGACGGCTCGCAAGGTCCACTCGTCGGCGAGGTCAGCAGCGCGTCCTGCGGCGGCGGTGAGCTGAGCGTCCGGTTGGAGAGCGGGGCCGAGTACCTGGTCAGGGTCAGCGGTGGGGCCGGGCGTTACACGCTCCACAACGGCATCGGCGGCGACGAGAGGCGGATCCCTGAGCTGGTGCGCGACCGCGTCTACGAGGTCCTCAACCCGCTCGACCCCATCACCCGCGTCGTCCGGGGAAGGCACACCTACGCGTTCATCGCGGACCGGACCGTCGAGGCGCTCGGCGTTCGCGGCGCGGCCCGGCTGGCTCTCTATGACTTCGCGGGTGGTCTCCTCGACGAAGGCGAGCGTCTCGACCTGACGTCCCTGGAGCATCGAGCGGTCTACGCGCTGGAGGTGACGCCGCTCGAAGCGAGCCCCGACGGTGTCGAGGTGACGCTCGAGTGGACGGCCGCGGCGCCGACGGGCTCGACCGACAACCTCATCACCAACGGCGGCGCTGAGGAGGGCCCGGGCAACGACGCCGGGGGCCCCGTCGACTTCGTCGAAGGCTGGATGGTGCCCAGCGACTTCGTGGGCAACCCGACGGTCATCTACTACAACGGCGTCAACGGCCTGCCGGACGTAGACGATCCCGGACCCGACGAGCGTGGCGACCGGCTGTTCGCAGGCGGGCCCGACAACGAGATCGCCGCGATCCAGCAGCAGATCGACGTGCCCGACGGCTGGCACGCGGCGATCGACGAAGGGAGGGTGAGGTTCACGCTCTCCGGACACCTGGGTGGTCGCGACGAGGAGGCCGATCACGCCACCTTGAGCGTGACCTTCCGCGGAGCCAGCGAGGAGCTGGGGACCACGACGATCGGGCCGGTGCTCGCCAGCGAGCGCGACGGGCGCACGGGGCTGTTCCCGGTCGGGGCCAGCGGCGAGGTGCCGCCGGGCACCGAGCTCATGTACGTCGACCTGGTGTTCACGCGCCACGACACCGAGTACGGCGACGGCTACGCAGACGAGCTCGCGCTCGTGCTGGAGGAGTTCGCGCCTTAGGGGCCGGCTGCCTAACATGGGCGCCATGCGCCGGACTCTGGTACTGGGCCACAGGGGCGTGAGAGGCCCCGTGCCAGAGAACACGTTGGCCGCGTTCGAGGCCGCGCGGCGCGCCGGCGCCGACGGGGTCGAGCTCGACCTGCAGATGACGTGGGACGACGAGCTCGTGGTGCATCACGACCCCGACGTCGCGGGAAGGCCCCTGCGAGACCTCACGCTGGATGAGTTCCGGATCCTCGCGCCGACCGCACCGACGTTCGCCGAGGCGCTCGAGTACTTCGCGTCCTGGCCCGAGGCTCACCTCAACGTCGAGCTCAAGCCCGGCCTCCCGCCCGATGGCCGGGAGGCCGCTCTAGCGCGCGCGCTGGCTGCGTGGGGCGGGCCCGTGCGCGAGAGGACGTGGGTCTCGAGCTTCGACCCGCACGCCCTCGGACGCCTCGCCCGCCTGGACACGGGCGTCCCGCTAGCCCTGCTGGCAGCCGACGAGGTCCACCTGGACCTCCTGCCCTGCCTGCCCGTGACGGCCGTGCACCCCCACCACTCGCTCGCAGTGCCCGGCCGCGTTGCCGAGTGGAGGTCCAGGGGGCTGGACGTCCACGTCTGGACTGTCAACGACCCGGCCGTCGCCGCCGAGCTGCTCGACCTGGGCGTAGACGGCCTCATCGGGGACGACCCTGCCGTGCTGGTCGTCATCGCGATGCAGCGGTGGTTCGTGAAGGGTCTCGTCGACGTCGAGAAGTGAGGGCTGCCGGCGCCAGGCTCGGTGAGCGGGCCGCGGTTACCATGGGCCAGTCGTGACCGACCCTCCTCTCCTCAGCGTCGAGAGCGTGAGCAAGCGCTTCGCCTCCGTGCAGGCCGTGGACGACCTGAGCTTCGAGGTCCGCCGCGGCGAGATCTACGCGCTGCTCGGCCCCAACGGAGCGGGCAAGTCGACGACCGTGCGCATGCTGGCCGGCATCACGCAGCCCGACACGGGGTCCATCGCCTTCCGGCTCCCGCGCGCTGGCGACGAGCGGACGAGCGGAGCGACCTCGTCACGCCCCGACCCCGCGCGCCTTGGCTACCTGCCGGAGGAGCGCGGCCTATACCCCGACCAGAAGGTGCTGCCGACCCTCGTGTACTTCGCCTCGCTCCGGGGCCTCGACCGCGAGACCGCAGAGGCGCGGGCGTCGGAGTGGCTGGAGCGCTTCGGGCTGCTCGACCGCGCGAACGAGAAGGTGAACGCCCTCTCCAAGGGCAACCAGCAGAAGGTCCAGTTCATCGCCAGCGTGCTGCACGGGCCCGCTCTCGCCGTGCTCGACGAGCCCTTCTCGGGCTTCGACCCCGTGAACCAGGACCTCGTCAGCACGATGATCCGGGAGTTGCGGGACGCCGGCATGACCGTCGTGCTCAGCGCCCACCACATGGACCTGGTGGAGACCCTGGCCGACTACGTGCTGCTCATGCACAAGGGGCGCTCGATCCTGCGCGGCACCATGGCCGACATCCGCGCGGCCTCAGGGATGGGCCAGAGGGTCGACGTCACCCTGGCCGGCGCCGTCGACGCCGGCGTGCTGGGCGGCCTGCCGGGCGTGGAGCGGGTCGTATCGACCACGGCGTCCACGGCGCGGCTCGCGCTGGCCCAGGGCGCGACGGTGGGCCGGGTGCTGCACGCGCTCACGTCGCAGGCGGAGGTGGTCGACGTCGCCACGGACACTCCCACCCTGCGCGAGATCTACCTCGCGGCGGTGAGCGACCGCGGCCTCGAGCCGGTCGACCTGGACGACGGCTCCACGGAGGCGGCGGTGGATACGTGAGCCGCTGGGACGCCGTGCGGAAGGTCACCGGCTGGGAGTTCAGGCGGTTCCTGCGGCTGCGCGAGCTGATAACGACCGTGTTCGTGGTGGCGGCGCTGGGGGCAGGCGTGCCGCTCGCCATCGACGTCCTCACGAGCCGCGGTGAGGGCGGCACCGTCACGCTGGCGGTCCCGGTGGGAGCGGGCATGGAGGACGTCGGACGGTTCGCCTTCGTCGAGATGGACAGCGCCGCTGCCGACCGCGCCCTGGCTGAGGGCGACGTCGACGGGATCCTCGAGCCGACGAGCGCCGAGAGCCCCACGCTCGTCGTCGAGCGGGAGCCCGGCTGGACGGGCGAGCTGAGCGAGGCGCTGAGCCAGGTCGCTCTGGCCGGACGCCTGGAGGCTAGTCGGCTGTCGCCCGCCGAGTTCGAGGCGCTGGTCAGGCCGGTCGACCTGGAAGTCGAGGCGCGCGGCGCCTCGACTTCCTCGGGAAGCGGCGCCATAGCCGCGATCATCGGCGTGATGCTGTTCGCGATCTTCACGGGCACCGGCCTGCTGTTCACGGCCATCACAGGCGAGAAGACGCAGCGCGTCACGGAGCAGATAGTCAGCGCCATCTCGCCCCAGACCTGGATAGACGGCAAGGTGCTGGGCACCGGCCTCTACGTGGTCGTCAACCTGCTGACCATCGGGCTGGGCATCGTACTGGCGGTCGTCGTGCGGGCCCTCATGCGGGGCGAGCCCGTGCCGCCGCTGCCGGCGGTGGCCGCCACGCCGGGCGTGCTGCTCGTGACCCTCGCGTTCGCCCTCCTGGGGGCTGCCCTCTACTTCACGCTGTTCGCGGCGGTGGCCGCCACGATAGACGACCCCGCCACCAGCCAGCGCAGCGCGATCATCATGCTGCCGGGGCTGTTCGTCTCGCTCGGCTTCCTCGGGCTCATCGCCGACCCGGGGAACCTCCTCTACCGGGTGCTGAGCTACCTGCCGCTCACGAGCCCCAGCGCGATGCCGGTGCGCTACCTGGCCGGCGACGCCGGCGCCGTGGAGGTCCTGGTCGCCCTGGTCCTGCTAGCCATCGGGGCGGTCGCGGCGCGCTCGGTGGCCGGCCGCATCTTCGCAGTCGGCATCCTCATGACGGGCAAGGAGCCGAGCTGGCGCGAGATGCTCCACTGGTTGCGAAGGGCGTGATCGCTCCCTGTGATACTGTGAGAGCATGCGCAACATCACAGTCTCCGTCGATGATGAGACGTACCGGCGCGCACGCATCAAGGCTGCCGAGCTCGACACCTCGGTCTCCGCCCTGGTCCGGGGCTACCTCCAGGAGCTCGCGGCGGCGGAGAGCGAGTTCGAAAGCTTGGCGGCTCAGGAGCGAGAGCTGAGAGATGAAGTCGCGGACTTCCGGGGCGGCGACCGGCTGTCTCGCGCGGAGATCTACGAGCGTGGCGGTCACGCACGCTCCGCACGCTGAGGCTCTCAGGTGCGGTTCCTCGACACCAACGTCCTGCTCTACTCGATAAGCACGCACGAGGAGGAGCAGGAGAAACGTCGGCGCGCCATCGAACTGATCGAGGCAGGTGACGTGGTGCTCTCGGTACAGGTGCTCCAGGAGTTCTACGTACAGGCGACCCGAGCTTCGCGGCCGGATCGCCTCGACCACGAGCTGGCCACCGCGCTGATCCGAACGTGGCGCCGCTTCCCCGTGGTCGAGACGACCGCGGCCGTCTTCGACGCCGCTCTCGAGCTCTCCCGACGGCACCGGTTGTCGTACTGGGACGCCGCGATCGTGGCGGCGGCGGCTTCGGCCGGTTGCGATCAGCTGGCCACGGAGGACCTCGCGCACGGCGCCGTTCTAGGAGGCGTGCGCGTGCACGACCCGTTCCGGTGACCGGCGCTGGGTGGAGGGCGGTCGAGCGCACCGCAAGCCGACTCGCGACGCCTGAGCCCAACGTGCCCACCGGACACGCTTGGGTGTGCTACCCTCCCGGAAACGTTACCGGAAACGTCCGAGGCGGTTTCAACGGGTTCAGGGCTGACCCTGGAATCGATTCCGGCGCGCTAGGTGCGGGCACCAGCGAGGTAAGAGGATGGGACGCAGGTCGCAGGGAGCGAAGGCCACGATACGCGACGTCGCCGCCGAGGCGGGCGTCGGCATCGCCACGGCCTCGCGCGCCCTGAACGACGGCCCGGAGGTGTCGGTGGCGACCCGGCAGCGCGTCCTCGAGGCCGCGACGAGCCTCGGCTACCGGCGCTCGTCCGTCGCCCTCGGCCTCAAGCGCGGCACGACCGACAACATCGGGGTCGCCGTCATGTCGCGGCACGCCCCCGTGGTCCTCAACCCCTTCTACATGGAGGTGATCGGCGGCATCGAGGAGGTCCTCGAGGAGGCCGACAAGCACCTCGTCCTCAGCAGCCTCAAGAGGCGCCAGGACCTCTTGGACCTAGCCCGCGAGGGCCGGGTCGACGGCCTACTCGTCGTCGGGTGCGACGTCAGCGACGACATCCTCGGCACCCTGCGCGAGCGCGGGGTGCCAGTGGTGCTCGTCGACCACGCCTACCCGGGCCTCCCCTCCGTCGTCAGCGACCACGAGCAGGCCGGCCGGCTCGGGGCCCGCCACCTGCTCGACGGCGGCGGCACGCGCTTCGCGTTCGTCAGCGAGAACCTCGAGAACCCCAACTTCGGAGCCCGTCTCGCCGGCTTCGAGAGCGAGCTCAGGAGCGCCGGCGTGGAGCTGGACGAGCGCGCCGTCGCCGCGGGAGGCGACGCCTGGGACGGCGGCTTCTACGCCATGGAGGAGGTGCTGGCGCGGCTGCCGGAGCCGCCCGACGCCGTCTTCGCCGCCAACGACCCGGCGGCGATGAGCGCCGCCAAGGCGCTCTCGGCCCGCGGGCTCACGCCGCCCGACGACGTGGCGGTCATGGGCGTCGACGACATCCACCTCGCCGCCTACCACCAGCCGCCCCTCACCACGGTCCGGGTGGACAAGATCGGGCTGGGCAGGACCGGAGCCCGGCTGCTCCTCGACAGGCTGGCGGGACGGACCGTACCGGAGAGGACGACGCTCCCTACCGAGCTCGTCGTCAGGGGCACGACGCGAGGTGCCGCGTGACGGAAACGTCCGCCGCCTGGCCGCAGCGCGTGTGGCACGAGATCCGCCACTCGAACCCGGTCGGCTACCTGTTCACCCTGCCGTACGCGCTCTTCTTCGCCGTCTTCATCGCCTACCCGCTCGGCTTCGCCTTCTTCCTGACCGTCCACAACTGGAACATCGTCCGGCCCGAGAAGCCGTTCGTCGGTGCCCGCAACTACGAGATCCTCTTCAGCGACCCGCTCTTCTGGAAGGCGCTCGCCAACACCGCCGTGTTCCTCGCCGTGCACATCCCGCTGCAGATCGTGATCGCGCTGGTGCTGGCCGTCGTGCTCAACCAGCCCCTCCGAGGTCGCGGCCTGTTCCGCACGGCCTACTTCCTGCCCTTCGTGACGTCGGGGGCGATCGTCAGCCTGGTGTGGCTGCGGCTCTACGCCGACGACGGCATGCTCAACCAGCTGCTCGCTGCCGTCGGGCTCGGCCCCGTCGGCTGGCTGTCCGACCCACGTGTGGCCATGGTCAGCATCGCGGTGATGGCGACGTGGAAGAACGTCGGCTACTACTTGATGATCTTCCTCGCCTCGCTGCAGGCGATCCCCGCCCAGCTCTACGAGGAGTCCTACATCAACGGCGCCAACGCCTGGCAGCGCTTCCGCTACATCACGTTCCCGATGCTCAACCCGGCGTTCATCCTCGTCGTCGTGCTCTCGACCATCGGCGGGTTCTCGCTGTTCGTCGAGCCGTTCGTGATGACGGGCGGCGGGCCGCTCGACTCGACGCTCAGCCTCGTGCTCTACCTCTACCAGCAGGCGTTCCAGTTCCTGCGCATGGGCTACGCGGCCACCATCGGCGTCGTCCTCGCCCTGATGATCTTCACGGTGACGCTCATCCAGCGCCGCTTCCTCGAGCGCGAGGTGGGTTACTGATGACCAGCAGCCTCGGACGTCGCACGGAGGGCCTCGGCGAAGGGGTCAGGCGCGCGCTCTTCTACCTGCTCCTCACCCTCGGCGCCATCGGGTTCCTTCTGCCGTTCCTCTACATGGTGTCGACGGCCTTCAAGGGGCCGCGCGAGCTGTTCGACCTCAACCTCGTGCCGCGGGAGCCGACGCTCGACCACTTCCGAGCCGTCTTCACGCAGATCCCCATCTGGCGGGCGCTGCTCAACTCGGCCCTCGTCTACCTGCTCCAGACCGCGAGCGTCCTCGTGTTCTCCTCGATCGTCGGCTACGCGCTCTCCCGGCTGAGGTTCTTCGGGCGCGAGTTCGTCTTCAACGTCATCCTCCTGACGATGATGATCCCCGGTCAGCTGCTGCTCATCCCGCTCTACGTGCTCGTCGTGAACCTCGGCTGGACCGACTCCTACCAGGGGCTGATCGTGCCCGGGATGATCAGCGCGTTCGGCATCTTCATGTTCCGCCAGAACTTCAAGACGATCCCGCAGGAGCTCATCGACGCCGCTCGGGTCGACGGGGCGTCCGAGCTGACGATCTTGTTCCGCATCATCTGGCCGCTGTCGGCGCCCGTGCTGATCACGGTCGGGATCTTCACCTTCATGGGCGGCTGGAACGACTTCCTGTGGCCGTCGCTCGTCAACCGCGACATCGAGTTCCAGACGCTCACCCAGATGGTCACCCTCTACGGGATCGGCGGGCAGGCCGGCGGGCAGGCGGGCGCCGTGATGGCGTCGAGCCTCATCGCCGTGCTGCCCATGGTCATCGTCTACCTCGTGTTCCAGCGCTACTACCTGCAGGGCATCGCCGGCACCGGGGTCAAGGGATGAGGCGGGTCGACGAGCGGCCGAACGAGCCGCCGGCTGGCGGAAGGCCCCGGAGGGGCCGGGAACGGAGGACCGTGTGAGGTCTAGAGAGAGGCAAGGCGGCTTCCCGGACTGCTGGCGAGCCGCGCGGCGGGCGATGGTCGTCGGGCTGGCGGCGCTGGCGACGCAGGCGGCGGCTCAGACGACGATCACGTTCTGGCCGTCGTCGAACCCGGAGGAGATCGCGTTCGCGAACGCCATCGTCACGGAGTGGAACGCGCAGAACCCCGACCTCCAGGTCCGCATGCAGCCGTTGCCGGCCAGCCGGTCGACCGAGGAGGTGCTGCTCGCGGCGATCGCCGCGCGAACCACCCCCGACGTCGCGGCGAACATCTACCCCGGCGCGATCAGCCAGTACGTCGAGGCCGGCGGCCTCTACGAGCACGACTCGCTGCCCGGCTTCCTGGAGTTCATGCTCGCGCGCTCGGGCCCGGAGGTCCTCGACCTCTACACCCACCCGAGCGGCCACGTGTTCCAGATCCCGTGGAAGTCGAACCCCGTCATGTTCGCCTACAACGTCGACCTGCTCGCCGAGGCCGGCATCGAGCCCGAGCAGCTGGCCACGTACTCGGGCTTCCTCGACGCGGCGCGCACGGTGCACGAGCACTGGGGCGGCGAGAAGCACCTCTACGCGCCGACCGTCGACGTGACCTGGTGGCAGCGCTTCTTCGACTTCTACACGCTCTACATCGCCGCGTCGGAGGGCCAGACGCTACTCGACGACGAGGGCCGCGTGATCTTCGACAACGAGGCCGGCCGCGAGGTGTTCGAGTTCCTCGGCACGATCTTCCGCGAGGGCATGGCGCCCAAGGGCCAGTCGGCGCAGAACCGCTTCTTCCAGGGCCAGGTGCTGGTCGAGCAGGCCGGGCCGTTCACGATGCCGTTCTACGAGAACAACGCTCCCGACGGGTTCCGCTTCGCGCTGATCCCGCCGCCTGTGCCCGACCGGTTGGCGGGCAGACCGGTGTTCACCTACGGCGACCCGAAGAACATCGCGATCTTCACGAACACGCGCTACGCCGAGGAGTCGTGGCGGTTCATCCAGTACGTCCTCTCCCCGGAGAACGACGCCCTGTTCATGCAGATCACGGGCCAGATCCCCTACCGGGTGGGCATGGAGGACGACCCGCTGTTCGCCGGGGTGCTCGAGGACAAGCCGAACCTCCCGCCGTTCCTGGAGCAGAGCCTGCGCACCCGCGGCGTCGACGACACCCCATACCTGATCGAGATCTTCAGCGCGATCAGCCGCGAGTACGAGGCTGCCGTCGTGCAGGGAGCGCGTACCCCGGAGGAGGGTCTGAGGCGGGCAGCGCAGAGGGCCCGCGACATCATCAGCGGCTTCTACTGACCGCGCGCGGTCAGTCCGAAAGCGACGTTCGCCGCGCACGGGAGACCCCGGCCGGCAGCACCGAGGAGGCAGGAATGATCCGGATCGTCATCTTGTTGGCATCGTTGGCGCTAGCGGCGAGCGCGTTCGCGGAGACGCGCACGCTCACCGTGAACGTCGAGTCACTCACCGGCAGGCCCGTGCCTGTCAGCTACGACCTCTTGACGCTGCGCGACGCCTTCGGCGCCGAGTTCCCCATGGACTGGTCCAGCCTCAGGGTCACCGTCGACGGCGAGGAGGTGCCGTACCAGATCGACGACGTCGACCTCAACGGCCGCGTCTCCGCTGGCGACCAGGTGGCCTTCCTCGCGTCGGGCACCGCCACGATCGAGATCGCCGACGCCCCCGGCGACGGCGCGGACTACCCGGCGGGGCTCACGGTGGAGGGGGAGGACCCTGCGGTCATCGCCAGCGCCTCCACGCCCGGGTTCACCGTCGAGGTACCGGCGCACGGCCTGGCGCGCATCGTCGGCTTCGGTGACACCTCGGAGCTGCTCGCCAACGAGATCGGCATCCTGCGCTTCAGCGGCTACCCGGAGAGCACCTACTGGGCCAACGAGCAGCTCGGGCCGCACGAGGAGTACACGAACCTCGAGACGGGCGGCATGCGCCACGTCGGGACGACGGTGTTGGCGGCCGGGCCGGCCAGGGTCACCGTGGTCGCCGAGTACGCGAGCGACCGCTTCGTCGGCCTGCAGCAGCGGCTGATCACGCACGTCTGGGCGACGGGCGACGTCGAGGTCCAGAACGGCGTCCGCTTCGGCGGCTACAGCGACATGATGAAGCTCCAGTCGATGGCCACGTCGGTCATGAGCCAGGCCGACCTCGAGTCGCTGCACCTCATGCCGGTCTTCCGCCGTCTCCTGTGGGCCGACCAGCTCGGCATCGAGCCGGTCGACTACTTCGCAGAGCGGGACGCCACCACCACCGTCGACGGCACGCCCTACCTCGCGTTCCGCGCCGACGACACGCAGAGCCCGCTCTACTGGGGAGCGACCTACATCTTCGCGTCGGCGGAGCCGTGGCGCGCCAACTACAGCCCCAACCTCGGCGTCGGCGTGGCCGAGCTAGCCCACGACACGCCCGAGGTCGCCGAGGGCTACGACGAGTGGCTCTCCGGGAACACGTGGGTCTTCGAGTCCCAGGAGTTCCGCACCGGGGTCTTCAAGTGGACCGCCGACGAGTTCGCCACCTACGATGCCACCGCCGACATCACCCCCAGCGACGCCAACCACTACCTGCCGGGCGACACCACCACCTTCCACCTCACGTACAGCGCCTTCCAGGCCGGCTCGCCCGACGACGCGATCCGCTACGCGCGCGACCGCCAGGCCGAGCTGGCGTCGGTCTCGTTGGAGTGATGGTCCGCAGGTTCACAGAGGGGGGCGCGGTCCGCCGCGCCCCCTCCCACGCCCGGCTGGGGGCCCTCTGGCTGGGGGCCGCGCTGCTCCTGTCGGCCGCCGCCGCGCAGGAGGCCTCCTGGCCGGCGGACCCGGTCACGAACCTCTCCCACCTCCGGTTCCTCACCACCGAGTTCGACGTCGAGGGCGAGAGCCTGCTGGGCGTGTGGATCTACGCGGAGCCGAGCCCGACCGACCCAGGCGCCTACGTCGGGCGCGAAGCCCCAGGCGAAGGGGTCACCGACCTCGACGACGTCGCCCGGGCGGCCATCGCCTACCTGTGGCACGAAGCTGCGACCGGCTCGGAGGATTCCCTCGACCTGGCGCGCGGCCTGCTCGAGTACGTGCTGGCGATGCAGGCCGAGGACGGCGAGTTCTACAACTTCGTCTTCGCCGACGGCACCATCAACCGGCTGGGGATCACCAGCCGCAAGGGCGCGGGCTTCTGGGCGGCGAGGGGGCTGTGGGCGCTGGCCGAGGGCATGAGGTCGTTCGCGGAGACCGACCCTGGCTTCGCCGCCACCCTCCGCGAGGCGTTCCTCCGCGGCGTGCCGCCCTTCGAGGCCAAGGTGGCGCCCGCCTACGGCGATCGCCGCGAGCGGCATGGCTTCAGCGCACCCGCGTGGCTCCCCGACGACGGCGCCGACGTCGCCGCCAACCTTCTCTTGGGCTTGAGTATCTTCCTGCAGACCGAGGAGCACGAGGCCGTACGGCGCCTCCAGGCCATGGTCGCCGACGGCCTGACCGAGCTCCAGTACGGGCCGGCCGGCACCTACCCGTTCCTCGCCCACATGCCCTTCGCGCGCGACCCGCTCGACTGGCACGCGTGGGGCAGCCGCCAGACCCAGGCGCTGGCGCAGGCGGCGCTGGCCGCGGACGGGCTCACCGAGGCTGCCGCCGACTACCTCCGCTCGGCCGAGGCGGAGGCCGCGCACTTCTTCGTGCACCTGCTCGTGGACCGGGGTCCGTACTCGAACATGAACCCCGCCGTGCGCGCCTACCCGCAGATCGCCTACGGCATGGAGAGCATCGCCAGCGGCTACTTCGCCCTCGCCGACGCCACCGGCAAGGAGGTCTACGAGCGGCTCGGCGGGCTTACGACCGGCTGGCTGCTCGGCAACAACAGCCTGCGCCAGGCGATGTACGACCCCGCCACCGGCCGCGTGTTCGACGGCCTCGAGCGCGGCGTCATCAACCGCAACGCCGGCGCGGAGTCGACGATCACCGGCGTCATGGCCCTCGTCCAGGCCGAGTCGAGGCCGGCCGCCAGGGAGGCGCTCGAGTACGTGTGGCTCGAGGGGCATGCCGAGTTCACGGTCGAGGCGGAGAGCGGCACCGACTTCGGCGAGGCGCCGGCGACCGAGGTCGACGGCACGGCCAGCGGCCAGCTGGCCGCGGTGCTCGCGCCCGGCGCCAGCCTGGCGATCCCTGCCGAGGTCCCCGCCGCCGGGCGCTACCTCGTCTACGCGCTCTACCGCCAGGAGCCGTGGGAGGCCAGCGCCAACGTGTTCATCGGCCGCGAGCGCCTGGCCACGGTCTCGGTGGGTGGAGCGGACGAGTCGCGCTTCGTGATGGCGGAGGTCGGCGCCGTGGACCTGGAGGCCGGCCCCCTCAGCCTGACGATCAGCCACGCCAGCGGCCGCGACCTGCGCTTCGACGCCCTGCTCTTCCGGCCCCTCGTCGAGTGGAAGCTCTACGGCCGCGAGGGATCGCGCCTGCTGCTCGCCAAGAGCTGGTCGGACGCGGAGCTCCTGGTCCCGCCCGCCGAGCTGCCGGCGCTGGCGGCCGCCGACGCCGGCGTGGAGGTCTACGACGCCCTCGCCGTCCAGACGGCGGAGGGACTCGAGGACGGCGCGCTGCGCCTCCCGCCCTACGGCTTCGCGCTCCTCGAATGGCCCGACGAATCGCCGCTGCCGAGCCTGGCGCTCACCGAGGCGCGGGTAGGCCCGCTGGTGGAGGTCGCGGCGGCGTTCGACGAGCCTGGCCACGTCGCCCTCGACCTGGCGCCCGCCTTCAACGCCGACGCCTTCTCCCTCTCGTCGCGGCCGCAACGCGGCAACTTCGACAACCGGTCCGGGGTCTACGGGGCCACCTACCCCGCCGAGCACGCGCCTCGCGCCTCCGCTCGCTTCGAGTCGCCCGCCGGCGTACCGTTCCTCTTCCCTCCGACCGACACGGAGCTCAACAACGTCGTGCTCCTCGGCCAGCGGCTCGAGGTGCCACCCGGCTCCTACACCGCGCTCCACCTCCTCGGCTCTTCCGACCAGGGCAACTACGAGGCCCAGGTCGAGCTGGTCTACGACGACGGGAGCAGCGAGGCCGTCGCCCTGGGCCTGTCCGATTGGTGCCAGGTCCCACGCTACGGAGAGGTCGTCGCGGTCGAGTTCAGCCAGCGGCGCGGCACGGGCGGCCAGGTCGAGCGCATCGCCTGCCGCATCTTCCAGCAGACGCTTCCGGTGGACCCGGAGCGCGAGCTGGTGCGCGTCGAGCTTCCCGACCGCGAGACGATGCACGTCTTCGCGCTCACGCTCGAGGCGCCGATCGAGGAGTAGCACCGATGAAGCTCAAGCGTCACCCTGCCAACCCGGTCCTCAGGCCAGACCCCCTCAACGACTGGGAGGCCCTCAACGTCTTCAACCCGTCGGTCGTCGTTCATGGCCGCCTGTTCCACATGCACTACCGGGCGCAGGGCGTCGACTACGTCTCGCGCATCGGCTACGCGGTCTCGGAGGACGGCGTCAACTGGAACAGGTTGCGCAGGCCCGTGCTCGAGCCCAGCGCCGAGTTCGAGGCGCGCGGCGTCGAGGACCCGCGCGTCACGGAGCTGGACGGGCGCTTCTACATGGCCTACACGGCCTACGGCCGGGCGGGCGCCCAC
The DNA here is from genome assembly GCA_044507975.1 of Deinococcaceae bacterium. GTDB lineage: Bacteria > Deinococcota > Deinococci > Deinococcales > Trueperaceae > DASRWD01. The sequence goes on from JBIQIQ010000037.1 coordinate 16,720, forward strand.
CCGGAGGTCGGCGAGACGCCCACGGGGATCACGCCCATGTACGCGGTCAGCGACGACCTCATAACCTGGGAGCGCATCGGCCCCGTGGTGGTGGGCGAGGACAACAAGGACCACGCCCTGTTCCCGGAACGCGTCGGCGGCCGACTCGTGACCTTCCACCGCCGACCGCCCTCGATCTGGCTGGCGTTCTCCGACGACATGCGCGCCTGGGGCTCACACGTCGAGATCATGCGCCCGCGTCCCGGCGCCTGGGACGGCAAGCGCATCGGCGCGGGCGGGCCGCCGATCCGGACCGACGAGGGATGGCTCGTCATCTACCACGGCTACGACGAGAGCCACGTCTACTGCATGGGCACGGCGCTGCTCGACCTGGAGGACCCGACGAAGGTGCTCAAGCGGCCGAGGACCTCCGTGCTGGAGCCGCAGGAGACCTGGGAGATCAAGGGAGACGTGCCCAACGTCGTCTTCGGGACAGCGAACCCGGTCGTCGAAGGCGAGGTCTACCTCTACTACGGCGGCGCCGACCGCGTGATCGGCCTGGCGACGGCGCCCCTCGACGAGCTGCTCGCCTGGACGATCGCGGAAGGGTGAGCGTCTAGCGCGGGGCGCCCCGCGCTAGACGCTCACCCCGAGGTCCGTCGTCGCTCAAGCCAAGGACGAGCCTACCCCACCCTCCTCGGCTAGCGCCGGCTCGTCGAGCTCGCGCTTGAGGTAGGTCCAAGGGAACCAGAGGGAGCCGATCCGCTGCCAGCCCTCCGACAGCAGCTGCGCCACCGTGTCGGTGGACCCCACGATCCGCGCGTGCGTCCACTGCTTGTCCGACTTGCGCACGACGTGATGGAAGGCGCCGTAGCCGATCGAGTGCCAACCATAGCGGCCGATCCGCTCGAGGACGCGCATCTCGTTGAACGCGGTCAGGCCCGAGACGACCCTGACCTCGCCGACGCCGGCCGCGCCGCCGCGAGCGTCCTCCGACGACTCGACGGACGCCTCGTGAGCGAAGCGCTTCTGGGCGGCCTGGCGCGAGACGCCCAGCGTGGACCCGATGGCCTCCCAGCTGTGCCCGGCGGAGCGGGCCGCCTCGACGGCCGACCTCAGCAGGTCCTGGGTCTGCCGCTCGGCCCTGGCGGCCACCCTGACCAGGTCGAGGTAGGCCCCCGGGTCGGTGTCCAGGCGGCCGGCCAGGTCCGGCGTGGCGTCCGCCAGCGCGGCCGAGAGGCCCTCTGCCAACCGTTGCTCGTCGAACTTCGTGCCCTGTGCCATGGTCACCTCCGTGTCAACTATACGTTGACGGCCAGGCCTTTGTCAACATCGCGTTGACATCGTTCCTTCACGGCCGGCCCGGAGAGCCGCTACCCTCGAAAGCGTGACCGAACCCGGCGTCGACGTCGTACTGGCCGCCTACCTCGCGCTGGCGCGCGACAGCCTCGTCCCGACCGACGGGCGCCTACTGGCCGCCGCGGCGCTGCGGGCGGCCGCACGGTCACCCGGCGTCACGGCGCCGCGGCTGCCCCCCGGCTTCGGCCACGACGTCGAGAGAGACGGCGCCTGGCTGTCGTCGGTCGTGCCGCCCGAAGCGGCCATCGCCGCCGCGACCGCCATGGCCAGGGAGACCGGCCTGGCGCATACCGGGGTCTCCGACGAGGACTTCCGAGCGGGGCTCCAGGCGTTGAGCACCGGCGAGCCGCGGGTCGCGCCCGGCTTCGCTCTCTGGCGCCAGGAGGACGGCCGCTCTACCGTGGCCGACGTCGACACGCGCGGCTCCGCGGCGGCCAGCGGCCTGCTCCCTGGCGACGTGCTGCTGGCCGTCGACGGTGAGCCCTTGGGCCCGTCCGTGGGCGCCCTGATGCCGTTCTACGCCGCCGTGCCGGGCACGCGCCTAACGCTCGCGGTCGAACGGGAGGGACGGGCCCTCGACCTCGCGGTCGTTCTCACCCCGGGAGCCGTTCCCAGCGTGACGTGCGAGAGGCTCGAGGGCGGCGCCGGACACCTGCGCGTCCGCTGGTTCGCGCACTCCGACGACCCGGAGCGCGACACCGCCACCCTGGCGCGCCGCGCGATCGCGGGGCTGGCAGCGGACGGCGCCCCCGGCGTCGTGCTCGACCTCCGCGGCGGCATGGGTGGCCATCCGGCGGCCGCGGCGGGCATCGCCTCGGCGTTTTGCGAGGGAGAGGTGATGGCGGAGCTCGCGCACGACGGCCGGCGCGTCCCGATC
>JBIQIQ010000228.1:0-2507 GCA_044507975.1 Deinococcaceae bacterium
TGGCTCGCCTGATAGGTGGCCGTCAGCAGCTCGAGCGCCTCGCGGGGCCGGCCGGATGCGAGCTCGAGCTGCGCGAGAGTGCTCCTCAATAGCACCGCGAGGCTGGGCAGAGCGCCTTCGACGAGCGCCTGCGAGTCCTCGAGCAGGTTGCGCAGGCCCACCAGGTCGCCTGTCATGATCCGCGCAACGGCGAGCTGGTTGACGATGTGCAGCCGCCTGTTCCCGTCCTGGACCTGCTCGCGCTCGACGACGTCGAGCGCCCAACGCGCCCAGCTCGCTGCTCTCGAGTACTCGCCGATGTGCAGCAGGCGCGAAGCGAGCCCGTGAGCGTTGCGCGCCACCTCGTAGGGGCTCCCCTGCTCCTCGGCGAGCCGGACGCTCTCGCGCAGGAGCTCGACCGCGTCGTCGTCGTTGGGGTGGACCCGTCCGAGCTGCCAGAGGGTGAGCGGGGTGCGCCTGGCCTGGACCGCCTGCTCCGCCAAGGCGTAGGCCTGCTCGAAGGGCAGCATCCCCGCCCGCCTGGCCCGCAGGGCCGGCGCCACGTGCGTAGCCAGGTAGGCGTCGATGTCCTCGACCGCCGAGCTGTAGTCGTTCGCCGCGACCCCCGCTACGAGCCGCCACTCGAGCACCCTCTCGTCGAGGGAGTGCGAGGGAGGCAACGCCGACAGGAGCAGGTGCAGCCGCTCGAGCAGGCCCTCGGTCTGGAAGCGAGGCCCGGCCTGCTTGAGGAGATCGTCTACGAGCTCGGGCGCCTTCAGCACGGCGAGCTCGAGGGCCGATACGAGGTCGCCCTCGCGCACGAAGGCGTACACGGCGGGCTTCACGTCGACCAGCTCGGCGGCGGCCTCGTGCAGCTGCGGCCCGGACGGCGACGGCACGTGGAGGCGCGGCAGCCCTACCTGTTGCAGGGCGCGGGCCGTGAGGTCGGTGAAGCGGCCCTCTGTGCTCCGCCACAGGTCGTCGACCTCCCCGGGGTCCAGCCCCCCAGGGACCATGCGACCCGCCTCTTCGCGCGACACGCGCAGCGACTCGGCGTCGATGACGTGACAGCGGCCCAGCGGCTCTTCCAGGTCGGACGACGGCGAGGGCACGTCCAGGACGACGGCGTAGCCGTCGCCGTGCAGGTCAAGTAGGTCGGACAGGAAGCGCCCGTCGGGCGCCCTTACGGTGACGGCTATGCGCAGGGGCCTGAGGTCGGACCGGAAGCGCCGCAGCGCCGCCAGGTGCGACTTGTAAGGCAGCGCCACCGCCAGGAGCGGCGCCGCGAGCTCGCCGTTGACGGCCCTTGCCAGCGCGTTGCCTTGCGCGACCGGGTCCCCGAGGGAGCCGGGCCCGAGCTCGAACCAGGCCAGTGGCCCTCTCTGCTTCAGCGCCTCGATCACGAACGGGACACCGAACGGCTCGCCGCCCACCAGGGCGACGGGCCTCTCGGCTCCGTCCACCGCCTCGACGACGCGCGGCAGCCACATGCGGCAAGGATAGCCCCGTCTAGGTCACACCCGGGTCTCGGAGCGCGGCGGCGCGCCGCCGCCATGCGCGACTACGCGGCGGCCAGCTCGAAACGCGGGGCGGCGATCTCGATGCCCCGAACTGCGACCCCGTTCTCCTCTTCGACCCGTTCCGCCGTCTTGATCGCTTCCAGCAGCGCGACGTCCCGGACGATCAGTCGTTCCCCAACGAACTGGAACCGTGTCGTGCGCTGGAGGCGTGCGAGTGCCTCTGCTCTGTCCACTGCCTACCTCCCTGGTAGTGACGCAAGGTTAGGCGGGGCTGCGCTTCAGGGGCGCTTCACCCCGCGTCGCTGACGCGCGAGCCGAGTGAAGCGGGTTTGAAGCGCCCCGCCGGATACCTTTCATCCATCTCAGGAGGCTTTCACATGTTCAACAGGATCTCCAGGTCGATCGCAATCACGCTCACGGTCCTCGGTCTCGCCTTCGGCTCCCTGCAAGTCACTGGTGTCTATAACGCCACGGTCACCGACAGCGGCGGTCAGCGCGGCGAGATCGACGTAGGCTGACCGGGTAAGCCTTACCTGCAGCTGGTCTCGGAGCGAACGTCTCAGCGCCGCCGACGGGGGTGTCGGACGTACCGACAGGCGCTCGAGGTTGGAACCGCCACGCGCCGTGGATCGCGTCCGCATCCGGGAACATGCTCACAGCCTCGAACAGGGTCAACAAAGTGCTCGATCCGATCGTCACCCCACCTCCGTTGCACGAGCTGGCGTACATGTACCAGCCGATCGTGGCACCCGGCGGCCGAGAGCCGACCTGGGCCGAAGCCCTCGTCCGCTGGCGCCTGCCCGACGGCACGGTACGCGGCCCACTGGACATCCTGCCTCACTGGCTCGCCGAGCCGCGCCAAGAGGCGTTCACGCGCTTCAGCATCGAGCGCGCCGCGGCCACCTTGTCTTCGCACGCCGGCGCGGTCGTGTCGATGAACCTCAGCCCGAACCAGGTGATGCACTCCCAGACGCCCACCAGCCTCGATAGGCTGCTGCCCGCCGTCCG
>JBIQIQ010000229.1:0-2504 GCA_044507975.1 Deinococcaceae bacterium
GGGTGAACGGAGGTACGGCGTCCGACTCCCCAGAGCCGCGCGCGTCGAAGGAGACGATGCGGTACTCGTCGGAGAGGGGGCCGAAGGAGCGCTTCGGCTCGGCGTGCGAGCCGAGGCCGGGCGCCCCGTGGTGGGCGTAGATGGGCACCGCGTTCCCCTCGCCCTGGACGTCGACGCGCAGCTTCGCGCCGTCTACGGTTACGAACATGTCGCCTCTCTCTGTCCTCGAGCCCACAGGAGCTCGCGGCCGCTGGCGCCGACCGCGCCCCTGCGCGCGTACAGGACGGTGACGGTGAGGAGGGCCGCGGCGGCGAGGCCGGCGGCGCTGAGGTAGCTGCCCATCGCGAGGTGGAAGGGGTGGGCATCGAAGAGGTCGTAGGCGTGGGCGGGCCGGGAGGGCGGCGCCGGGAGGAGCCGTTCGGCCGAGTCGACCTGGTCATGCAGCTTGGCCACCAGCTGCCGTAAGCCCATCGCCCCGTAGTCCTGGTACGGTCTCTGCGCATCGTCGAGCCAAGGGACGTCAACGCTATCGAGTTCCGGGGCCAACGCCTCGAGGTCTTCGGCCGCAGCCGAGCACGCCTCGGCCGCTGCCGATAGCTCCACGGCCCAGGCCGCCCGCGCCGGGGCGCCGGAGAAGGCGGCGGCGTAGCCTGGCTCCAGCCAGCCGCCCGTGTCGGCCGAGGCGAGGGCGGCGAAGCGGGCAGCGGCGCGGCGCAGCTCTTTGGAGGCCTCGCCGGCGAGCGCCGGGGCGTCTAGGTGCGGCGCCTCGCGCGTCACCGCCCAACCGGCGGGCACGTCGGCCGTCGCCCTGTCGCTCATACCAGCCGCCCCGAGCGCTCGCACGAGTAGGTCGGCGCCGTCGCCCCAGCCGAGGGCGAGCGGGCCCAGGCCGAACTCGGGGTGCGAGCCGAAGAGCACGGTGCTGCCCGCGCCCAGGCTCTGGCTCAAGCCGGTCGCTGCCTCCGCGCGGACGCAGCGCTCGAACGTCGTCTCGCCCCCGTAGGGCCGGTCGGGCGCCTCGAGGAACCGCTCGGCCGGGGTGAAGGCCTCGGTCGCCGCGACCGGCCAGGCGAACGCGGTCACGCCGTCCCCGGCGCGCGCCACGTCGAAGAGCGGGCCGTTGTAGTGCACAAGCTCGATCTCCTCGGGGAGCCCGGCGGCGAACGGGTGCGAGCCGTCGACCCGCACGACTATCCGGCCCACGCCGGGCGAGGAGAGCCCGCCGAGGGTGGCGTCGCCGGTGTTGGCCAGCGGCACGTCGACGAGCCGCAGGCACCTCGCCGCCGGCACCGACTCGTCCGCGGCGCCATCGAGGGCGACGGGCAGGACGGAGCCGGCGCACGAGCCCACGTAGGTGCCGCCGCGCTCCACGAAGGCGCGCACCGCCGCGGCGCCCTCCTCGCCGAGCGGCGCGATCAGCCCGGCCATGGCGAACGCGCCGCCGCCGGGGAAGACGAGGACGTCGAGGTCCTCGAGCCGCCCGGCGACCACGTCCTCGGCGCGTACGACCGCCACGTCGGCGCCGTGCAGGGCGAGGAGCGCCAGATGGTGCCAGGGCGCGCCGCCGCTGCCGTAGACGCCAACACGCAAGCCGGCCAGCCGGGTGGTGGGCTCGCGCCAGCTCAGCGCGCCCACACCTCGTCCAGGACGCGCATGATGTTGCCGCCGACGACCTTGGCGATCTCGTCGTCGGAGTAGTTCTTCTTGACGAGCCACCGCACGATGTTCGGGAACGCCTCGGCGGGGTTCTCGATGCCGTCCACGTACTCGACGGTCGGGTACGGCTCCTTGCCCTTCGAGGCGCCGAGCGACAGCGCCTCACGCAGCGTCTGGTGCAGCGCGACGTGGTCGCCGAAGAGCGTGTCCGGCCCGAAAGCGACGTGGTCGATGCCGACGAGGTCGACGCAGTACTCGAAGTGCTCCATGAACGACTCGAGCGAGTGGGTGAGGTTGTTCTTGGTGATCGTCGTGTGGGGCGCGGCCTCGATGCCGATGACCCCGCCCTTCTCGGCGCACCTCTTGATGACCTCGTCCGGCTTGAGGCGCGGTGTGTTCCACAGCGCTCGAGCGCCGGCGTGGGTGATGAAGACCGGGTGCTTCGACTGCTCGATCGTGTCGAGCGAGGTCTGGTCGTTGGCGTGCGAGACGTCGATCGCGATGCCCAGCTTGTTCATGCGCGAAACGGCGCGGCGCCCGAAGTCGGTGAGGCCGTAGCTCGCGGGCTCCTTGAGGCCCGCCCCCAGGGCGTTGCCCTCGCTGTAGCAGATGCCGAGGCTGCGCATGCCGAAGCCGTAGAGAACGTCGATGCGGTCGAGCTCGTTCTCGATCATCGCCGCGCCCTCGATCGACACGACGAACGCGACCCGGCCGCTCTGCTTGGCGTCGCGGATGTCCTGGGTCGTCAGCGCCAGCTTGACCATGTCCTGGTGGGCGATGTCCGACAGGCGCATGCCGATGTCGAAGACGACGTCCTCCCACTTCCAGCCGGCGCGGGAGGTGATCAT
>JBIQIQ010000230.1:0-2485 GCA_044507975.1 Deinococcaceae bacterium
CGACACCTACGGCAAGTTCTGGGCCGACGTCCAGATGTACACATCCAGCGCGTCGGGCACCGACATCCCGGCCTACATCGCGGCGTACCTCTGCTCGCAGGCCGCGCAGCGGGAGAACAACTGGCTCGGCTCGAACAACACGCGCTACTGCAACCCCGAGTTCGACGAGCTGCACGCGCAGCTCTCGGTGACAGCCGACCTCGACGAGCGCGCCGAGATCATCAAGCGCCTCAACGACATCGTCGTCCAGGACTACGTCGTCGTCCCGCTCGTCTACCGCGGCGACGTCTCCGCCCGCGCGAACACGCTGCAGGGCACGGCGAAGAACTCCTGGGACTCCGAGCTCTGGAACATCGCGGACTGGTACCGCGGCGACTGAGCTCAGCTAGCTAGGGGGAGCGGCCGCCGCGCCGCTCCCCCCTATCTTGCGAAGCACGGACCCCGAACTTGGGCCAGTACCTGCTTAGGCGCGTCCTGACGGCTATCCCGACGCTCCTCGTGATCAGCTTCATCATCTTCGCGCTGCTCGACCTCGCGCCCGGCGACCCGACGGGCAACCTCCCCATGACGCTCTCCATGGAGACGCGCATGGCGATCCGCGCGTCGCTGGGCCTCGACGACCCGTTCCTCGTCAAGTACGTGAAGTGGCTGAGGCAGTTCTTCGTCTACGAGCCGATCGCGCTCTTCGAGAACGCCACGGGGATCGACGTGCCCGGCGAGCAGAGCCGCGTGCGCGTCCTCTCGTGGCAGACGCGGAGCCCGGTCTTCGACCTCATCGCCCAGCGCCTGCCGCAGACGCTGTGGGTAGTGGGCCTCGCCTACCTCATCGGGGTGGTCATCGCCATCCCGGTCGGGGTGCTGTCCGCCTACCGGCAGTACTCGTGGTTCGACCAGCTCGGCACCTTCGTCTCCCTGGTCGGCTTCTCGGTGCCTACGTTCTTCACCGGCCTGCTCGCCATCATCATCTTCAGCGTCGGCCTGCGGTGGCTGCCGTCGATCTACGACACGACCCTGGTCGTGCGCGACTGGCCGTCGTTCGTCCAGCAGGTCAAGCAGATGGCCATGCCGGTGACCGTGCTGGCGCTGTTCAACGCCTCGCAGCTCAGCCGCTTCATGCGCTCGACGATGCTCGACAACCTCGGGCAGGACTACGCGCGCACCGCTCGCTCGAAGGGGCTCCGGGAGCGCGTCGTCGTGCTCGGCCACGTGCTGCGCAACAGCCTCATCCCGGTCGTGACCCTCATCGCCCTCGGCATCCCGGGCATCTTCACCGGGGCGATCATCACGGAGCAGATCTTCCGCGTGAACGGCCTGGGCGACCTCCTGATCCGCGCGATCTACGCCTCCGACATCCCGATGGTCCAGTCGATCAGCTTCATCTTCGCGGTGCTGATCGTGCTGTTCAACATCCTCGCCGACGTCGCCTACGGGTTCCTCGACCCGCGGATCCGCTATGACTAGGAGCGCTCCATGAGCTCAGTCGCCCTCCAAGCCCCGGCGGCCAAGGCGAGCAAGCGCCGCTCGCGCCTGGGCGAGCTGTGGTTCCGTTTCTCGCGCCACCGCGGCGCCGTCGTCGGCATGGTGGTGCTCTTCCTGATCGTGCTGACCGTGGCCGTGGGGCCGCTCGTGTACCGCGTCGACCCGCTCAAGACCAACGTGCGCGCGCGCAGCCTGCCCCCCTCGGTCGAGCACCCCTTCGGCACCGACAACCTCGGGCGCGACCTGCTCGCACAGAACCTCGTGGGAGGACGCGTGTCGCTCACCGTGGGCTTCGCGGCCATGCTGATCAGCGTGGTCGTCGGCACCCTCATCGGCCAGCTGGCCGGCTACTTCAAGAGGCTCGACGGGCCGCTGATGCGCATCACGGACATGTTCCTCGCGCTGCCGATACTCCCTCTGCTGTTGGTGGCGGTGCTGCTCTTCCGCGACTCGCTGCGGGCCGCCATGGGCCCGCAGGCCGGGATCTTCGTGCTGATCGTGTTCATCATCGGCATCACGTCGTGGATGAACACCGCCCGCGTAGTGCGGGGCGAGGTGCTGGCCCTGAAGGAGCGCGAGTTCGTCACCGCCGCCGACGCCCTCGGCTCGGGCTCGAACCGCATCATGTGGACGCACATCCTGCCCAACGTGATGAGCCCGATCCTCGTCTCGGCCTCACTGGGCATGGCCAGCGCGATCATCACCGAGTCGGCGCTGTCGTTCCTCGGCCTCGGGTTCCCGCCGGACGTGCCGACGTGGGGCCGGCTGCTCTACGACGGCCGCGACTACCTCGGCATCACGCCCATGCGGGTCGTGTGGCCGGGCATGTTCATCTCGCTGACCGTGCTCTCGATCAACTTCATGGGCGACGGCATCCGCGACGCCCTCGACCCGCGGCTGCGCGGGAGGTCGTAGCGAGGAGCCCGCCAGCCTTGTCGGCTGGCGGGCTCTGTGGTGGAGGCGGCGGGAGTCGAACCCGCGTCCGGAACCGCCTCGACCGTGCGTC
>JBIQIQ010000231.1:0-2484 GCA_044507975.1 Deinococcaceae bacterium
ACGCTCCGCCAGTCCTCGTCCTTCATGCGCAGCGCCAGTCCGTCGCGGGTGATGCCCGCGTTGTTCACGAGCACGTCGAGGCCCCCGAAGCGCGCCACGACGTCCTTCACGAGGCCCTGAGCCGCATCGGGGTCGGCCACGTCGGCCTGGAACGCCTCGGCGTCGGCGCCGCGCTCCCGCAACTGGGCGACGAGCTCGTCGGCCGCGGCCGACGAGCTCACGTAGTGGACCGCTACCCGGTAACCGTTCTCGCCCAGGTGGGCGGCGGTCTCGCGGCCGATGCCGCGGCTCGAGCCCGTCACGAGGACGACGCGCTGATCACCCTGCATCTGCTTCCAGCACCTCCTCGAGGCTGGCGGGGTCGTACACCGCCGCCGCCTCCGCTCCCGCCAGCGTGCGCCGGACCAGGCCCGTGAGCACGTCGCCCGAGCCGAACTCGAGGAAACGCGCGCCGTCGCCGGCGTTGGCGGCCAGCCACCTGACCGTCTCGACCCACCGCACGCTGCCGGTCACCTGCTCCGCCAGCAGCCGCGGGGCGTCGGACGCCGACGACAGCGGCCTGGCGGTGACGTTCGCGACGACGGGGAAGCTCGGCTCTCCGAAGCTCACGCGCTCCAGGTCCGCCGCCAGGCGCTCGGCCGCGGGCGCCATGAGGCGGCAGTGGAACGGCGCCGAGACCTTGAGGGGCACGGCGCGCGCGCCCTGCTCCTTGAGGAGCGCCGAAGCGGCCTCGACGGCGGCGGCGTCGCCGGAGATCACCGTCTGACCCGGGGCGTTGAAGTTGGCGACCTCGACCACGCCGCCCGGGGCGCTGGCGAGAGCCTGCTCGACGGCCGACGCCTCGACCTTGAGGATCGCGGCCATCGCCCCCTGGCCCTCGGGAACGGCCTCCTGCATGTAGGTGCCGCGGGCCCGCACGAGCCGAACGGCGTCGGCGACGCCCAGGCTGCCGGCCGCGACCAGCGCGGTGTACTCGCCGAGGCTGTGTCCGGCCGCGCAGGCGGGGCTCTGGCCGCCCGCCTCGAGGTAGGCCGCGTAGGCCGCCGCTCCCGCCGCCACCAGGGCTGGCTGCTGGTTGGCGGTGAGGCGCAGCGCCTCCTCCGGCCCTTGCCACATGAGCTCGAGCAGGCCGGGCAGGGCGGTCTCGGCGACGTCGAGGACCTGCCGCGCCGCGGACGAAGCCTCGTAGAACTCCCGGGCCATGCCGACGCGCTGCGACCCCTGGCCAGGGAAGACCGCGACGACCGGGCTCAAGCCGCTTCCGGCGCCCAGGTGACGACCGATGCCGCCCAGGTGAGGCCGGCGCCGAACGACACGAGGAGGAGGTGGTCGCCGGCGGCGACCCTGCCCTGATCGTGGGCGTGCTGCAGGGCCAGCGGGATGCTGGCCGTGGAGTTGTTGCCGTACTCGTCGACCGTCACGATCACGCGCTCACGCTCGAGCCCGAGGCGCTCGCGGGCCGCGTCGATGATGCGCAGGTTCGCCTGGTGCGGCACGAAGAGGCTGATGTCGGCCGGAGCCAGGCCAGCCTTCTCGATGGCCTCGAACGTGGACGTCGTCATGACCCGGACGGCGAACTTGAAGACCTCGCGACCGTTCATGTAGACGTGGTCGCCCAGCGGCACGCCACCCGGCAGGCAGCGGCCCACCGAGCGCATGTGCAGGTGCGGGCCGCCCGAACCGTCGGCGCCCATCACCATCGACCTGATGCCGTACTCGGCCGGCACGGCCTCGACCACGGCGGCGCCCGCCCCGTCCCCGAAGAGCACGGCCGTCGAGCGGTCGTTCCAGTCGACGATCTTGGTCAGCGCCTCGCTGCCGATGGTCAGCACTCGCCGGCACTGGCCGGACTCGACGAGCCCACGGGCGACGCCGAGGGCGTAGAGCCAGCCCGGGCAGGCCGCCAGGAGGTCGAACCCGCCGGCCGACAGCTTGAAGCGGTCCTGCACCAGCGCGGCGGTCGCGGGGAACAGCGCGTCGGGGGTGTTGGTGGCGACGATGACCATGTCGACGCCGGCCAAGGCGTCGTCGCCGTGCCGCGCCAGGAGGTCCTCGACGGCCCGGAACGCGAGGTCGCTGGTGAACTCGTCATCACCGGCGACGTGCCGACGCTTGATGCCCGTCCGCGACGTGATCCACTCGTCGGACGTGTCCATCATCCGCTCGAGGTCGTGGTTGGACAGCACGTTCGGCGGGGCGTAGGCGCCGAGGAGCGTGATGCCCGCCCTCGTGCCTGAACGCCAGTCGGCGCCGGGGGTGTCTATAGCTTTAGGCCTCTGCGATGACCTGACGGCCGTCGTAGTAACCGCAATCGGGGCATACGACGTGCGGCGGCTTGGGCTCCTTGCACTGGGGGCAGGCCACGAGGGTCGGCTCCTTCAGGGCGTGGTGGCTGCGCCTGGCATCGCGGCTCGAGGCCGACGTGCGCTTCTTGGGTACTGGATGCTTCGCCATATCTGCTTTCTCTCCTAAGGCAGGCCGGCT
>JBIQIQ010000038.1:0-18275 GCA_044507975.1 Deinococcaceae bacterium
GCATCGCCTTGACCTTACCTCGCCCAGTGATCTTGACACGGGCTTTGGTGCCCTTATGGGTCTTCAGCTTAGGCATGCTCGTTCTTCCCTTTCGACCTTCCGCTACCTAGCTAGCCGGCCGTCACGATTCGACCAAGGCTTCGGAACGGACCTTCTCCGGCTGCGGCGCCAGCGGCCGCAGGATCATGTTCATGTCCATACCCGCGATCATCGGGGCGGAGTCGACGGCGGCGATACCGCTGACGTCGGCGGCGACGCGGTTCAGGATGCCCTGCCCCAGCTCGGGGTGGGTGCGCTCCCTACCGCGGAACATGATGGTGACCTTCACCTTGTGCCCGCCCTTGAGGAAACGGCGGATGTGGTTGACCTTCGTCTCGTAGTCGTGGTCGTCGATCTTCACGCGGAACTTGATCGACTTCAACTCCTGTTGGCGGGAGCGCTTGCGCGCCTCCTTGTCCTGCTGCTGCTGCTCGAAGCGGTAGCGACCGTAATCGAGCAGCTTGGCGACGGGCGGCTGCGCCGTCTCTCCCACCAGTACGAGGTCGAGGTCCTCATCGCGGGCACGCTTCAGGGCATCACGGGTCTCGACGATGCCTACCTGCTCACCGTCGGCACCGATAAGACGCACCTGCCGGACCCTGATCTGTTCGTTCACCTTCAGTTCTTTCGCTACGGTCCACCTCCTAGGAAGACGCCTCGCGCCGCGGCCCCCGGCCCATAAGCCGGGCTGGGCGCGTGCGCAAGCGCTCCACTCTAGCAGAACGGAGCGGTCTTGTAGAAGCGTGCGCCACGGGCGGCGGCGCTCGTCCCAGGCTGTTAGCGTGGCGGGCGGTATGCGCCTGAAGCTCGGTTACTCCCCATGCCCGAACGACACGTTCATCTTCCACGCGCTCGCCACGGGCCTGCTGGCGGACACGGAGGCGCAGGCGGGTGCGCCGGGCGAGGAAGCGCTGGAGCTCGAGGTCACGCTCCATGACATCGACGCTCTCAACCAGGCCGCGGAGCGCGGTGAGCTCGACGTAGCGAAGGTCAGCTACCACGCGTACGGCTACCTGGCGGAAGACTGGGTGCTCCTGCGCTCGGGCGGCGCTCTCGGCCGCGGAGTGGGACCGCTCGTCGTCGCGCGCGAGCCCGACCTCGACCTGAGCCGCGCGCGCGTGGCCGTCCCCGGGGGGACGACGACCGCGAAGCTGCTGCTCGCCCTCTGGAAGGAGGGCCTGGAGACCGAGGTCGTGCGCTACGACCGCATCATGCCGAGCGTGGCTGCCGGCGATCACGACGCCGGCTTGATCATCCACGAGAGCCGCTTCACCTACCCCCGTCACGGCCTCCACTCGCTCGTCGACCTCGGGGCCTGGTGGGAGGAGGAGGCGGCCCGGCTCGTGCCGCTGGGCGCGATCGCGGTCAGGCGGTCGCTCGGACCGCGGGTGCACGAGCGCCTCGACGCCCTGGTGCGGGCCAGCCTCGAGCACGCCTACGCGCGGCCTCAGGACTCCGCCACCTACGTGGCCGAGCACGCTCAGGAGATGGAGGAGGACGTGCGGCGCCGGCACATCGACCTGTACGTCAACGAGCACTCGCTCGACGTCGGCGCGGACGGTGAGGCCGCGGTGCTCGAGCTGCTCGCGCGGGGTGCGGCGCGCGGCCTGTTCCCGGCACCCGAGGACGTCTTCGTGCCGCCGAGCCGTCCGTCCCTGTCTCCCGCGGCACGCGGGAGGTAACGTCTGCTCATGGCGACGTTCACGATCGGCGAAGAGGTCATCTACGACGGCGAGCGCTACGTCATCACGCTGCGGCAGCCGCAACCGCCCTACCGCTACCGGCTGGTGAGGACGACCGCCGGCGGCCCGCAGCTCGCATGGGTGGAGGGCGACGACCTGCGCAAGATCTCCGCGTACACCGAGCCGCGCGCGGACACGCCCGAGACCTGAGCCCGCAGCAGCGCGCGGGGCAGCTCTAGGCCCCGCCCAGCGCGTTCCCCAGCCGCATGCCTTCCGCGACGCACTCCGCCACGCCAGGCGGCCCTTCGGGCCGCGCCACGCAGGCGCCGCCGGCGTAGAGGCCCTCCAGGCGGTGGAGCCGCAGGTCGCCAGGCGTCCACTCGCTAGCTGCCAGGACGAGCGTGCGCACCTCGTGGGGCAGCGAGCCGGCCGCGCCGGGAACGAAGATGGCCAGCTCCACGAGCTCGAACCCGCGCGCGGCCAGGTCGTCGCCGAGGTCGTCGTACGCCATCTCGGAGAGCCGCCCCTGGCGCTCCTCGACCGCACCGATGCGCAGGCGTGCCCTCAGGAACGTCCCGACGCACAGGGCCACCGCCCCGCCGCGCCGCGGCACCCCCTCCCAGGTCTCGACCCCGGCGACGCGGGAGCCCTGGGTCAGCAGGCTCGAGGCCGTCGACTGCAGGAGGTGGACGCCCCGGCGAGCCTCGAGGGCGTACTTGGCGCGGCGGTGCACGTCCCACCGCGACCGGGCGCCCTGCTCCAGCGCGGCCTCGAGTAGGCTGCCCGGAGCCGCCCAGGCGCTCTCCGGCTCCCCGTCGAGCGCGTAGACGGTGTCGAGGCTGGTCGTCACCAGCGTCACCGCGGCGCCGAGCTCCGCCGCGCGCCACGCCGCCTCGCACCCCGTCACGCCCCCGCCGACCACGAGGACCTGCGACGCTGTGCCCACCGGACCGCTCGCTGCCGACCTCAGCTCGCGACGTCGCCGAGGAGCAGGGGCGCCCGCCTGCCCCGAGCGCGCAGGAGCACGTGCTGTCCACTGCGGGTGCGCTGGTAGACCAGCACCCCGCTACGGTCTCCCAGGACGGGCACGACGTCGTCGGCGTTGAACGTCGCGCGGAGGTGGACGGGCAGGTCGCCCTTGAGCATGCCGTACTCGTGGTCGAGGCCGCCCCTGACGCGGAAACCGAGGAAGACGTCGGCCTCGTCGTCGGCCGAGTAGACGCAGACGAGCGACTGCGCCTCCCCCGCCCGGTAGTGGGCCACGGCCTCCCACGCGACCGACCGCGCCTCCGCAGCGTCGATCATCCTCACGTCCGGCCGCGCCGAGTCGCCGAAGAACGCCAGCGGGAAGCGCTTCGACTGCGTGTAGTAGCCGGCCCTGCCGACGCGCAGGGCGATCGACTCGTTGTCGTACGCGCGGCCCCGCACCGCGTTCTTGAAGTGGCTGATCGCCAGGCCGAAGCGCCGGTCGTGCGCGTCGAACATGTCCTCGCTGTCTGAGAGGCCCAGCAGGGCGCCGTCGGTGTTGATCTCGATGTCTGCCGGCTCCAGCCGGGCCGCTGGCTTCCTAGTCATGCTCTTCCTTGCCTCCGTACTCGCCCCCTGGCGGAGTCCGGCCCACGTGGAGGGCCGAGACCCCGAAGGTCTGTAGCCTGTAGTTCACACCGACGAACCCGGCGTCCGCCATGAGATCCGCCAACCGCTCCGGTCCGAGGAACGCCTTGACCGACCGCGGGAGGTACCCGTAAGCGCTGCGCCTACCCGAGACGAGGCCGCCCACGAAGGGCAGCACGCGCTCGAAGTAGAGCGAGAACAGGCGTCCGACTGGCCCGCTCGGCGGCGGCGGGAACTCGAGCACCACCAGCCGTCCGCCCGGTCTCAGCACGCGCCGGAACTCCCGCAGACCGCCGGCGGGGTCGGGGAAGTTGCGCAGCCCGTAGCCGATGGTGACGGCGTCGAACGACGCCGCCTCGAAGGGCAGGTCCGTGCCGTCGGCCACGCCGAACGCCACCTCGAGGCCCAGGCGGGCACGAGCGGCCTCCGCCCGTTCGAGCATCGGCTCGGCGAAGTCGACCCCGACGACGTCGCAACCCGGGCAGGCGCGCTTGACGGCGAACGCCAGCTTGCCCGTGCCTGTGGCGACGTCGAGCACCCGGCTCGCGCCCCCCGCCACCGCCGCCCCGGCAGCCTGACGGCGCCACCGGTCGTCCAGACCGAAGCTCAGCAGCGTGTTGAGGAGGTCGTACGTGGGGGCGATGCGCGAGAACATGTCGCGCACCTCGCTCGCGCCGCCCGGGGATGTACCTGCTCCCGCGGCCGACATCCCGCGGAGGCTACCACGGGGCTGGGGTTCGTACCGCTATACTCCTCCGTTGCGCCCGCGCGGAAGCACGCGCCGGCCACATGGAGCCAGATGAACTACCGCAACGTCGCCATCATCGCGCACGTCGACCATGGGAAGACGACCATGGTAGACGGCCTCCTGCGCCAGTCGAACGTCTTCCGGGCCAACCAGCTCGTCCCGGAGCGGGTCATGGACTCCGTGGACATCGAGCGCGAGCGGGGCATCACGATCCTCGCGAAGAACACCGCCGTCCTCTGGCGGGGCTCGAAGATCAACATCGTCGACACGCCCGGCCACGCCGACTTCGGCGGTGAGGTCGAGCGCGCCCTGACCATGGTGGACGGGGCGCTGCTGCTGGTGGACGCCGCGGAGGGCCCCATGCCCCAGACGCGCTTCGTGCTGCGCAAGGCGCTGGCGCGGGGGCTGAGGCCGATCGTGGTCATCAACAAGATCGATCGCCAGGACGCTCGGCCCGACGAGGTCGTGAACATGACCTTCGACCTGATGGTCGAGCTCGGAGCCGACGACGACCAGCTCGATTTCCCGATCCTGCACGCGATCGCCCGCGAGGGCCGGGCGTGGCGGGAAGGCGACGAGCCGGCCGCCGACCTGTCGGCGCTCTTCGAGACCATCGAGTCGCGGGTACCGGCGGCAGCCGGAGACCCGGAAGCCCCCTTCCTCCTGCAGGTGGCCAACCTCGACTACTCCGACTACCTCGGGCGCCTGGCCCTCGGCCGGGTGCTGCGGGGCGGGGTCAGCGCCGGCGACCCCGTCGCTCTGACCGGGCGGGGCAAGGAGGTCACGCGCTCGCGCGTCACGAAGGTCTACACGCACCTCGGCCTCGAGCGCGTCGAGGCCGAGCGCGCCGAGACCGGCGACATCGTCGTCATCTCGGGCCTCGAGGACGTCAACATCGGCGACACGATCTCGGCCCCCGAAGCGGTCGAGACCCTGCCGACGCCCAGCGTCGACGAGCCGACCGTCGCCGTGACCTTGAGCCCCAACACGAGCCCGTTCGCCGGGCGCGAGGGTGCGTACGTCACGAGCCGCCACCTCGCCGACCGGCTCGAGCGCGAGCTGCTCACCAACGTCGCCCTCCGCGTGGAGCCCCTCGGCAGCGAGCGCTTCCGGGTGTCGGGCCGCGGCGAGCTGCACCTCTCGATACTCATCGAGAGCATGCGGCGCGAGGGTTACGAGTTCAGCGTCAGCCGCCCCGAGGTGATCCTCAGGCAGGAGGGCGACAGGCGGCTCGAGCCGTACGAGCGCGTGGTCGCCGACGTGCCCCTCGCCGCGATGGGCACCGTCGTGGAGGCCCTCTCCTCCCGCAAGGGCATCCTCACGGTCATGGAGCCTGGCGACACGCGCGCCAGGCTCGAGTTCCGCATCCCCAGCCGCGGCCTGTTCGGCTTCAGGACCTCGTTCCTCTCGATGACGCAGGGCGAGGGTCTCCTCTCCTCCGTCTTCGACGGCTACGAGGCCCACGCCGGCGAGCTCCACACCCGCAGCCACGGCTCGCTCGTGGCCATGGAGCCCGGTGAGTCGTTCGCCTACTCCCTCTACAAGCTCGAGGACCGCGGAGCCTTCTTCATAACGCCCGGCACCGAGGTGTACGTCGGCATGATCGTGGGGGCCCACACCCGGCAGGGCGACCTGAACGTCAACGTCACGAAGAACAAGAAGCTCACCAACGTCCGCGCCGCCGGCTCCGACGAGAACCTGATCCTCACGCCCGCGCGCAGGCTCACGCTCGAGGAGGCCTTGGAGTACCTGGCCGACGACGAGCTCCTCGAGGTGACGCCCAAGTCGCTGCGGCTCCGCAAGCGGGTACTCGACCCCAACATGCGCAAGAAGGAGGCCAAGGCGGCCGCCTGATGGCTGCGGGTCGGCCCGAGCTCCACTCAGCCGACCTGGCGCTCGTGGCCCGCCTGGAGCGGGCCGCCCTGCTCGCGGTCCCCGCGCAGGAGACGTGGCGTGTCGGCGGCTGGCTGTGCCAATGGGGAGCCGGCGGCCACGTCGGGCGCGTGGCCTCGGCGTGCCCGGCGCCCTTCGACGGGGTCCCCGCGGCGGCGGACGTGGGCGCCGTCGCCGCCTCGTACCGCGCACGCGGCCTCCCGCCACTGCTGCGGTTGACGCCCTTGGCCCCCACCGTCGAGCCCGTCCCGAGCTCCCGTAGCCCCGTCGTCGTGATGGCGAGGTCCCTGCCGGCCGTGGGCGTCGGCGAGGGCGCAGCGAGCGGGCATCGGGTCGCGCTCGAAGAGGAGGCCGCTGGCGCCTGGAGAGCGACCTACGCCGGCAGCTACCTCCCCGACGAGGGCGCCGCCCGCCTGGACCTGGCACTCGCAGCGCCGCGGCCGCGGCGCTTCGCGGTCGCGGAGGTCGGCGGGCGGACCGCCGGGCTCGGGCTCGGCGTCGTCGTCGACGGCGCCCTGGGCGTGTTCGACGTGCTCACCGTCGAGCCGTACCGGCGGCGCGGCGTCGCGCAGGCCGTGATGATCGCGCTTCTCGGCTGGGCGACGTCGGTGGGCGCCGACCTCGCCTACCTGCAGGTCTCCGCCGGCAACGCCCCGGCGCTCGCCCTCTACGAACTGTTGGGCTTCGAGCCCGCCTACACCTACGTCTACTCGTCGACGGAGGACGGCTCGGCGCCGTCGAGGTAGGCCACCTCGATCGGCCCGTACGGCCCGTCCTGCGCGGCCGTGACCCTGCCCTCCTTGACGAGCTCTAGCATCGCCGCGAACGCCAGGGTGCGCGAGGGCCAGTCCTCGGCGCCGAGTAGCGGGAAGAGCAGCCCTCTCACGGCGCGCTTCAGGCGCTCGAGCAGCTCGGCGGCCGCGGTGGCGACCGTGGCGCCCGCCAGAGCGATCTCGAAGTAGCCGCCCAGCCGGTAGCGGCCGGCGAGCCGCGCGAGGTCGTCCTTGGAGACCTTGTTGGGCCGTGGCGGCCGGGCGTACGGGGGCCGCGGCGCGCGAGCGGGGACGACCAGGCGCCTCTCGTGACGCCGGCGCCGCAGGAAGTCGATCGCGTGCTCTAGCTCCTCGAGGAGCGCGACGGCCTCGAGAGCGTCCTCGAGAGCGACCTCCTCGGCCTCCTCCGGCGTCGCCGGGGCGGGCCGGGGCAGCAGCAGCCGCAGCTTCAGCTCGACGACCTGGGCCACGCGCGGCAGAGCCTCGGTGGCGAGCTCGAGGTCGGACCGCGAGACGCGCTCGAAGTAGGCGAGGTAGCCCTTGACCAGCCGGTAGAGGTCGACGTCGGTCGGGAGCAGCGACCTCGACCTGAGCCCGTGCGCCAGCTCCCCGATCGAGCCGCTGAAGCCGGGCAGGGCCACGACGTACGCGTCCGCCAGGACGCTCCCGTCCTCCTCGGGACCTCGCACGGCAGCGACCACGGCGCGAGCCTACCACCGGCCCCGGAGCGCCCTCCTCCACCGGCTCGTCGGGTGTCAGGAGGCCGTAAGAAGGCTGGTGTTAGCTTGCCGCCATGGGACCGGAGCGCGCGCCGAGGGGCCTCGGGCATCGCCTGCTCGGGGTCGCCTGCCTGTGCCTCGTCATGTCGGCGTCGCTCGCCTACGGGCAGCGGAGCTTCGGCGACCCGCTGGCGCAGCTCGGCACCGCCGCCGGCTACGCCCTCGAGGTACACGCCTCCGGCCTGAGCCTGCCGACCGCGCTGGCGTTCGTCCCTGAGCCGGACGAGGGTGAGGGTGCGCCCCTCTACTTCGTCGCCGAGCTGCAGGGCGGGGTCAACGTCGTCACGCGCGGCGGTGACGTCCATACCTTCGCCACCGTGCCCACCTACGGCAGGCAGGCACGGCCGCTGTCGGGTACCAGCCAGCAGGGCCTCGCCGGGCTCTGTCTCGCGCCCGAGCACGGCTACGTCTTCGCCACCTTCACCGAGCCCGACGACGGCGGCATCCTGCGCAACCGCATCGTGCGTTTCTCGAGCGTGCCCGTCACCTTCGGCTTGGCGGCGACGGGAGCCGTGGAGCTGCTCCCGGCCTTGGCGGAGTTCCAGTCCGCGCCCGCTCACCAGGTCGGAGACTGCATCGTGGTCGGTGACAGCCTGTACGTGGGCGTCGGCGACGGCGGGGCGCCGCGCGCGGCCGCCGACAGGGACGTACTGCTCGGCAAGGTCCTGTGCCTCGACCTCGACGGCCAGCCCTGCGCGGACCCTCCCTTCGGGTCCCGCGGTCCGGCCTCGTACGTCTACGCCACTGGGTTCAGGAACCCGTTCGCCATCGCGCACGACGGCACGCGGCTCGTCGTGGCCGAGAACGGCGTGAACATCGACCGGTTCGTGCCAGTATCGCGCGGGCTCGATCACCTCTGGGACGGCACCGACGCTGCGCTCGCCGCCCACGCGGAGCTCGTCTTCGCCAAGCCGTTCTCGCCCGTGCAGCTCGCCTACGTCCCGCCGGGGGCCGCGTTCATGGAGCCGGGCTGGGCCGGGCACTACGTCGCGTCGGGCTTCGGATCCCGCGACGTACCGGCGGGGCTCTCCCTCTTCGGCGGCGCCCGCACCGCCGGCATGGCCGCGACGCCGCCGCGCTACCTGGTGCAGTACCTGGGCCTGAGCGGAGGCCAGCACTTCGCCGGCGTGGCCGTGGGGCCGGACGGGCTCTACCTGACCCCGATGCTCCCCCTCGGCGACCTGGGCGGCGTCGTCCTGCGGCTCCGCTACGACCCGGCCGTCGCTCACACCGAGGCAGCCAAACCCACCTGGGGCCTCGCGGGGCACGGCCGGTTGCCGGTCCTCGAGGACCTCGGCTGCACCGGCTGCCACAGCGTCGCAGGGACCGGCGGGGGCATCGGGCCCGTGCTCGACCAGTTCAGCTTCAACTACCGCATCACGGAGCACCTGAACTCGCTCGCCTACGAGGCCGACCTCAGAGCCTTGATGGCGGCCGCCGAACGCGACGACCTCGTCAACGAGGCCCGGGAAGAGGTGTTGGCCGCGGCCGGCCGCGAGCGCACGTCGGTGTGGCTCTACCACATGCTGCTGAACCCGCGCTTCGACGACCCGGACCGGCAGATGCCCGACCTGGGCCTCACCCCCGAGCAGGCGAGAGCGGCGCGGGAGGAGCTCTTCGCGGCGCTGAAGGTGGACGTCGGCAGCGGGAGCTGGTGGCAGGCAGCGTGGCAGGTGTTCCTGCGCAACTGGCGGGAGCTGGGCGTCGGCGCCCTCGCCGGCGCCACCGGGACGCTCGCGCTCCTGCGGGCGCTCGGGCTCCGTCAGCCGGTGGCGGACCGCGACCCGCGGCGCACGCAGACGGACCCGCCCGACCGCGGAGGGCGCCGCCCCCTGCCCGTCCCGGGCGCGCGCCGGCCGACAGAACCTCCGCTATCCTAATTCGCGTACAGACCGGTCGGTACAGGCTCAGTCGAGGAAGGGGTCTCCACCCTCGCGCGAGAGGTGGCGGGTGTCGTTGACCCGTTCGACCAGGACCTCGTCGCCCCGGAACAGCACGCGGCTCACGCTGGCGTGCCGCAGGTAGATGCGCTTGCGCCAACGGACCTTCTCGACGCCCAGCACGTGCGCGAGCAGCATCTGGATCGTGCCCGAGTGCGTGACGGCCACCACGTGCGGCGCCCCGGCCGCGACGACCTCGTCCATCCAGGCGACGGCGCGGGTGCGCAGCATCGAGTAGGACTCGCCGCCCGGCGCCGCGAGCCCGTACGGGTCTCCGAACCAGGTGGCCCAGCCGGGGTGCAGCTCGTTCTCCGCCTGGGTCTTGCCCTCGAACTCGCCGAAGTCGATCTCCTTGAGGCGCGGGTCGAGCCTCAGCTCCCGGCCTGGGAACGCGATCCTCGCCGTCTCGACGGCGCGGGCCAGTGGGCTCGAGTAGACCACCGCCTCGGGCTCGAGCCTGGCGACGTAGGCAGCGAGGCGCTTCGCCTGCTCCCGCCCCTCGCGGTTCAGCTCGACGTCGGCGACGCCCTGGAAGCGACCCGACGCGTTCCAATCGGTCAAAGCGTGCCTCACGAGCGTCAGGCGCAGCACGTGAGGGAGTGTAACAAGGGCGTGCTAGCCTCCGGCATGGCATCAGGTTCCAACGAGGGCGGGCGCGAGGTCGCGCTCGTCACCGGCGCCAGCCGAGGCATCGGGCTGGCCGTCGCGGAGGCGCTGTTGCGGGAGGGCTTCGCGGTAGGGCTCAACGCGCGTGGCGCCTCCAGCCTCTCCGGGCCGGCCGAACGGCTCGAGGCCGCTCACCCGGGGCGCACGCTTTCGCTGCCCTTCGACGTGCGGGACCTCGCCGCGCAGCAGGACGCCGTGGCGCAGCTCACCGAGCGCTTCGGACGCCTCGACCTGTTCGTCGCCAACGCGGGCGTAGGTGCGTTCGCGCCGGTCGACGAGATCGCGCCGGAGCAGTGGTCGCGCGTCATCGACACCAACCTCACCGGCGTCTACTACGGGTTCAAGGCGACGGTACCGGCGCTGCAGCGCACCGGCGGCATGATCGTCACGATCGCGAGCCTGGCCGGCGTCAACTTCTTCGCCGGCGGCGCCGCCTACAACGCCAGCAAGTTCGGGCTCGTCGGTTTCACGCAGGCGGCGATGCTCGACCTGCGCGACCGCGGGGTGCGCGTCAGCACCGTGCTGCCCGGCTCGGTGGCGACGGCGTTCAACGACCGCACCGTCGGCGAGGCAGACGCCTGGAAGATCCAGCCCGAGGACATCGCGGCCACCGTGCTCTACCTCTACCGCATGCCCGCGCGCACGCTCCCGAGCAAGGTCGAGATCCGGCCGACCCAGCCGCGCCGCGGCTGAACGCCCCGTGCTCTACCGGCGCCTGAGGCCAGCGCTGTTCCGCCTCGAGGCGGAACGCGCCCACGAGCTCGCGATGGGTGGGCTCGCCCTCGCCTCCCGTTCGCGGGCCGCCCTGCGGGCCCTGCGGGCGAGCTCCGCAGCCGCCCGCGACCCGGCGCTGGCGGTGCGGGCCTTCGGCCTGACGTTCCCGAACCCGATCGGCCTGGCAGCCGGCCTCGACAAGGACGGCGTGGCCGTTCCCGCGCTCGCAGCTCTCGGCTTCGGCTTCCTCGAGGTGGGCACGGTGACCGCCGCCGCGCAACCGGGCAACGCCAGGCCGCGGCTCTTCCGCCTCGTCGAGGACGAGGCGCTGGTGAACCGCATGGGCTTCAACAACCGCGGTTCGGCGGCGCTCGCGGCGCGGGTGGCCCGCGCCAAGGCGGCGCACGGCGACTGGCTGCCGCCCGTGGGCGTGAACGTCGGAAGGTCGCGAGCGGCGTCGGCGGAGGAGGCGCCAGCCGACTATCGCCGGGCGCTCCACGCCGTGTGGGACGTCGCCGACTACCTGGTGCTCAACGTCTCCTCCCCCAACACCCCCGGGCTGCGGGGGCTGCAGGAGGTCGGACCGCTGCGCGCCGTGCTCAGGGCGGCCAGGTCGGTCGCGGTCGAGCGCGGGGAGCGACCGGTGCTCGTCAAGCTCGCGCCCGACCTGAGCGAGGAGGCGCTGCGGGAGGCTGCCGCAGCGGCGGAGGGCGACGGGGCCGCGGGCATCGTGGCCACGAACACGACGACCACCCGCCCCGCTCTGCGCTCGCCCTCCGCCACCGAGGAAGGCGGGTTGTCCGGCCGCCCGTTGGCTCCGCTGGCCGAGGCCGCGCTGCGCACGCTCGTCGCGGCGAGCCGACTGCCGGTCGTGTCGGTGGGCGGGGTCTTCGACGCCCGCGACGCCGCCGCTCGCTTGGAGGCTGGCGCGACGCTGGTGCAGGTCTACACGTCGTTCGTCTACCGCGGTCCTGGGCTGCCGAGCGAGCTGTGCCAGGGCCTGCTGGAGGCCGGGCGCTAGCGAACGTGAGCGGCGGCCAGGCGGACCGCGGCTCCGGTCGTCAGCGCCGCGGGGTCCACCTGACCTCCTCCACCCCGGCGCGCACGTTCGCCGCCCGCGCCAGCGTGAACAGGAGGTCCGAGAGCCGGTTGAGCACGACCAGCGCCTGGGGGTTCAACTCGGCGACGCGGCTCAGGGTGAGGGTGTCCCGCTCGGCCCGGCGCACCACCGCTCGCGCCAGGTGCAGCGCCGACGACGCCGGCGTGCCGGCGGGCAGGACGAAGCTGGTCAGCGGGGGCAGCTCGGCCGCGTAGGCATCGATGAGCTCCTCGAGGCGCGCGGCGTCCGCCGCCTCGACCGGCGTCACGTACGAGCGCGTCTTGGCGTCCAGTGGGGTCGCCAGGTCGGCGCCGAGGTCGAACAGCAGCGACTGCACCGCCTGGAGGTGGTCGTCCATCGCCCGCAGCGACGACCCCGGCGGCTCGCCGGCCAGCGCGGCACGCGCCAGCCCCAGCGCCGAGTTCGCCTCGTCGACGGCGCCGTAGGCCGCTACGCGCGGGTCGTCCTTCGCGACGCGGCCGCCCCCGAAGAGGGCGGTCGTGCCGTCGTCCCCCGTGCGGGTGTAGACCTTCATCCGCTTGCCTCGCCCACGGGTGCCGCCTCGGCCGGGGACGCGCCCGGGCCGAAGCGCCGCGCCACGTACTCGTCGAGCATCGCGGTGAAGCGCGGCACGATCTCGTCGCCCTGGAGCGTGGCGACGAGCCTGCCGTCCTGGTAGACCGGAGCCCGGGGCGACTCTCCCGTGCCCGGGAGGCTGATGCCGATGTCGGCGTGCTTCGACTCCCCCGGCCCGTTGACGATGCAGCCCATGACCGCCACCTTGAGGTGCTCCGAGCCCGGATAGAGCTCCCGCCACTCTGGCATCCGCGCCTTGAGGTAGGCCTGGACGTCCTTGGCGAGCTCCTGGAAGAGCGTGCTCGTCGTGCGCCCGCAGCCCGGGCAGGCCGTGACGCTGGGGGCGTAGCGCCTGAGGTCGAGCGCCTGGAGGACCTCCTGCGCGATCTCGACCTCCCGCTCGCGCGGCGCGCCGGGGTCGGGGGTGAGGGAGACGCGGATCGTGTCGCCGATGCCGTCGGCCAGGAGAGGGGTGAGAGCGGCCGCGCTGTGCACCGCGCCCCGCACGCCCATGCCCGCCTCGGTGAGGCCCAGGTGCAGCGGGTAGTCGCAGCGGTCCGCGAGCGCCCGGTAGACGTCCCACAGGTCGCGCACGCCCGAGACCTTGGCGCTGAGGACGATGCGGTCGTGCGGCAGGCCTCGCCCCTCGGCGAGCTCGGCGGAGTCGAGGGCGCTTCGCAGCATCGCCTCGACGAGCACGTCGCGGGCCGGCAGCTGCTCGGGGCGCCGAGCGTTCTCGTCCATCAGCGCCGTCAGGAGCTCCTGGTCGAGGGAGCCCCAGTTCACGCCGATGCGCACGGGCTTGCCATGGTGCAGGGCGACGTCGATGATCGTCGCGAAGTTCGCGTCGTGGCGGCGCTTGGGGCCGACGTTGCCGGGGTTGATGCGGTACTTGTCGAGCGCCGCGGCCATGAGGGGGTGGTCGACGAGCAGCTTGTGACCGTTGAAGTGGAAGTCGCCGACCAGCGGGACGTCGGCGCCCATGTCGAGCAGCCTGCGCCTCACCTCCGGGACCGCGCGCGCAGCGGCGTCGTCGTTCACCGTCACCCGTACGATCTCGCTGCCCGCGCTCCACAGCTCGAAGACCTGCCGGGCGGTGGCCGCGGCGTCGGAGGTGTCGGTGTTCGTCATGCTCTGCACCACGACCGGGTGCCCGCTGCCGAGGGGCACGCGGCCGACCCAGGTCGTCGGGGTGCTGCGCCGAAGTGTCAGCTCCACGCCGCTCAGGATACGTCCGGGCGCGACGGCGCGCCGTTCAGGACCTCGAGCACCTGAGGCAGCAGCGAGCGCGAGCACGACAGGCCCGCGCCACCGTGTATGCCCTCGTTGCCGGAGAGGTCGCCGAAGTACCCGCCAGCCTCGCGGAGGATCACGCCGAACGGACCTGCGTCGTGCGCCGACAGCTGCGGGTCGATCATCACGTCGGCGCGGCCCGTCGCCACGCACGCGTGCCCGTAGGCGTCGCCCCAGCCGGGCCGGTGGTAGGAGCTGGCCATCAGACGGCGCCAGGCGGAGTCCATGCCGGCCAGCTCGAAGGCGCGCGCGTCGGTGAACGAGACGAAGGCGTCCTGCAGGGTCGCGGCGTCACGCACGCGCACCCGGCGCCCGTTCAGGAAGGCCCCGTGACCCTCGGCGGCGTAGAGGGTCTCGCCGAGCGCCGGGAACGCCGCCGCCCCCACGACCACCCTGCCCTCGACCTCCAGCGCGAGGAGCACGCCGTAGAGCGGCACGCCTCGCATGAAGCTCTTGGTGCCGTCGATCGGGTCGATGTACCAGCGGGCGACAGCGGCCTCGTTCGAGGCGCCGTGCTCCTCGCCGACGACGCCGTGCTCGGGGAAGGCGGACTCCAGGCGGCCGCGGATAAGCTCCTCGGCCCTCACGTCGGCCTCGGTGACAGGGGTGTGGTCCTCCTTGTAGCTGGCCTCCAGCCCGCGCCCGAAGTAGCCGAGGGTCAGGCGACCGGCGTCGTGCACGGCCTCGAGGCACACGTCGAGGACCTTGGAGAGCTCCATGCGGTGGTACCATACCAGCCGTCATGATCGTGACCAGGGAGCAGCTCGAGCGGTCCGAGCGCGCGGCGCTGGCGCCCTACGCCTGCCTCGCGGCGGAGTCGCGCGGCCGCATCCACCCGGAGAAGGAGAGCGCTCACCGGACCGCGTTCCAGAAGGACCGCGACCGCGTGCTGCACACGAGCGCCTTCCGGCGGCTCGAGTACAAGACCCAGGTGTTCGTCAACTACGAGGGGGACTACTACCGCACGCGCCTGACCCACACCCTGGAGGTCTCGCAGGTCGCGACGAGCATCGCCCGCGCGCTGGGCCTCAACGAGGACCTGGCGGAGACGATCGCGCTGGCGCACGACCTCGGTCACCCGCCGTTCGGCCACGCCGGCGAGAGGGCGCTCGACGAGCTCACCAAGCATGCCGGCGGCTTCGACCACAACCGCCAGAGCCTGCGCATCGTCACGCAGCTGGAGCGGCGCTACCCCGGCTTCGCCGGCCTCAACCTCACCTGGGAGGCCCTCGAGGGGATCATGAAGCACGAGACGGAGTACGACGTCCCCGACCCCGACTGGGAGCCAGACGCCCAGCCGTCGCTCGAGGCCCAGGTCGTCAACGTCGCCGACGAGGTCGCGTACAACGCCCACGACCTCGACGACGGCCTGCGCTCCGGCCACCTCACCTCGGCGCAGATCGCGGAGGTGCCGCTGGTCGGGGAGCTGATGGCCAGGCTGGGCATGGACCGTCACGCCTTCACGAAGTACGACCGCTACACGCTGCAGCGGGAGCTGCTGGGCGACGTGATCACCGACGTCGTGGTCGCCACCCACGAGCGCCTCGAGGAGGCCGGCGTGAGGACGCTATCCGACGTCAGGAGCCATGCCACGAAGCTGCTGGGCCCCTCCGAACCCATGGCCCAGCGCCTGCGAGAGCTGAAAGCCTTCCTCTACGAGAACTTCTACTTCCACTTCCGGCTGAGGCGTGCCGCGCGCAAGGCTCACATGGTCCTCGAGCGCATCTACCAGGCCTACTGCGACACCGCCGAGATGCTGCCGCCCGACGTGCAGCGCCAGGCGGAGGAGGACGGCATCGAGCGCGCGCTGCTCGACTACATCTCCGGCATGACCGACCGCTACGCCAACGACGAGTACCGCAGGCTGTTCATACCTTCCGAGCTGACCTGACCGGCGCTCGCGGCGCCTCCTACTCCGTCCTGCGCGCCACGCCGACCAGCGCTCCGTCGGCGGCGTCCCTTACCCATACGACGGGGAAGCCTCCGCGGAGGACGCGCACGAGCGTCCAGGGGCTGGTCAGCGCCTGGGACGCGAGCGCCCCTTGGGCCGGCTCGACGAACTCTACGTCGAGGTACAGCTCCCCCTGCTCCAGCGCGACGCGGCGCGCCTGCACGGCGTAGCCTCCCGACGTCTGCGGCCCGGAGAAGACCGCCACGAGCGTCTCGCGCTCGAAGCTCGCCTCCGGCACAGGCGGCGGCTGCAGCTGGGTGGCGTGCACGCGCGACCAGAACGACACGAGCTGCTGCCGGCTCGAGATGATCTCGAACCGAGGCGCCTGCACGCCCGTCGCCTGGGTGCCGCTGGCCACGGTCTCCCACGCCACCTGCTGCGGCGCGGGACGGTAGGCGCCCTCGTCGGTGGGGATCGCCGACTGCACGAACACGCCCGTGCGTCGGTGCTCGGCGAGCCCGTCGACCGCGTTGGCGGGCAGGGACGACGGCTCGAGCTCGACGAGGACGTACGGACCGCGACGCGCGAGCCCCGCCGCCAGGGCGTCGGCCTCCTCGTTGGTCAGCTGCCCGAGACCGCGCAGCGCGTTGAGGCGCGGGCGGGGGACGACGCGCTGCGTGACGCCCGGCGTGCCGTCCTGTGCGAGGGTCAGGTAGCTGGCGCCGTCGAAGTAGACGATCTCGCCAACGTCCTGGTGCACCGTCAGCTGCATGTCGGTCGTGAGCGGGATGCGCCCGGCCGTCGCCGGGGCCTCCGGGAGGGGGTCGAGAGGCGCCGACAGGTACGGGCGTCCGTTCACCAGCAGCGAGCCGCTGACGGCGAAGTCGCCGGTGCGCCGCTCGTCGCGCGCGGGAGCGTCCTCGAGCTCCAGGACGCCGCCCGCGGAGGCGAGCTCGCCGGCCCCGCCGTAGAAGTAGGTGAGCCGCAAGGGCTCCTCGCCGTAGACGAAGACGTCGTGGGCTCTGCGCTCGGCCTCCGGCTCGCAGCCGGTAAGCACAAGGGTGACGAGAAGGGTGCCGAGCAGGTACGGGGCGCGCATGGATTCCTCCGCGGTGCATGCTATCACCGGTCGTCTGAGAGCCCCCTGAAGCTATGCTGGCCGGGTGCCCGGCGCTCCGGAACGCGTACTGGTGCTCTCTGCCTCCATCGGCGGTGGCCACGTCGCGTGCGCCAAGGCGCTCGAGGCGGCCTTCGCGGGGCGCGGCTCCGAGGTCAGGCACGTCGACCTCCTCGAGCACACGGCCCTGCCGTTCCGGCGGCTCTACCGCCAGGCCTACTTCGACCTGGTGCGCAACGTCCCCGACCTGGTGGAGTGGGTGGGCCGGCGCATGGACCGGCGTCCCACCGAGGCGCTGTCGCTGCAGAGGCGGCTGCGCGCCCGCGTCGTGCGCATGCTCTCGTACGAGATGCCGCGGATCATCGACCGGTTCGCGCCCCACTCCGTCGTGCACACCCACTTCCTCGGCCCGGAGGTGATGGCCGGGCGCATGCGGCGGCGGGCTCCCCTGCCGCAGGCCGAGGTCATCACGGACTTCTTCGCCCACAGCCTGTGGCTGCAGCCGGGCATCGCGCGGTACTTCGTGGCGATCGAGGAGGTCAAGGTCCACCTCGTCTCGGCCGGTGTCGACGAGCCCCGCGTGCGCGTGACGGGCATCCCGGTCGACCCGGCCTTCGCCGAGCTGCCCGACCGCGCCACGGCGCGCAGCCGCCTCGGCCTGCTCGAGCACCGCGACGTCCTCCTGCTGATGGCGGGCGGCCTGGAGGAGGAGGACCTGACGGGCGTCCTCGAGCAGCTCACCGGTCTGAAGAGGCCGCTCGACGTCGAGGTCGTGACGGGCCGCAGCCAGCGCCTGGCCCGGGTGGCGTCGCGCTTCGTCGAGCTCTCGGAGGCGGTCAGGGTCCGCGTCCACGGGTTGGTCTCCGACGTGCCGCTACGCATGGCGGCGGCCGACATCGCCATCACCAAGCCTGGAGGCCTCACCAGCAGCGAGGCGCTGGCCGCCGGGCTGCCCCTGCTACTCGTGAGCCCTTACCCGCTGCAAGAGGAGGCCAACGCCACCGTGCTGCTCGAGAACGGGGCCGCCCTGAGGGTCGAGCCCCTGTCCACCCTCCCCTTCAAGCTCGGACGCCTGCTGGAGGAGCGCGAGCGCCTCGACGCCATGCGCGAGGCGGCGCGCCGCCTGGGCCATCCGGACGCGGCCGCACGCGTAGCTGACACCGTGCTGCGCGAGCTAGTGCGCAAGGAGCCGGCGGGAGGCAGGGCGTGAGGTCCGCTGGCCGCGTCGCCCGCGCACCCATCGCCTCGAAGGCTCGGGGCCGCCGGCTGGCCTGGGCGGTCGCCCTGTCGCTCGGCCTCATGGCCGCCGCCGGGTCGCTGGCCGCGCCGCCGGCCACCGAAGGGGTCCCTTGGAGCCAGGGTGAGGCTCCGGCGGACGTCAACCACCTGGACTTCGACGTCGTCGTCTTCGGCAGCGAGCCCGAGGCGGTGGCGGCGGCGGTGGCGGCGGC
>JBIQIQ010000232.1:0-2382 GCA_044507975.1 Deinococcaceae bacterium
GCGCCCGCGGGGTCGAGAGCCTCGGACCGACCTTCAGCCTCCTCGACCTGGTGCCTTACGGTCGCCAGGAGACCTGGGAGGACTCGCCAGAGGGGTGGCCGCAAGGGGACCCCTACGTATGGTGGCGCCGGCACGATGAGTACGAGGCCGGGGCTGTCCCGGCCCCTTCAACCGCCGGCTGACGCGCGGCGCCCCGCGGGGGAACGCTAGAGTCGTCGCACCCGGAGGGCACCATGAACCACTACCTGCTGCTGTACCACCTGGCTGGCGACTACCTCGAGCGGAGGCCGCTGTTCCGCGGCGAGCACCTCGCCCTGGCCGAGCAAGCCGTCCAGAGCGGTGAGCTGCTACTGGCAGGAGCGCTCCAAGACCCTGCCGACCTCGGAGTGCTCCTGTTCCAGAGCGATTCGCCGGCCGCAGCCGAGCGCTTCGCCGCCTCCGACCCCTACGTGCTCAACGGACTGGTCGAGCGCTGGGAGGTGAGGCGGTGGATGACCGTAGTGGGGGAGGGCGCCGCCAACCCGGCCTGAGCCCCGGTGGCGCGTAGTTCGCCGGGATGGGCGGGGCTCCGGGGTACTCGTCGCTGGGCCTGCCGTTCTCCCTCGCGCTGCTCCGAGCATCATGCCTCCGGCCGCAGTCTTCGGCGACCCGCGCGCACGCTCACGAGCCTAGCCCCCGAGGAGGGCCAGCCACAGGACGCCGATCGCGAGCGTCACCAGCGTCACCGGCAGGCCGGCCCTGAGGTAGGTCCAGAACCCCAGCTCCGCTCCGAGGCGCCTCCCGCCCTCGGCGACGATGAGGTTGGCCACCGAGGCCACGAGCGTCAGATTGCCGGCCAGGGTGCTCGCCATCGCGATGGTGAGCGCCAGGCCATCGGACCCGAACCAGGCCGACGCCTCGCCCGCCGCGGGGAGCACCGCAGGTCCAACGCCCCCGCCGAACCCCGTCGCCGGGAGGATGAGGAGCACCGCGGGCACGTTGCTCACCACGGTCGAGAGAGCGGCCGTCACCGCGGCCGTCATGGCCACGACCTCCAGCGGTGAGCCGCCGACCGGCAACAGAGCGAGCAGCCAGCGCTGCGGCAACCCAGTGTCCGCCATGGCGCCGACCACCACGAACAGCGCTGCGAACAGCACGAGCAGGCCGTAGTCGACCTGCCGCAGGAGCGCGCGGCTGCGCCTTCCGCCGGCGATGAGCACGAAGGCGCCGGCGGCCAGCGCGGCCGAAGCGACGTTCGCCCCCGACGCGAAGGCGGCCAGCATCACGGCGGACGCCGCGAGGCTCGGCCACAGAGCACCAGGACGGACCGCGGGGAGCGGCTCCGTGACCCGCGCGCCAGCTCCGGTCGGGGCCAGCTCCCGGCGGTACAGGACGAGGAGCACGACGAACACGACGAGGAGCGAAGCCAGGGCCACCGGCGCCAACCGCGCGGCGAAAGCCGCGTAACCGATGTCGGCGGCCACGGCCACGAGAACGTTCTGCGGGTTGCCGGTGACGGTGGCGACGCTGCCGGCGTTCGCTGCCAGCGCGAGCCCTAAGAGGTAGGGGACGGGTGGCAGGCCGAGGCGACGCGCCGCGCGCACCACGAGCGGGGTGAGCATGATCACCGCCGTGTCGTTGAGGAACAGAGCCGAGAGAACGCCGGAGACGACGATCAGCACACCCAGCAGTCTCCGTGGGCCCAAGGGGCCGCGCGTGACGAGGGCGGTGGCGTAGCGGAACGCTCCGGCCTCCGACAGCCCCGCGTTCAACGCCATGAGCCCGAACAGCAGGACGATCACCTCGCCGTTGACGTGCTCGAGCGCCCTGTCCAGGGACACGGTCCCCGTGGCGATGAGCGCGACCGCCCCCACCAGGGCCAACGCGGCGCGGCTGAGGCTCACGCCGGGCACCCTGCCGAACGCGACGGCGAGGAGGGTGGCCAGTCCGATCGCGATCGTCAGCTCTGGGCTGGTGCTGGCGGCTTCAGGCGGCATCGTGGGGGCGTTCCAGAGCGAGAAGCTATCACGCGCGGCAGCCCCGATCGGGGCCGGCGGCCTAGCCGGAGACAGCGCCGGACGGCCGGGTCCGGCGCTGTCATCATGGAGCATGCCGACCCACCGCCTCCGACCCGCCTCGTACCACAACACGTTCGGCTCGCATGCCGTCGCCCTGCGCGTGGCCCCGGGCGACGTGGTCCACGCGACCACCGTCGACGCTGCCGGGGTCGACGCCTCCGGCGAGCAGGTGACGACCCGTGGCAACCCTCTGACGGGCCCCATCCACGTCGAAGGCGCCGAGCCGGGCGACGCGGTGAGCGTGAGGGTCCTCGACCTCACCCCCGACCGCGACTGGGGCTGGGCGAGCCACCGGCTCGCGCCCGTGGCCCTCGAGCCCGAGTTC
>JBIQIQ010000039.1:0-17677 GCA_044507975.1 Deinococcaceae bacterium
GCGCCTCCTGCTCGACCTCCTCAGGCCGAGCGGGGGCAGCCTCGAGGTGCTCGGACACGACCCGCGCGCCGGTGGCGCGCGGCTGCGTCGGCGCATCGGGTACCTGCCTGGGGAGCTGCGTCTCGACAGCCGCCTCACCGGCAGGGAGCTGCTCGGGCACCTGGGGATGATCAGCGGACCGCTGCGCCGCGGCCGGGTCGAGGAGTTGGCGGAGCGCCTCGGCGCCGACCTGGCGGTGCCGCTGCGCAAGCTCTCGAAGGGCAACAAGCAGAAGGTCGGCCTCATCCAGGCGTTCATGCACGACCCGGAGCTCCTGGTCCTCGACGAGCCGACGTCCGGCCTCGACCCCCTGGTGCAGCAGGAGTTCCTGGACCTCGTGCGGGAGGCAGCGGCGAACGGTCAGACGGTGCTGCTCTCGTCGCACGTGCTCAGCGAGATCGAGCACGCCGCCGACCGCGTAGGCGTCCTCTACGGGGGCAGGCTGCTGAGGATGGGACCGCTGGCCGACCTGAGGCTCGCTCGACGCCGGCGGGTGACCGCCCGCGTGGCGGGCGATGCCCCCGACCTGACCACCCTTCCCGGCCTGGACGCGACCTCCGAGGAGGGCGCGACGCTCCTGCAGGGGGTCGTCGAGGACGTCGGACCGTTCGTCAGGGCGCTCGCCAGGCACGAGGTCCTCGATCTCACGGTGGCCCCTCCGGTCCTGGAGGACGCCGTACTCGAGCTGTACCGGGGAGCGGAGGGGGGCGCCGATGCCTGACGCCAGCGCGCCGGCGCCGTTGCCGCTGTTCCGACGGGACCTGCGCGGCTCGCGGCGAGGGCTCCTCGCCTGGTCGATCGGATTGGCCGTCATGGCCGCGCTCTACCTGCCGTTCTACCCATCGGTGGGCGGCAGCGACGCCATGCAGGCCTACCTCGGGTCGTTCTCCCCGGAGGTCGCCGCGCTCTTCGGCCTCGACGAGCTCGGCACCGGCGCGGGTTACGTCCACGCGACCATCTACGGCCTCCTGGGCTTCCTGCTGCTGGCCATCGCCGGCGTGTCGTGGGGCACGGCCTCCATCGCCGGGGCGGAGGAGTCTGGCGACCTCGAGCTGACGCTGGCACACGGCGTCACTCGCGCTCAGGTCGTGCTCGAGAGGACCCTGGCGCTGCTCGTCAAGCTGCTCGTGCTCGGGGCGGTGACCTCCCTGCTGGTGCTCGCCTTCGACGCGCCCGTCGGCCTGGGCCTGGAGCCGACCGGCCTGGTAGCCGTCACGGCTTCGCTCGTCCTCCTCTGCTCCGTAAGCGGCATGGTCGCACTCGCTGTCGGAGCGGTCACGGGCAGGCGGTCCGCGGCCCTGGCGGCCGGCGCGGCCGTGTCGGCTCTCGCCTACGCGCTCGACGCGGTGGCGAAGACGTCGGGTAACGACGCCGTGGCCGCCATCTCCCCGTACCGCTGGGCGTTCGGAGCGCAGCCCTTGGCCAACGGCCCCGACTGGGCGGGCCTGGCGGCTCTCGCGGGCCTCTCGTCGCTGCTGCTCGCGGCCGCGCTCTTCGTGTTCGTACGCCGCGACGTCGGATCGTGACCCGGAGCGCCACCGGGCCCCCGCGGCGTCTAGCTACATCGCTACACGCCGATGAAGCTGAGGGGTTAGCATCGGCAACATGCTAAGAACCGAAACCCTGGGAGCGCTGCTGGCGCGCGGCAAGGCGGCTGGAGCCGACTTCGCCGAGGTCTACGCCGAGAGGTGGCGGCGGCGCGTGCTGCGCGTCGTCAACGGTCAGGTCGAGGAGGCGACGAGCGTCGTCCAGCGCGGGGCCGGTGTCCGCCTGTTCTTCGGCCACGACGTCATGTACGGCTACACGAACGACCTCACCGACGCCGGGCTGGCCGAGGTGCTCGAGAGCCTCGTAGCCGTGCGCGGCTCTGACGCCGGGCGTCCCGACTCCGGCGGCCGCGGCGGGCTCGACCTCCGGCGCGACGACAGGGGCGTCGAGCTACCGGGCCCCCGCGTCCCGGCCGAGGCGCACGACAAGCTCTGGCGCCTCGAGCGCCTGCGGGAGGTCGACGCCGGAGCGCGCATCGACCCCGCCATCAAGCAGGTCGAGGGCACCCTCCTCGAGGTCGAGCAGGACGTGCTCGTCGCCAACACCGACGGGGTCCTGGCCGAGGACCGGCGTACCCGCACGCGGCTGATCGCGCAGGCGATCGCCTCGGACGGCAGCCAGACCCAGACCGGGCATCACGCCCCCGGCCTCTCGCTGGGCCTGGAGCTCCTCGAGCTGAACCCGCCCGCCGACGTCGGGAGGCGCGCAGCCGAGATCGCCCTGACCAACCTCCGCGCCAAGGCCGCTCCTGCGGGCACGATGCCGGTCGTCGTGGGCAACGCCTTCGGCGGCGTGATCTTCCACGAGGCCCTCGGGCACCTGCTCGAGACGACGGCGGTAGCCCGGAACGCCTCGGTCCTGGCCGGGCTGCTCGGCGACCAGGTCGCCAGCCCCGTGCTCACCTACGTGGACGACGGGACGATTCCCCACGCCTGGGGCTCGAGCCGCTACGACGACGAGGGCGCGCCTACCGAGCGCACGGTACTGATCGAGAACGGCGTCCTCAAGAGCTACATGGTCGATCGGTGGGGCGCCCTGGTGACCGGCTACCGGCCGACCGGCTCGGGCCGCCGGCAGGACTACACGTACGCCCCGACCTCGCGCATGCGCAACACGTTCGCCGTCAACGGCGACACGCCCAAGGACGAGCTCTTCACCGGCATCGAGTACGGGCTCTACGCCAAGGTGATGGGCGGCGGGCAGGTGCGTCCGGGCTCGGGCGAGTACAACTTCGCCGTCAAGGAGGGCTACATGATCCGCGACGGCGAGGTCGCGGAGCCGGTCCGCGGCGCGATGTTGCTGGGCAAGGGCCCGGAGACGATCAAGAAGGTCGTCGCGGTGTCCGACGACCAGTCGAACGAGCCGGGCATGTGCGGCTCCAAGTCGGGGTCCATCCCCACCGAGGTGGGCCAGCCTCATCTGCTGGTGAGCGAGATCGTCGTCGGAGGCGAGGCATGAGCTTCGAACAGGCGAAGCGCTGGCTGCTCGAGGAGGCCTCGCGCCGCGGCGTCGAGCTCGAGGTGCTCGGCAGCGTCGAGCGCGAGCTGCGCATCAACGCGCAGGACGGCAAGGCTGGCGAGACGACCGTGTCTACCCGCGGAGGGGTGGGCCTGCGCGTCGTCGACGGCGGACGCGTCGGGTACGCCTCGACGGAGGAGCTGACCGAGGAGTCGCTCGCCTGGGCGCTCTCGGAGGCGATAGAGAACGCCTCGCTCCAGCCGGCCGGCAAGGCCGCGCTGCCGGCAGGAGAGGCGCTGGGCAGGCACGACCTCCTCGACGAGGGGCTCTCCGGCACCGTCGCCCAGAAGCGCGACCTGGCGCTGAAGCTCGAGGCCGACCTGCGGCAGGACCCGCGGGTGCAGTCGGTCCAGTACTCGCTCTACGCCGAGTCGCAGGCCGAGACGGTCATCGGGTCGACCCGGGGCGTAGACGGCTCGTACCGCAGCGGCGCCGCCGTGATGCTCTCCGGGATGGTCATGCGCGAGGGCGGGAGCGTGAAGCAGGGCTTCGAGGTCGACGCCGCCAACGACTTCCACCAGCTAGACCCCGGCAGGACGGCGCTGCGGTCCATCCAGAAGCTCTCGCGGCATCTCGGCGCGCGGCCGCTCGCCACCGGGCGCAGGCGGGCCGTGTTCGAGCCCTCGGTGGTGGCAGACCTACTGGGCCTACTGGTCTACGCGCTCTCGGGGAAGACGCTCGCCGAGGGCAAGAGCGGTCTCGCCGGCCGGCTGGGCGAGAGGGTAGCGGCGGACGTGTTCACCCTCGTCGACGACGCGACGCTGCCGGGCGGGCTCGCCAGCCGGCCCTTCGACAGCGAAGGCACGCCGTCGCGCCGCGTGCCCCTCATCGAGGGCGGCGTGCTCCGCTCGTTCCTTCACAACACCGACACCGCCGCGCGCACTGGCCACGCGACGACCGGCCACGCCTACCGCTCCT
This sequence comes from Deinococcaceae bacterium, assembly GCA_044507975.1. Taxonomy (GTDB): domain Bacteria; phylum Deinococcota; class Deinococci; order Deinococcales; family Trueperaceae; genus DASRWD01. The sequence continues at coordinate 4,024 of JBIQIQ010000039.1, forward strand.
ACGCGGGGACCCTGGGCATCGCCGTGTCGAACCTCGTCCTCGAGCCGGGTGCCGGGATCGCAGAGGGCGACGGCGTGCTCGTCTCGGACCTGATGGGCGTGAACGCCGGCGCCAACCCGATCACGGGTGATGTCAGCGTCCAGGCGATGGGCCTCGAGACGGTCGGCGGGGAGACGTTCCCGGTCGACGACTTCGCGGTCTCCTTCAACCTGTTCGAGCTGATACAGCGCGTCTCCGAGGTCGGTGACGAACCGGAGACCCAGCCCGCGATGGGGGGCCCCGGCTCGACCACCGCGCCCAGCATCGCCGTGCCGGACGTCAGCTTCGCCGGCTCCTGAGCCGGCCCTGGGGATCCTCGCGTCCCCGGCGCCGCCGGCGGGAGACGTAGACTCTGCGCGTGCGGGCGGCCGCTCGCACGCGCGGCAGCGCGACAGGCGCCGCGCCTGGAGGTGCACGTGAAGCAGGACCTTCGTCGCTGGCTGGGCCGGCGCTCCCTCACCGCGCTGGCCCTTCTGACCCTGGCCCTCGGCTGGGCGTCCGCTCAGGGCGTCCTGAAGGTCTACGCGATCGTCAACGAGGACGACGTCAGGCTCCTGGCCGAGATGTTCGAGGAGGCGACGGGGACGCGCGTCGAGTACCTGCGCGCGTCGACGGGCGAGCTCGTGAGCCGCGTGATGGCCGAGGCCTCGAACCCGCAGGCCGACCTGCTGCTGGGCGGTCCCAGCAGCCAGTACATCGCCCTGGCCGAGTCCGGCGCGCTCGCGGCCTACCGCTCCCCGCTGGCGGAGGGGCTGAGCGCGCAGTTGGCCGACCCAGACGGCCACTGGACGGGCTTCTACCTCACGGCTCTCGGCATCGGCGTCAACGAGGCGCGCTACCGCGAGCTCTACGGCGACCAGCCCCTCCCCGCGACCTGGGACGACCTGCTCGACCCGGGGTACGCCGGCGAGATCGTCCTGACCGACCCGACCGCCTCCTCGACCGCGTACCTCTTCGTGCAGAACCAACTGCAACGCCTGGGTTGGGACGCCGGCTGGGCCTACCTCGAGGCGCTGGCTCCGCTCGTCGGCCAGTTCCCGGCCTCCGGCGGGGCGCCTCCCCAGCTCGTCGGCGCGGGCGAGTACGCGATCGGCGTCGCCTACGTTCACGCCCTGGCGCGCTACCGCGCCGACGGCTTCCCCGTCTCGACGGTGGTGCCGCCGGACACCGTCGGCGAGGTCGGCTCGCTGGCGATCGTCGCCGGCGGACCCAACCCCGCCGCGGCGCGCGCGTTCGTGGACTTCGTGCTCTCCCCCGAGGCGCAGACCGCGTTCAGCGCCCAGTCGTTCACTACGCCGCTCAACGACGAGGCGGAGGTGCCGGAGGGCGCGCCGGCCCGCGCGAGCTTCGACCTGATGGACTACGACGCCGAGCTGGCCGGCGAGCAGCGCGAAGAGGTGCTCCGCCGGTGGCAGCAGGTCGTCGATTGACGAAGCCCGCAGCGGCTGGCGCCGTCGGGATCCGCCCTACCGGCCTGCTCCGCTGGCTCGACCAGGCCAGGCACGACCCGGCGCTGGCGCTGGGTCACGCGGCCGTGCTCCTCTTCCTCCTCGGGTTCGTCGTGGCGCCGCTCGTGGCCGTCGCGTTCGCGCCCGACCGCGCCGACTGGGCGCGCGTGGCCGCGACCCCGCGCTGGCGTCAGGCGGGCCTGCACACGCTGCTGCTCGTCGGGATCTCGACGGCCTCCTCGCTGGTCCTCGGCACGCTCTACGCCTTCGCCGTCACCCGAGCGCGGGTGCCACTGCGGCGCCTGTTCCAGGTGGTGCCGCTGGTCCTGCTGGTCACGCCGTCCTTCGTGTCGGGGCTCGCGTTCATCCTGCTCGTCGGCCGGCGCGGCCTGCTGACCTACCACCTGCTCGGCCTCGAGACCTCGGTGTACGGCTGGCATGGCGTCTGGCTCGCACAGACGCTGTCGTTCTTCCCGGTCGCCTACCTGGTCATGCGCGGCGTGTTCCTGGCGCACGACGCCCGGCTCGAGCAGGCCGCCCGCGGCCTCGGCGCGGGCCGCTGGCGTCTGCTCACCACGGTCACGCTGCCGCTCGCCACGCCGGGCCTACTGGCGGCCGGACTGTTCATCGCGATCGGCGTGCTGGGCGACTTCGGCAACCCCATGCTCGTCGGCGGCCGCTTCCGGGTGCTGGCCACCGAGGTCTACACCGAGCTGACGGGGTGGGCGAGCATCGGCACCAGCGCGGCGCTGGGCCTCGCGCTGCTCGTTCCCGCCGTGCTGCTGTTCGTCTCCCATCAGCGCGTGCAGGCGGCGACGGCCGGACGGTTCACGACGGTGGGCGGGCGCGCTTCCGGGCTCGGGTCGCCGCTGCCGCCGGCGGCGCTCCGCTGGGCGCTGTTCGCGTTGTGCGCCGCGGTGACGCTGTTCGTGGCCGCGTCTCAGGGCGTGGTGGTGGCCGGCTCGCTGACGCGCCTGTGGGGCGTCGATCACTCGCTGACCACCGAGCACTACGCCTACGTGCTGACGCGGTCGCTGCCCCTCCTCAACTCGGTGCGCTTCGCCGCCGCCGCTGCTCTCCTCGGAGCGGTCGTCGCCGCCGTCACGGCCTTCCTGGTCCTGCGGACCCGCGCCCCGCTGCGGCGCGGACTCGACCTCGCCACGCTGCTGCCGGCCGCCGTGCCTGGCACGCTGATGGGCGTGGCCTACGTCCTCGTGTTCAACCGTCCGCCTCTCAAGCTGACCGGGACGGGGGCGCTGATCGTGCTGGCGATGGCGGCCTCCTACCTCCCCGTCGGGTACCGGATCTGCGCCGCGGCCGTTCAGCAGCTCAGGACCAGCCTCGACGAGAGCGCCGCCAACCTGGGGGCCAACCGCACGCGCGCGTTCCTCAGCGTGACCCTGCCGCTGATCTGGCCCGCGGTCGCCTCCGCCTTCGCCTTCACGTTCGTGCAGGCCGTGGGTACGCTCAGCACGGTGATCTTCCTGGTCTCGTTCGACACCCCCCTCGCCTCGGTCGACATCCTCAACCTGGCGGCACAGGGCCGCTGGGGCCGGGCGTGCGCGCTCGCGTCGGCGCTGCTCGCCGTGACGTTCGCCGCCTTGGGCCTCGCCTGGGCCCTCACGGGAGGGCGGCTGCGCCCGCTGGAGGCGGCGGGCGGCCGCGTCGGCGGGTGACGGCCGCTCCGCGGGTCGGTTCCGGCGCTGAGGGGCGCGGGCCGGGAACAGGTCACGTGGAGCTGCGGGGGCTCACGAAGCGCTTCGGCAGCGTCACCGCGGTCGACGCGATCGACCTCTCGGTCGAGCCGGGCAGCTTCACGACGCTGCTGGGCCCCTCCGGCTGCGGCAAGACCACCGTCCTGCGCATGATCGCGGGGCTCGTCGAGCCCGACGCCGGGGCTGTCGTCGTCGACGGCCGCGACGTCACCGCGGTGCCGCCCGACAAGCGCGGGGTGGGGCTCGTGTTCCAGGACTACGCCCTCTTCCCCCACCTGAGCGTGCGGCGCAACGTCGAGTACGGCCTGAGGATGCGGCGGCTGCCGCGGGAGGAGCGGTCGGCGCGCGCCGAGCGGGTCCTGGAGGCCCTCGACCTGGCGGCGCTCGCGGAGCGTTACCCCGACCAGCTCTCCGGCGGCCAGCAGCAGCGGGTGGCTCTGGGACGCGTGATGGCGCTGGAGCCCCAGGTGCTGCTGCTCGACGAGCCCCTTTCGAACCTCGACGCCCAGCTCCGCGTGCGCCTGCGAGCCGAGCTCAAGGAGCTGCAGCGCCGGCTGGGGGTCACGGCCATCTACGTGACCCACGACCAGGAGGAGGCGCTCTCGCTCTCCGACCGCGTGGTGGTGATGGAGTCCGGCAGGCTGCAGCAGGCCGGCTCTCCTCAGGACGTCTACCGGCGCCCGGCGAACCGCTTCGTGGCGGGCTTCGTGGGGCAGGCGAACCTGCTGCCGGTGACCGCGCTCGCGGCGGCGGGCGACGGCCAGGTGCGGGCGCGCTGGCAGGGCGGGGAGCTGGTCCTGGCCTTGCCGGACGACCGCGTGCCGGCGCCCGGCACGGCGGGCTTCGCGGTGGTGCGCCCGGAACGGCTCGCGTTCACCGCGGCGTCCGGGGAGCCCTCGGGCGAGGAGAGCAGCCTGGCCGGCACGGTCTCGGGCAGCGAGTACTTCGGGGCCTACCGGCGCGTGAGGGTCGCGGTGGCCGGGTCGGCCGAGGAGTGGCTGGCGGACACCCCGGACGGCGCCCCTCTGCCCACCGCCCCAGGGACCGCGGTGCGGCTGCGCATCGTCGGCCAGCCCTCGTGGGCCTGGTGAGCGAGGCGCCCTTAGCCCCTGAAGGTCAGTCGGGGAGCACCGTCTCGACGATGGCGGCGTCGAGCTCCTCGTAGGCGTGCAGGTCTATGACCTCGTAGAGCTCGGCGCGCGTCTGCATGCGGGGCAGGAGCGCCGCCGCGCTGCCGTCCCGCGCCAACGCAGCGTAGAGCTCCGCCTGCGCCTTGTTCGCCACCCGCAGGGAGGTCACCGGCCAGATGACCATCTTGAACCCGAGGTCCTCGAACTCCTCCGCCGTCAGCATCGGGGTCCGGCCGAACTCGGTCATGTTCGCCAGGAGAGGCACCCCGGGCAGCGCCAGCGCGAACTCCCTGAACATCTCCCGGCTCGTGAGCGCCTCCGGGAAGATCGCCTCGGCGCCGGCCTCGACGTAGCGCTCGGCGCGGGCGATGGCGCCGGATACGCCCTCGCTCGCCGCTGCGTCCGTACGGGCCACGACGACGATGTCGGTGGCGGCCTTGCGGGCGGCCGCGACCTTGAGGGCCATGTCCTCGGGAGTAGCGAGCCGCTTGTCGTTGAGGTGCCCGCACTTCTTGGGCAGCACCTGGTCCTCGAGGTGGACAGCCGCCGCGCCGGCGGCCTCGAACACCCGCACCATGTGCATCGCGTTGAGCGCCTCGCCGTAGCCGGTGTCGCCGTCGACGAGCACGGGGAGGCCGGCTCGCGCCACCTGCCGCACGAAGAAGGCGACGTCCTCGACCGTGATGATGCCCAGGTCCGGCAGGCCCATGGAGGCGCTCATCGCGGCGCCCGAGAGGTAGAGGCCGTCGAAGCCCGCGCGTTTGGCCTGCAGCGCCGCCATGCCGTTGTGGGCCCCAGGCAGCCTGAGGATGCCGGGGCGGCGGAGCAGCTCGCGGAACCTGACTCCGGGGCGCTCCCGGGGGAGGTCGGCGCCGACGAGGTACGTCACCGGCCCTCCCCCCACGGTCGAAGCACGCGGGAGCGCACGGCGGAGGCGCGGCGGCTCATCGGTCGGCGAGCGGCACGAACGCCCGGTCCTCCGGGCCGACGTAGTTGGCGGACGGCCGGATGATCGTGCCGTCGCGGCGCTGCTCGATGACGTGCGCCACCCAGCCGGCCGTGCGGGCGATGACGAACAGCGGGGTGAACATCGCCGTAGGGACGCCCATCACCGCGTAGGCCACCGCCGAGTACCAGTCGAGGTTGGGGAACATGCGCTTGGTGCTCATCATCACGCTCTCGACGCGCTCGGCGACGGCGTACGTGCGCGTGTCGCCCGCCTGCTTCGAGAGCTCGAGCGCCGTGCGCTTGATGACGTCGCTGCGCGGGTCGACCACCCGGTAGACCGGGTGCCCGAAGCCGATGATGACCTCCCGCTGCTCGAGCCGCTTCCTGATGTCAGCCTCGGCCTCGTCCGGGGTCGCGTAGCGGCGCTGGATCTCGTAGGCGACCTCGTTGGCGCCTCCGTGCTTGGGGCCCCGCAGGGCCCCGATACCGCCGCACACGGCCGAGTAGACGTCGGACCCGGTGCCCGCGATCATCCGGCAGGTGAAGGTGGAGGCGTTGAACTCGTGCTCGGCGTACAGCACGAGGGACAGGTGCATCGCCCGCACCCAGCTCGGGTCGGGCTCCACCCCGTGCAGAAGCCTGAGGAAGTGCCCGCCGATCGTCTCGTCCTCGGTCTCGACGTCGACCAGCTCGCCGCCGTGGGACCAGTGGTACCAGTAGAGGAGCATCGAGCCGAGCGAGGCGATGAGCCGATCTGCGACGTCGCGCGCGCCAGCCTCGTCGTGGTCGGCGCCTTCCGGCAAGGTCGCCCCCAGCGCGGAGACGCCGCTGCGCAGGACGTCCATCGGGTGAGCGGCCGCGGGGATCGCTTCTAGCACGGCCCTGACCGTGGCGGGCAGCCCGCGAAGGCGCCTGAGCTTGCGCTTGTAGGCGGCGAGCTGCGCCGCGTCCGGCAGAGCGCCGTGGATCAGGAGGTGCGCGACCTCCTCGTACTCGCTCCCGGCGGCGAGGTCGCGGACGTCGTAGCCGCGGTAGCGCAGCTCGTCGCCGCTGGCTCCGACCGTCGAGAGCGCGGTGTTGCCGGCCGCGACGCCCGAGAGGGCCACCGACTTCTTGGGCTTGACCTGCTGCGCCTCAGGCGTAGCGTCCGCCATCTGTCACCTCCCGACGATCCGGGGAGAGAGGTCCTCGTCCGCCCTCAGAAGATGCCTCGCGGCACCTCCGGCCCCAACTGGCCCTCCTCCACGACCACGTTGAGCTCGCCCACCTCGGCGGGCGCGAGGCTCTCGACGCGCTGCACGAGGGCGAGGAACCTGTCCTGCTCGCTGCGCGCGACGATACCATCGGCCAGGGAGCGGAACTTCTCGACGTACTGCTCGCGCGCGAAGGGCCGGGCGCCGAGCGGGTGGGCGTCGGCCACGGCGATCTCGTCCTCGATGACCGTCCCATCGTTCAGGGTGATCGTGACGCGCCCGCCGAAGGCCTTCTCGCCGGGGTCGTGCGAGTGGTAGCGGCGCGTCCACTCCGGGTCCTCGACGGTGCTGACCTTGCGCCACAGGCGGACGGTGTCCGGCCGGGCGGCGCGCTCCGGCTCGTAGCTCCGCTCGTGATGCCAGGCGCGGTCCTGGAGGGCGACGGCGAAGATGTACATGATCGAGTGGTCGAGGGTCTCGCGGCTGGCGGTCGGGTCGAACTTCTGCGGGTCGTTCGAGCCGGTGCCGATCACGTAGTGCGTGTGGTGGCTCGTGGAGATGACGACCGACTCGATGGCCTCGAAGTCGTCGATGCGCCCGCCCATCCGCCTGGCGAGGTCGATGAGCGCCTGGCTCTGGTACTCGGCCGAGTGCTCCTTCGTGTAGGTCTCGAGCACCTGCCGCTTGGGCTCGCCGGGCTCCGGCAGGGGTACGCGGTAGCGCGCCTCCGGTCCGGAGAGCAGCCAGGCGATCACGCCGTCCTCCCCCTCGTAGATCGGCGACGGCGCGCCCTCGCCGCGCAGAGCGCGGTCGACTGACTCGACGGCCATCTTGCCCGCGAACGCCGGCGCGAAAGCCTTCCAGCTCGAGATCTCGCCCTTGCGCGACTGGCGCGTGGTCGTCGTTACGTGTAGCGCCTGCTGGATCGCCTGGAAGGTCACCTCGGGAGAGAGACCGAGGAGCGCCCCGATGCCCCCCGCCGCGGCCGGGCCGAGGTGGGCGATGTGATCGATCTTGTGCTCGTGCAGGCAGATGCCCTTGACGAGGCTCACGTGCAGCTCGTAGGCGGCCGCCAGGCCGCGCACCAGGGCCGCGCCGCCGAGGCCCTTGGCCTGGGCGACGGCCAGGACCGGCGGGATGTTGTCGGCCGGGTGCGAGTAGTCGGCGGCGAGGAAGGTGTCGTGGAAGTCGAGCTCGCGCACCGCGACGCCGTTCGCCCACGCCGCCCACTCCGGGGAGAAGCGCTGCGAGCTGGGCAGGCCGAAGACGGCCGCCCCCGGGTCGCGAGGGTGCGCCTCCGCCTGTGCCCGCGCGGCCCGCACCGGTTTGCGTGCCAGGCTCGCGACGGCCACGGCGGCGTTGTCGATGATCCGGTTGCCGATCATCTCCGCCACGTCCTCCGGTACGGGCACCGGGTCGGTGGCGACGGCGGCGAGCTTCCAGGCGAGCTGCTCCTCCCGCGGCAGGTTCTCGGCGGAGCGGTACGTGCGGACCTCGTGGACCTTCATCAGCGCGGTTCCTCTCAGACGCCACAGCGGCTCATGGCGCCGCGGACTTCGCGTCTGAGACGATACGACGGACGGCTCAGCGGTTGCGCGCCCGCCTAGGCGACGCCGTACTCGTCCTCCTCGGGGAACGGCACGACGTCAGGCTCCTCGGTCTCGACGAGCTCGAGCGGCTCCTCCGACATGACCTCCAGAAGCGCGTGGCACTCGAGGCACTCGAGCTCGAGGCCGACCGCGACGGTCTCGAGCTCGACGAGCGCGCCGCAGGCCGGGCATGTCGTGGCGACGACTTCGGCCATCACGAACCTCCCGGGGGGCCTGGCCGCGGGATCGCGGCCGGAGACCTCGTCCCCTGCCTCAAGCTATCAGCCCCCGGATGAGCCCTCCAAGGGCGCAGGTCCCGGCCTCTGGTGGCGCGCCGAGCGGCCTGCGGAGGAGCGCGGGTGTAGGCTCCGCTGGTGCCGCGCGGCCCTGGGGCCGGCGGCGGGAGGCCACCGCACCATGACGTTGTCGACCAGAGACCGCACCTACGCCTTCGTGGGCATCCTCCTGGCGCTGTTCCTGGGCGCGATCGACCAGACGATCGTCTCCACCGCGCTGCCCCGCATCGTCGAGGACCTCGGCGGCCTCGAGCGCTACGCCTGGGTCTTCACCTCCTACCTGGTTGCCTCCACGGTGCTCGTCCCGGTCTACGGCAAGCTCGCCGACATGTACAGCCGCCGGGCGATCTCCCTCACGGCCGTGTTCGTCTTCCTCGCCGGCTCGTTCCTCTGCGGCCTGGCGGGCGAGTTCGGCGCGCTCCCGCTCCTCGGCGACGGCATGAACCAGCTGATCGTCTTCCGAGCCGTGCAGGGCATGGGGGCAGCTGGGCTCTTCAGCCTGGCGTTCATCGTCATCGCGGACCTGTTCCCGCCCGCTGTGCGCGGCCGCTACCAGGGCATCGTCAGCGCTGTGTTCGGCATCGCCAGCGTGCTGGGCCCGCTCCTGGGCGGGTTCCTCACCGACAACGCCACCGACTTCATCCCCGGCATCGAGGGATGGCGTTGGGTGTTCTACGTCAACGTGCCGTTCGGGGCCGTGGCGGTGTGGTTCATCGCCAGGCGCATGCCGCCCCTGCGCCCGCACGGCGAGCGCGGCCGCCTCGACCTCGTCGGGGCCGCGCTCCTCATCGGCGGTCTGGTGCCCTTCGCGACCGCGCTCCAGCTCGACCGCGCCGAGTTCCCCTGGGGCTCCCCCGTCACCCTCGGCATGCTCGGCGGCGGAGCGGCCCTGCTGGCGCTCTTCGTGTGGCGCTCGCTCAGCCGTCCCGACCCGATCATCGACCTGCGCCTGTTCCGCAACCGGGTGTTCCGCTCCGCGAACGCGGCCGTGTTCTTCCACGGCGCGGCGTTCCTCTCCACGGCGGCGTTCCTGCCGCTCTTCATGGTCAACGTTCTCGGGGTCTCGGCGACCGGGGCCGGCCTGGCGCTCATCCCGCTCTCGCTCGGCGTCGTGTTCGGCTCGCTGATCAGCGGCCAGCTCGTGTCGCGCATCGGCCGCTACCGGGCGATCATGCTGGTGGGCACGTGCATCCTCACGGTCGGCGTGTTCCTGCTATCGCGGATGGGCCCCGACGTCACGATCGGCCGCGTGACCCTCTACATGATCATCGTCGGCCTCGGCCTCGGGCCCGCCGGCCCCCTCTACACCCTGGCGGTGCAGAACGCCGTGGACCTGCGGCGCATGGGGCAGGCGACGAGCGCGACGCAGTTCTCGCGACAGATCGGCGGGGCCATCGGCACCGCCGTGCTCGGAACGGTCCTGGCCACGACCTTGGCAGCGGGCTTCGCCGAGCACCTCGGCGCCGGCGCCCTGCCGGTGATCGCGGCCAGCGGCGAGAGCATCAGCACCTCGGGCGACGCCGCCAGCCAGGTCAGGCAGGCGCTCGAGGCCGCTGGCGCCCGCCTGGAGGACTCCGCCCGAGCGGGCGACGGGGAGGCCGTGGCCGCGCTGCTGAGGACCAGCGGCGTCCCGGAGGAAGAGGCGCTGCGCGTGTCCGCCGAGCTGAGGGAGGCCACCTCCGAGGAGCGCGAGCTCGCCGCCCAGAGGCTCGGCGCCGAGTTCGCCGCGCGGGCCGATGCGATGTTCCAGAGCGTGTCTCAGGGCATCAAGGTCACGTTCACGGACGCGATAACCGCCGTCTACCGCTACGTGCTCGTCATCGTGCTGATCGCGCTCGTCCTGACGACGCTGATCCCCGTGCTCCCGTTGCGGCGCACCTTCGACGCGCCCCCCACCGAGGCGTGAGCGCGGCCCGGCAGCCGGTTCCCCCGCCGCGTGTCGGCTCCGACCTCGTCGTCGGGGAGGACGGCCTCGCGCGGCCGCGCTGGGCCGCCGCCGACCCCCTGCTGCGCGCCTACTACGACACCGAGTGGGGCATGCCGGTCCTCGACGAGAGGGGGCTGTTCGAGCGCCTGAGCCTGGAGGCGTTCCAGTCCGGCCTCTCGTGGGCGACCATCCTGCGCAAGCGCGAGGCCTTCCGGCGGGCCTTCGACGGGTTCGACCCCGACCGCGTGGCGGCCTACGGCGACGCGGACGTGGAGCGGCTGATGGGCGACGCCGGCATCGTGCGCAACCGGCGCAAGGTCGAGGCGACGGTTCGCAACGCGGCGGCCACCGTGGCCCTGAGGGCCGACGGCGGCCTGCCGCAGCTGGTCTGGTCGTTCCGGCCGGAGAGGACGCCGGAGCCCCGCACGGCGGCGGAGGTGCCGACGTCCTCGCCTGAGTCGGTGGCGCTGGCACGCGAGCTCAAGCGCCGGGGGTTCGCGTTCGTCGGTCCTACGACGATGTTCGCGCTGATGGAGGCGGTCGGCGTCGTGGACACCCACCTCGTGGGCAGCCACAGGCGCGGCACGTCCGGGGTCTGGACCTAGCTCACCTCAGGGCGGGCAGGCGGCGCCCGCGGGCGCTGTCGAGAGACTCGAGCCGGCGACCGAAGCCGACGAGAGCCCGACCGAACGCGGCCACGGCAGCTCTCCAGGAACGCCGCGGGACGCTCGCAGCGGCACGTGCCGAGGCGGAGCGCCGCGCCTCCGTCAACAGGTCTCGCTGCCTCTCGCGCACGGCCATCTCCAGGAACTCAGTGGGCCCGATGAGCATCTCGGCCTTCCCTCCTCGCCGCGGTCCGCCGGCCCGCCAACCGGGTCTCCCGCGTCGTAGGACAGGAGCGTAGAGCGCGAAGCGGACGACTCCTGTCCGGTTTCGAGCTAAGGTTCGGTCATGAGCACGGCCCTACCCAAGCGCCTCTTCGACCTCGTCGAGGCGCTGCAGGGACGCGGCGTGCGCACCGCCCCTGAGCTGGCGTCGCAGCTGGGCGTCTCCGAGCGCACCGTCAGGCGGGACATCGCCCGCCTCATCGAGCTCGACCTACCGGTCGAGACGCGGCCCGGCCGCAACGGCGGCGTGAGCCTGCCGCCAGGCGCACTCCTGCCCGCCGTGCGCTTCACCGACGACGAGCTGCTCGCGCTGGTGGTGGGCCTCAAGGCCGCCGCGAGCCAGAACGACGAGACGCTGGAGCGGGCGGCGAACCGCGCCCTGGAGAGGCTGGAGACGGTGCTCTCGCCCGGCACCCGGGAGCGCGTGAGGGCGCTTCAGGCCGCCTTGGCCCCGGGCGCGACCGAGCCCGGACGCGCCGTGCCGGCCCCCAGCCAGCACGTGTTCGCCCTCGCGGAGGCCAGCCACCGCGGCGACCGCATCGAGATCGGCTACCGCTCCGGCGACGCGATCACGCAGAGGACGATCGACCCCTACGGCCTGGCGAAGATCGGTCCGTGGTACGTCGTCGCGTACTGCCACCTGAGGCAGGGGATGCGCACGTTCAGGATCGACCGGATCCGGTCGATCCGCGGCACGGCCGAGTCGTTCTCTCGGCCGGCCGACTTCGACGCCTACCGCTTCGTCGGGGCCGCGATCGCGATGGCCCCCGGCCACGGCGACATCGTCTGCCGCGCGCTGCTCGACACCGACATCCACACCGCGAGCCAGCAGGTGTCGCTCGCGACGATGCTGCTCGAGCCTGCTCCAGAGGGCGTACGGCTGACGGTGCGGACCGACTCCAGGGGCCTGCGCTGGGTCGTCCTGCAGCTCCTGAGGCTCCGCTTCAAGGCCCACATCGAAGGACCGCCGGAGCTCAAGGAGGCCGCGCGGCAGATGGCCGATACGCTGACGGCGCTCGCCGACTGAGGCCTGACCGGCTCCCGTCGGCGAGCGCCGCCTTGCTCCACCGGGGGCCGCCTAGGCGGCCCTGCCGACCTGCTCGAGGCGCCGCCCGACGCCGACCAGCGAGCGCCCCACCGTGCCCGCCGCCCGGCGCCAGGCCGCGACGCGCTCCACGCACTCGGCCGCGAACTCCACGGTACGGGGCTGCAGCGCGAGCGCCGCGCCGGGCCGCGCGGCCGTCGTCAGCAGCGCGCGCTCGTGCGAGCGCGTGGCGGCCCGAGCCCGCGCAGCGCGGCGGACCTCCTGCCCCGCGGCGTGGCGGCGCGCCTCGTCGACCAGGTCGTGCTGGCGCTGACTCGCCCTCTTCTCCAGGTAGTAGATCGAGCTATCCATGTGCCGGCTCCTCTCCGCCGAGGTCACCCGGCTTCGAGCCTTGTAACCGGTCAAGATAATACAGCGGTTTCGGTAACCAGTCAAGATGCTAAGCTGGTGACTCGAAGGGGCGGTGAGCATGCGAGCAGCCGAGAGCCTGGCCACGGAGAGCAAGCCCGCGCCGGGCGACCTCAGGTTCGTCCAGGCGTTCGTCAACACGCTCGACGTCGAGAGCGGGCGCGACGCCTTCGGCGACCCGGAGGGCGTCGCGGCGTGGCTGAAGAGGCACGGGGCCCTCGCGCCCTCCGCCAGAGTCGGTGAGGCCGAGCGCCGCAGCGTCGTGGCGTTCCGGGAGGCGCTGCGAACGCTCCTCACCGAGGGACGCGAGCGCGACGCCGATGCCCTGGCCGTGCTGGACGAAGCGGGACGCAAGGGCAGGCTGCGGGTGGGCACCACGGCCGACGGTGGGCTGGCGCTCGAGCCAGCGGGGGACGACGTCTGGGCGGCCCTGGCGGAGCTCTTGGCGGTCGCCCAGCAGGCCATGCGCGAAGGCACGTGGGAGCGGCTCAAGGTCTGCGCCTCCGACGACTGCCGCTGGGCGTTCTACGACTCGTCGAAGAACCGTTCGGGCGCCTGGTGCAGCATGAAGGTCTGCGGCAACCGCGCCAAGGTCAGGGAGCACCGCGCCAGGCAGCGCGGCGAGGAGCCGGCGCACCCTCATCCGACTCCCGCGGCCCGCGGCTAACTTCGGTGCATGCGCCCCTTCCGCGTCCTGGCCGTCCCTTTGGTAGCCCTGCTCGCGATCGGAGGCGCGCAGGCGCTCCCCGACCCCGACCACCCCGACGAGCGTCCGCATCTCCACGGCTACGTGTGCCCCCAGCGCGACCGGGACGGCGGTCCTCGCGAGCCCCTCAGCGAGGCGGAGCGCCTCCGCTTCGAGACGCGCGCCCGCTACCGCGAGTTCCTCCCTGCCTTCCTGGCCCGGGTCGGCGACGTGCCCGTTGCGACGCTTCTCACCCCCGTGGAGGGCGTGAGCGCGCGGCAGATCGCGCAGACGTTCGGCGCTCCGCGCTGGGACCGCTCCCACGAGGGGCTCGACATCTTCGC
>JBIQIQ010000233.1:0-2359 GCA_044507975.1 Deinococcaceae bacterium
CGCACGCGCATCGAGCGCGTCGGGACGCGCATCCAGGCGAGCCTCGTCGGCGAGGACGTCCTCCTCGTGGGCCACGACGGCCGTCCCGGGTCCCACCGACTGATCGTGGGAGACGAGAGCCGCATCGAGCTGCGGGAGGTCTAGGCCGGCGCGAGCACAGCGCTGCTCCGGTAGGGCAGCAGGAAGCTCTCCTCGCCCGGCTCCGCTCCGGGGGTCAGCCTGTCGACCCAGCGCGAGCCCGGCAGCGCGCGCCCGACGAGCACGGCGTCGTGGTCGGTCGTGTTGACGGCCGCGCACACGACGCCCTCCTCCGACTCGCGCCGGATCACCACGGCCCCCTCCTGCGCGATGACCTCCACGGCGCCGCGCCTCAGGGGCTGCAGCTCGCGCCGCAGCCGGCCGAGCGCGCTCACGTACGCGAGGAGCCCCTCGTCCCACGCCGCGCGGTCCCCCCACGGCACGGTCCCCCGGTTGTGCGGGTCGTGTCCCCCCCGCAGCCCGATCTCGTCGCCGTAGTAGACGCAGGGGGCGCCGGGGGCCGCGAACAGGAGCAGCAGGGCTTGCCTCACCGCCACGTCGTCGCCGCGCAGAACGGTGGCGAGGCGCGGAGTGTCGTGCGAGCCGAGCAGGTTGAGCTGCCCGAACGCCGTCTCTCCCGGGTAGACCCTGAACAGGTCGTTCATCCGCGAGGCGAACGCGGCGGGCTCGAGCGGCTCGAGCCTACCGAGGCCGCTCTTCGAAGCCTCGGTGTGGTCGAGGTCGCGTCCGACGAGGCCGTAGACCGCGCGGGCGAAGGGGTAGTTCATGACGCCGTGGAACATGTCTCCCTGCAGCCAGCGCTCGGCGAGCTCCCAGATCTCCCCGACGATGTAGGCGTCCGCTCTCGCCGCTGCGCAGCGCCGCCGGAACTCGCGCCAGAACTCGTCGTCGTCGATCTCGGATGGCACGTCGAGGCGCCAGCCGTCGGCGCCGAAGCGCAGCCAGCGCTCGCCGACGTCGAGCAAGAACTCCCGCACCTGGGGGTTGGCGACGTTGAGCTTCGGCAGGGCCGGCAGGTCCCACCACGCCTCGTACCCGAGGTCGCCGCCGCCGTAGGCGTTGAGAGGGTGGCTGCGCACGTGGAACCAGTCGACGTAAGGGCTCTTCGACCCGTTCTCGAGGACGTCGTTGAACTGCAGGAAACCGCGGCTCGCGTGGTTGAAGACGCCGTCGAGGATCACCCGCATGTCGCGCTCGTGCGCGGCGCCAAGAAGCTCGTTCAGGGCGGCGTCGCCGCCCAGGAGCGGGTCCACCCGGTGGTAGTCGTGCGTGTGGTAGCGGTGGTTCGCCGTCGACTGGAAGATGGGGTTGAGGTAGAGCGCGTTCGCTCCCAGCGCGGCGACGTGGTCGAGGCGCTCAGCCACCCCGAGCAGGTCTCCGCCCTTGTAGCCGAAGACCGTCGGCGGTGAGCCCCACGGCTCGAGGTTCGAGGGCTTCGGCACGCGCGGCGAGAACGCGAAGCGGTCCGGGAAGACCTGGTAGAAGACCGCGTCCTTGACCCAGTCGGGGACGCTCGGCGCCTCCCTGCTCACTGCGGCTTTAGCAGCGGGAAGAGGATGACGTCCCTGATGCTGGGCACGTCGGCGAGCAGCATCGCCAGCCGGTCGATGCCGAGGCCGAGGCCGCCGGTGGGCGGCATGCCGTGCTCGAGCGCGGTCAGGAACTCCTCGTCGAGGCGCTGGGCCTCCTCGTCGCCGGCCTCCCTCAGCTCCTCCTGCAGCTCGAAGCGGCGGCGCTGGTCGAGGGGGTCGTTGAGCTCGCTGAAGGCGTTACCCAGCTCCATGCCCACCGCCACCGGCTCGAAGCGCTCCACGAGTCCGGGGCGCGTGCGGTGGCGCTTCGCGAGGGGGCTGATGACCTCGGGGTGGTCCATGACGAAGACCGGCCCGACGAGGTGCGGCTCGACGTAGACGTCGTAGAGCTTGGCGAGCACCTGCCCGAGGGGCCGCTCGGCGAGGGGCGGCTCGCCGCCGTCGCCCGCGCCCGGGAAGCGCTCGGCGACCCAGGGGCGCAGCCTCTCCTCGTCGAGGACGTCGAAGTCGATCCCGGCGCGCGCGGCGAGCTCTCCGGTGTAGTCGACGCGCGGCCACGGCGGCGTGAAGTCGAGCTCCTTGCCCTGGTAGGTCAGCCTCGCGCTGCCGGTCAGGTCGCGCACCAGGCTCGAGTAGAGGTCTTCGACGAGGGCGAGCACGTCGAGGTAGTCGCGGCCCGCCCAGTAGAGCTCGAGCATCGTGTACTCGGGGTTGTGCTTGAAGCTGAGCCCCTCGTTGCGGAAGTTCCTGCCGATCTCGTAGACGGCCTCGAAGCCGCCCACGATCAG
>JBIQIQ010000040.1:0-17436 GCA_044507975.1 Deinococcaceae bacterium
TGACGTAGCGCACCTCGTAGCTGCCCGGCGCGTCGGGGGCCGTGAGCTCGAGCGCGGGCCCCCACAGCGTGAACGCGACGCTCCCCTGCGTACCCTCCGGGGCGCCGACCGGCACGACCGTCAGGTAGTCGTTGGCGCTGTTCGGTCCCTGCCAGGTCACGGTGAACGTCGCGCCGGCGTCCACCTCGGCCGGGGCCTGGATCACCACGACCGTCTCGGTGACGGTCACCGGCACGCTCGCCAAGACGGCGCCCTCGGCTCCGCTGAGGTAACGCACCTCGTACTCCCCCGGCGCCAGCGGCACGACGAGGTCGAGCGCCGGACCCCAGGCCGTGTAGGCGTAGCTCAGGTAGGTCTCGGGCGGCGAGCCCTGGGGCGCGAAGACGAGCCAGTCCCCCTGCCCGTCCGGCCCCTGCCACGCCACGGACACGGTGGAGCCGGCCGCTGCCTGCGCCGGCGCATCGACCCGCACCTCAGAGGCCACGACCTGCAGGGGGCGGCTGGCGAGCACTCCCCCGCCCGAGCCGGACACGTACCTGACCTCGTAGCTGCCGGGGTCCACCGGCGCCGTCAGGCTGCTCGGGTTACCCCACAGCGTGTAGGCGTAGGACAGCAGCGCGGCGGGCTCGGCCCCCGCGGGCACGACGGTCAGGTAGTCGGCGTCGTTGCCCGGCCCCTCCCACACGACCTCGAAGGTGGTGCCGCCGCTCACCTCCTCCGGCGCGTCCAGTTCCACCGCTACGTGCGCGGCCGTGAACGGCGCGCTGCGCCCCACGACCCTGCTGCCGCCCTCGGGCAGCACGAGGTGGTAGCGAGCCTCCAGTTGTCCCTCGTCGAACGGCACGAGCACGTCAGCGGCTCCGCTGGCCCCGCTGACGCCCTCGTAACCGACGTAGGCGTCGTCGGGGGCGGCAACGGGCACGACGGTCAACCAGGCCCGGGCAGCGGGTGCCGCGCCCGTGAAGCTCACCTGCACCTCGCCGCCGGCGACGGGCTCATCGGGAGCGACGGTCAGCTCCACCGCGAAGGCCGGCGCCAGCTCGAACGCGAACTCGTTCGGCCCCCCGGCCGTCACCGAGAGGCCCGCGAACGTCTGGCCTGCCGGGTCGAAGGCGTCGGCGACCAGCGCCGCGTAGCCGCCCGCCGGCAGGTCGGCGGCGAACACCCCGGCGCCCGTAGCCCTGAACGCGTGCGGCTCAGCGTCCAGCGCTCCCACGAAGGTCACCGCTGCGCCGTCGTTCGCGGGCTGCCCATCGCGCGTGAGCGCCACCGTGACGCGCTCCGTCTCCGCCGCGGGGGTGAGCTCGACGGCGCGGCCGAGCGCCGCGGCGAGCTCGGCGGCGCTGTTGGCGCTCTCGAACGTCCCGATGCCCTCGAAGCTGCGCGCCGCGGCCTCGCTGAGGGCGAAGCCGATGATCCGCAGGTCGATCTCGAACCCCTCGCTGGCCAGGCGCTCCGCCACCGCCCGAACGTCGCCGCCACACGACTCCTCGCCGTCGGTGACGAGCACGATCAGCTTCCGACCGGTCGCGGAGCTCAGGTCCTGGGCCGCCAGCTCGAGCGAGTACGCGATCGGCGTCGCTCCCAGAGCCTCCGTCTCCTGCACCGAGGCGAGCAGACGCGCCCTGTCGACCGGAGCCACGGGCACGGTCAGCAGGCTGTCCTCGCAGGAGCCGTCGACCAGGGCGAGCATCTGCGAGCCGTAGACCCGCAGCCCCACCCGCAGGTCTCCGTCCTCCGGTAGCCGGCTCACGAGGGCCGAGAGCGCCTCCTTCGCCGCTGCGATCCGGTAACGGCCGTCCTCCAGTCGGTTGAACATCGAACCCGAAGCGTCGAGCACCAGCACGACGTCGGTCGGGCCTCCCCCAGCCGGCTGGGCGTGCGCGGCCATCACCGCCGGCCAGAGCGCGGCGATCACGAGGAGCCGTCCCGCGGTCCGGGCCCACGTGCCGAGAGCCAACCTCACTGCCTTGGCAAGGTCGAGCATGCTCCCTCTCTCCAGCCGACGGCCTCGGCGGTCGGCCTGACTTCCGTACGCGATGATGCTAAAGGCCCGTCGCCGCCGAGCGCGTATCTCTCATGGCGCTCACGGCCCGCGCGGTTAGAAGGGACGCCGTGCCGATCGTCCTGAGCCTCCTCGCAGCCCTCCTCCTCTCGTGGTCCGCGGCGCAGCCCGCCACCAACGAGGTCCTCGTCGGCGTGATCGCTTCGCGCACGGGAGAGGCCCGCGTCGCCGGCGCCTCGCAGTCCCTGGCGGCCACCGGGTGGCACGACGCCGCGCGAGCCGCCGGAGGCGTCTTCGGCGTTCATGTCGCCGTGAGGGCCCTCGACGACGCCGGCTCCCCCGCGCGCGCCGCCGACCTGGCGCGCGAGCTCGCGGCGGACGGCGCCTGGGCGGTCGTCTGCTGCACCACCTCCGCTGCGACGGCGGCCGTGGCGGACGTGGCCGAGGAGCAGGGGCTCCTCCACCTCGCCCTGGCCGACCCAGCGCCCGGCAGCTTCGGCGTCGCCGAGGTCGGCTACTGGTCGTTCGGCCTGTGGCCGACGGAGACCGACGCGCTCTCGGCCATCGTCGCGGACGCGCTCACCTCCGGACGGCACACCGCCGCCCTCTTCACGACGGACGACGAGCTCGGGGACTCGGCGAAGGAGACCCTGGACGCGCTACTCGGGTACGCGGGCATGCGCCTCGTCCACGCGGAGCGCTTCGGCGCCGGCGCCGACGAGCTGCGACCGGAGGCCCTGCTCGTAGCGACCAGCCAGCCAGGCGCCGTGGTGGTGTGGGCATCCGGCCCGGACACCGCCACCGCCGTTCGGGCTCTGAGGGCACGGGGCTACGAGGGCATCGTCTACGCCCGGTCGGTCCTGTTCGCGCCAGGTGGTCAGCGGCCGCCGGGCGCCGTGTTCGACGGCGTGCGCTTCGCGTTGCCTCCGGCGTTCGCGGCCGATGACCTGCCCGAGGTGTACGCCTGCGGCGCGGCGGTCGCCTCGGTCGCGGAGCGGACCTCCCAACTCTACGGGGGCGTGACCGACCTTCCCGCCGCCGCCGGGGTCGTCGACGCCCTCGACCTCCTGGCGGCGTCCGTCGAGCAGCTCTTCATGCTGCAGCTCCCTCTGGAGAGCCCCCTGGCGGTGCTGCGCCAGGCGCTGCGCGACGCCGCGGTCGGGCTCGGGCCGCGCTGCGGCGCCTCCGGCGTGGTCGACCTGCAGGAGGGGCGGCGCAGCGCGGTGGTCCCTGGGTCGTTGGTGGCAGCCGAGGTCGGCCCGTCCGGAGGCCTCAGGCTCCCCTGAAGCCGACCCCTGGCTCCGCGGACGACCCGCCAGGCCGGCGTGGAACGGTGACCGCCGGCGGCTCCCGGCACTGGCAGTACAATCCGGGCAATGAGACGAGAGCTTGAGAACCTGAGCCTTGAGATGGACGCGCTCGAGCGCAGCCTCTCGGACCCGGCGCTACTGTCCGACGCGCAGGGCTACCGACGTGCGGCGAAGCGGCACTCCGAGCTGAAGGAGGTCGTCGGCCTCTACCGGGAGCTGCGGGCGCTGGAGCGCCAGCTCGAGGAGGCCCGTTCACTCTTCGCCGACCCCGAGCTCGGGGACGAGGCCCGCGCCGAGGCCGAAGACCTGGAGGCCCGCGTCGCGGCGCTAGACGAGCAGCTCGACGTCCTCCTCCTGCCCAAGGACCCGTACGACGACAAGAGCGTCATCGTCGAGCTGCGCGCCGCCGCCGGCGGCGACGAGGCCTCGCTGTTCGTGCGCGAGGTGCTCGAGATGTACCTCAGCTACGCGGCGAGCCTGGGCTTCCGCACCGAGGTGGTCGATTCGACGCCCACGGAGGTGGGTGGCCTGTCCAAGGTCTCGTTCGAGGTCGTGGGGGATGGCGCGTACAGCCACTTCAAGTTCGAGTCAGGCGTGCACCGCGTCCAGCGGGTGCCCGAGACGGAGTCGCAGGGCCGCATCCACACCAGCACCATCACGGTGGCGGTGCTGCCGGAGGCCGACGAGGTCGACGTCCAGCTCTCCCCCTCCGACTACCGCGTCGACGTCTTCCGGTCCAGCGGGCCGGGCGGGCAGTCGGTGAACACGACCGACTCGGCCGTCCGCGTCACCTACAAGCCGGGCACGGCCGACGAGATCGTCGTCACGTGCCAGGACGGCAAGTCGCAGATCAAGAACAAGGAGAAGGCGCTCTCGGTCCTGCGGGCACGGCTGCTCGAGCGCGAGCGCAGCCGGGCTCAGGTGGAGGCGCGCCAGGCACGCCTCGTCCAGATCGGCACGGGCGAGCGCAGCGAGCGGATCCGGACGTACAACTTCCCGCAGTCGCGCGTCACCGATCACCGCATCGACTACACGACGAGGGACCTCTCGGGCGTGATGGCCGGAGACCTCGCCGACCTGACTGCCGCCCTGCAGGCCGAGGACCAGGCGCGGGCGCTCGCCGGCGCCGCGTCCGACCCGGGTCGCGCCACCGCCCAGACCGGTACCGGTGGCGCGGCGTGAGTTCGTCGTTGCCGCGGCCATCCTCCTGGACGCGCAGGGCCGCGTCCTGCTCGTAGGCAACGACTGGCAAGGGCACGGCCGCGTCCGCTACACCCTGCCCGGTGGAGTGGTCGAGCGCGGCGAGTCGACCCTCGAGGCGCTGCGGCGCGAGGTGCTGGAGGAGACGGGCCTCCAGGTCGAAGGCGTCGAGCACCTGGCGTACGCCGTGCACGTCGAGGACAGGCGGCGCAACGACCGGGCGGTCTCGTTCGCATTCAAGGTGCGCTACAGCGGCCTCCTCAACCCCCGCGACCCCGACGGCTTCATCGTCGAGGCGCGGTTCTTCCCCCTCGAGGAGGTCAAGACGCTGGTGCCGATCCAGTCGTTGCGGGAGCCGCTGGTCGCCTACCTCACCGAGGGCGTGGCCGGACGCTTCTACACCTACGCCGGCTGGGACGGCCGCGGCGCCCGGAGCGTGTGACCGGCGCCGCGCCGTACGCCGTGCCCGAGCCGCTCCGGCTCGCCCGCGACGCGCTTGGTATCTTCATCCTCAGACCGGAGGCGAGCCACGAATGACGAAGAACGGCCAACCCACCATCCACTGGACGAAGGTCGACGAGGCCCCGGCCCTGGCGACCTACTCCCTGCTCCCCATCGTCCAGGCCTACGCCGGCGCGGCCGGCATCGCCGTCGAGACCCGTGACATCTCGCTGGCCGGACGCATCCTCGCCCAGTTCCCGGAGAGCCTGACGGAGGGCCAGCGCGTCGATGACGACCTCGCGTTCCTCGGCGAGCTCGCCAAGCGGCCCGAGGCGAACATCATCAAGCTGCCCAACATCAGCGCGTCGGTGCCGCAGCTCAAGGCCGCGGTCGGCGAGCTTCAGCAGGCCGGCTACGCGGTCCCCGACTACCCGGACGAGCCCGCCACGGAGGCCGAGCGCGAGGCGCGGGTCCGCTACGACAAGGTCAAGGGCAG
Source organism: Deinococcaceae bacterium (assembly GCA_044507975.1). Taxonomy (GTDB): domain Bacteria; phylum Deinococcota; class Deinococci; order Deinococcales; family Trueperaceae; genus DASRWD01. The sequence goes on from JBIQIQ010000040.1 coordinate 5,453, forward strand.
CGCCGTGAACCCCGTGCTGCGCGAGGGCAACTCGGACCGCCGGGCACCCCCTTCGGTCAAGGCGTACGCCCGCGCGCACCCGCACTCGATGGGCTCGTGGGACCCAGGATCCCGCTCGCACGTCGCCACCATGGGGAGCGGCGACCTGCGATCCAACGAGGTCTCGACCACCGTGAGCGAGGCCCAGGCCGGCGACGCGCGCATCGAGCTCGTCGGCGACGACGGCGCCGTCACCGTGCTCAAGGCGGGCGTGCCGCTGCAGGCAGGCGAGATCGTCGACGCCACCGTCATGAGCAGGCGCGCCCTGCGCGCCTTCCTGGCCGAGCAGGTGGAGGACGCCAGGCGCCAGGGGGTGCTGTTCTCCGTCCACCTCAAGGCGACGATGATGAAGGTCTCCGACCCGATCATCTTCGGTCACGTCGTCGAGACGTACTTCGAGGGCGTCTTCGCCAAGCACGCCGGCACCTTCGGCCGCTTGGGGGTCGACGCGAACGAGGGGCTCGGCACGCTCCTCGGCCGCCTGCAGGACCTGCCCGATCCCGAGAGGGAGGCGATCGAGGCCGACCTGCGCGCCGCCATGGCGGCGGGGCCGGACCTGGCGATGGTCGACTCGGACAGGGGCATCACCAACCTGCACGTCCCCAGCGACGTCATCGTCGACGCCTCGATGCCGGCCGCGATCCGCAACTCCGGCAAGATGTGGGGCCCCGACGGGGAGCCTCGCGACACCAAGTTCGTCATCCCCGACAGCTCGTACGCCGGCGTCTACCAGGCGGTCATCGACGACTGCAAGGCCAACGGCGCGCTCGACCCCCGCACGATGGGTTCCGTCCCGAACGTCGGGCTCATGGCGCAGAAGGCCGAGGAGTACGGCTCGCACGACAAGACCTTCGAGGTCGCGAGGGTCGGCACCGTCCGCATCGTGGCCGCCGACGGCCAGACGCTCCTCGAGCGCCGCGTCGAGGAGGGAGACGTCTTCCGCTCGTCCACCGTGAAGGACGCCCCCGTGCGCGACTGGGTCAGGCTGGCCGTGAGCCGCGCGAGGGCGACCGGCGCGCCGGCCGTGTTCTGGCTCGACGCGGAGCGCCCACACGACGCCGAGGTGATCGCCAAGGTCGAGCGCTACCTGCGCGACCACGACACCAGCGGGCTCGACATCCGCATCCTCGCGCCCGTCGAGGCCACGAGGCTCTCGCTGGAGCGCATCCGCCAGGGCCTCGACACGATCTCCGTCACGGGCAACGTGCTGCGCGACTACCTCACGGACCTCTTCCCGATCCTCGAGCTGGGCACGAGCGCGAAGATGCTCTCGATCGTGCCGCTCATGAACGGCGGCGGCCTGTTCGAGACCGGCGCCGGGGGCTCGGCACCCAAGCACGTCCAGCAGTTCGTCGCCGAGAACTACCTGCGCTGGGACTCGCTCGGCGAGTTCCTGGCGTTGGCCGCGTCGCTCGAGCACCTCGCCGAGCAGGCTGGCGAGCCGCGGGCCAAGGTGCTGGCAGACGCCCTCGACCGCGCCACCGCCCGCTTCCTCGAGGAGAACCGGTCGCCCGCCCGCAAGGTCGGCCAGATCGACAACCGGGGCAGCCACTTCTACCTGGCGCTCTACTGGGCGGAGGAGCTCGCGCAGCAGTCGGACGACCCGTCGCTGGCGGCGCGCTTCGCCGGCCTGGCGCAGGCCCTGCAGGACGGGGAGCAGAAGATCACGGGCGAGCTGCTCGCCGTCCAAGGGAGGTCGGTCGACCTCGGGGGCTACTACCGGCCCGACGACGCCAAGGCCGCTGCCGCCATGCGCCCAAGCGTGACGTTCAACGAGGCGCTCGACGCCTTCCGCGCCGCGAGCTAAGGTCCGGTCCGGACGGCGAAGGCCGCCGTGCCGCTGCTAGCATCGGCGTCTGTGGACGAGGCTGGAGCCGAGAAGGACGTCTCCCCCGACCGCGCCTACGAGCTGCTGCGCGCCGCAGGCGCGGGCGCCCCGGTGGGCAGCGAGACGGTCACCGTCGCCCAGGCGTCGGGTCGCGTGCTGGGCGAGGACCTGGCCAGCCTCGTCGACCGCCCGCCGGCCGACGATTCCGCCCTGGACGGCTACGCGTGCCTCGTCTCTGACACGGCTTCGGCCTCGGTAGACCGACCGGTACGTCTACGGCTGGTCGGGCGCTCGCACGCCGGGGCGCCCTTCACCGGTCGCGTTGGCAGCGGCGAGGCCGCCTACGTCGCCACGGGGGGGTTCGTCCCCGCCAGCGAGAGCGGCGAGGTCGGGGTGGTCGGTGTAGAGAACGCTGCCGAGGAGGGCGGTTCGGTCTCGCTCACCCGCGCGGCCAGCTCGGCGGCCGTGAGGGCCAGGGCGAGGGACCTGCGCGCCGGCGTGGTCTACCTTCGCGCGGGCGACGACCTTGGACCGGTCCAGGTCGGCCTGATCGCCGGCATGGGCCACGCCCAGGCGGTCGTGGCCCGCCGGCCGCGGGTCGCCATCGTCTCCACCGGCGACGAGCTAGTGAGCCCGGGCAGCTCGCCTGAGCCCGGGCAGCTCTTCGAGTCGAACCTCCCGACCCTGGTGGCAGCGGCGACGCAGAGCGGCTACGAGGTCGCGCGGTCTGGGCGGGTGGCCGACGAGCCCGCCGCGCTCGCCCGCCTCCTCGACGACCTGGCCTCCGACGGCATCGACCTGGCCCTGACGATCGGCGGGATCTCGAAGGGGGAGCGGGAGCCGGTGCGAGAGGTGCTCGAAGCGTCCGGGGAGCTCGTCTTCCAGCGCGTCACCGCCAGGCCGGGAGGGCCGTTGACCTTCTTCCGCCACGGCTCGCTGCCGGTGCTGGCCCTGCCGGGCAACCCAGTCTCCAGCCTGGTGTGCTTCTCACTGTTCGCCCGCGCCTTCCTCGACGCTGCGCTGGGCCGCACCGCGCCGCCGCCGTACCGCGCGCGTCTGCGGGCTCGCGCCGCGCAGGACCTCGCCTCGGACGCCAAGACCGTGTTCCACAGGGTCAGCCTGAGCGTGAGCGAGGACGGTGCCGTGGCGATGCCGTTCGAGGACCAGTCCTCGGCCGTGTCCCGCTCGCTCGCCTTCTCCTCGGCCCTGGCGGTCGCGCCCCCCGGCGGCGTACGGGCCGGCGAAGTGCTCGACGTGATCCCGCTCCGGTGGCCATGAGGTCCCCCGGCGCAGGCCCGCTCGCCCACGGCTTCTACGAGCGCCCGGCCGACGTCGTCGCGCCCGACCTGCTCGGCAAGCTGCTGCTCGTCCGGGACGCTGCGTCGGGCGCGTTCCGGGGCGGCCGCATCGTGGAGACCGAGGCCTACGTCGGGCAGGACGACCTCGCGTGCCACGCGTCGAAGGGCCTCACGCGGCGCACCGCCACGCTGTTCGGGCCGGCCGGGCACGCCTACGTCTACCTGATCTACGGCATGTACGACCTGTTCAACGTGGTCTGCCAGCCGGAGGGGACGCCGCACGCCGTGCTGGTGCGCGGCGTGGAGCCGCTCGCTCCCGAGGACCTGGCCGCCGGCTCGGGAGGCCTGCCGCTCGTGCCCGTGCCCTCGGGGGCCCGTGGGGACGGGCCTGGCCGACTGACGCGGGCCCTGGGCATAACGCTGGCCCACGACAAGGAGCCGCTCAGCGGCCCCGACCTCTTCCTCCTCGACGGACCGGCGCCGGCGGACGTGAGAGTCACCGCCCGCGTCGGCGTGGCGAACTCGGGAACGTGGGCCGACGCCCCGCTGCGCTACCTCGACCCCGCCAGCCCGCACGTCTCACGGCCGCCCCCCTCCCAGGTCGGCAGCGGCAGGCGTCCCGAACGCTAGGCGTCGCCCGGGAACTCCTCGCGCGGGCTGCGCGAGACGTCGCGCACGCCCTCCTCGAACGGCTCGATGTGCACGGTCATGTCGAGGCCATCGAGCGCGGCGCCCACGCGCCGCTCGACCTCCTTCGCCACCTCGTGCGCCTCCTCGACGCGCATGTCGGGGTCGACGAAGACGTCGACGTCGGCGAAGCGCGCGCTGCCGGAGCGGCGCGTCCGGAGACGGTGGTACCCGCGGACCTCGCGCACGCTCTCGATCTCGGCGATCACGCGCGCCTCCTCGACCTCCGGGAGACGCTCGTCGAGCAGCCGCGACACCGACCGCCGCATGACGCTCACCCCCGTCATCACGATGTTGCCGGCGACCACCAGGGCCACCAGCGGGTCGAGCACCAACCAGCCGGTCAGCGCCACCAGCCCGACGCCCACGATCGTCCCGACGGAGGTGAGCACGTCGGTGAGGAGGTGGCGGGCGTTGGCGGCGAGGGCGTCGGAACGGGTCTCGCGAGCGACCGATAGGAGGCGCAACGCCAGGCCGCCGTTCACCAGCGCGGCCGCGCCGGCCAGGCCGACGCCCAGCCCGACCTGGTCGAGCGGCTGGGGGTCGAGGAGCCGCCTTCCGGCCGTCACCGCGATGACGCCGGCGGCCACGATGATCAGGGCCGCCTCGAGGACGCTCGAGAGGTACTCGGCCTTGCTGTGACCGTATGGGTGCCGGTAGTCCGGCGGTGTAGCCGCCACCCCGATGACGATAGTCAGGACGACCGCGGCGACGAGGTTGACGAGCGATTCGGCCGCGTCGGACAGGAGCCCGACCGAGCCCGTTACGAGGTAGGCGCCGGCCTTCAGCGCCAGGATGACGATCGCGCCTACCAGGCTGAGGACGGCGGCGCCGCTCTTAGCCGGCGCCGCCGTCCTCGTCCTCCTCGTCCTCCGCGCTCTCGAAGCCCTCCACCGCCTCGCCGCGCCCGAGGCGCTCCATGAGATCGTCGAGCTCGACGCCCTGGTAGTCGGTGACCGTCTCCGCGATCAGGCGCATCGCGGCCTCGGCCTGCTCCTTGGGCACGAGCACGTGCGTGGCCGTGACGCTGATCGAGCCGAGGTGCGAGAAGGCGTCGGACTGCAGGTCCAGCCCCCGCACCATGACGACGAACCCCTCGTCCTCCAGGAGCGCCGCCACCATCTCGGCCAGCGGAGCCGCCGGGGCCTCGTCCACCACCGTCCACTCGTCTCCGTTGACGACGACGGTCTCGCCCTTCATGCTGCTGCCTTCTGTCACGAGCGTCCTCCAAGGTGATCGAGCGCGATCTCGCGGTACGCGGCGGCGGCCAGGTCGAGCTCCTCGACCCTGACGCTCTCGCGCGTGGTGTGGGCCAGCTCCTCCTCGCCCGGCCCGAAGCCGATGACGGGCCTGCCGCCAGCCGCCAGGTGGGGAGCGTCGGTGCAGAACCACCAGACGCCCTCCTGGAGCTCGCGGCCGGCGGCGCGCAGCGCGCGGGCAGCGGCCCTCCGAACGGCATGCACGGCCACGTGCTCAGGGTCGACGAGGTAGGCGGGCGCCACGTGCGGGCGGTCCTCCTCGCCGGCCGGGGTGCTCACCTTCGAGCTGGGCACGGCGAACCCCACCCTGTCGTCGGCGGCGACGGACCTCAGGAGAGCGAGGACCTCCTCCGCCCCCTGGCCGGGCACCGTGCGCACGTCGATCGTCAGCTGGGCGCTGCCGGGGACGACGTTGGTGGTGCCGCCCGGCGCGGTGCGCAGCCCTGTGGGCGTGGCCGTGGAGCGGCCGAGGGCCTCCGAGACCGGCAGCTGGAGACCCTCCAGCGCGGCGACGTAGCTCGCGGCCCCGACCAGCGCGTTCTCCCCCAGCTCGGGCTGCGCCGCGTGCGCGATCGCGCCCGGGAAGTCGGCCACGACCTCCACCCTGCCCTTGTGTCCGAGCTTGAGCTGCAGCTTGCTAGGCTCGCCGAGCACCGCGGCGTCGTAGTCGAGGGTCCGCGCCAGGTGCATCGAGCCGCTGCCGTTGACCTCCTCCATGACCGCGCCGGCGACCACGAGCCGCCCGCGGAAACCCTCCGCGGCAGCCTCGGTGGCGCCGACCACCATGCACGCGAGGGCCGACTTCATGTCGACGCTGCCGCGGCCCCAGAGGCGGCCGCCGTCCACGACGCCAGCGAGCGGCGGGTGGGGCCACAGGGCCGGGTCGCCCGGAGCGACGGTGTCGAGGTGGCCGGTGAGCAGGAGCGTGGGGCCGTCGCCCCGGTCGATGTAGCCGATCGCGTTGCCCATCTCGTCGACGTAGGCGGCGTCGAACCCGCACGCGCTCATCGCTGCGAGGAGCACGTCGGCAGCGGCTCGCTCCTCGCCGGACGGGCTCGGCGTGCGGACGAGCTCGCGTGCGAGGTCCAGCGCGCTGATAGTTGACATCCCAGGCATCATACGTGGGATCCCCCGCTCGCCCCGGACGAGCTCCGCCGTATGCTCGGCCTGCCTATGGAACTGTCGACGCACGCGAGCTCCGGCGGAGCCTGGGCCTGCGCGGAGTGCGGCCACGCCAACCGCGCTCGGCCCGGCTTGTCGGGCCTCACCTGCGAGGCGTGCGGGGTCGCGAGCCGCGGATCGTCCGACCCGCCGCTAGACCTGCCGGCGCGGCCCAGCCTGGCAGAGGTGCCGAGCTTCTGGTACGCACTGGGCTGGCTGGCGCTGCTGGTTTTGGGAAGCGTGCTCCTGTTCTCCGACGGCACGCGCGCGACGCTGGGCCTCGGGCGCCAGTGGGTCGCCCTGGAGATGCTGGCCGCTGCGTACGCTGCCGGGTCGTCGCTGCTGGCGGCGGTGTGGGACAGATGGTTCAACCAGTTCGAGCTGGTCGTGCCGGAGCGAGCGGCGACCGGCGAGCGCTTCGCCGCCGAGGTGAGGCTGGTGCCGTACGCCCGCCTGGAGCGCGTGTCGGTCAACCTCGCCCTGGTCGACCGGTTCTACGAGCGCTCCGGCGAGAGCGGGGTGGCGCTGCGCTCCCGCACGCTCGCCTCCTACCGGCTGCTCGCGGGCGGGAGGCTGGCGGGGCGCCGCCAGGCAGCCTTCGAGGCGCGGTTCGACGCGCCGTTCCCCGCCACCCCCCACACCGACGTGCGGGCCGAGATCACCGCCGACGTGCTCGGGGTCCTCGGGAGCGTCGTGCCCGCCCTCCGCTGGAACGCCGCCAACCTCCGCGAGCACGGCGGTTTCGTCGTGGAGGCCAGGGTGCGGGTCGGCTGGCTGCCGCGCCGCCTGGTGAAGCGGGTCTTCGTCTACCACCTGGGCGACCAGATACACGTGGGCTGACCGGGGCGCCCGCGCGGCCGATCAGTCGGGCAGTTCGGGCCGCCACCGATGAGCGCGCATGTCGACCTTCTCTCCCTCGACCCCGTCCCCGCCCGCGAACGCCACGCCCTCGGCGCGGAGCAGGGCGACCTGCAGCTCGCCGTGCCCGACCTTGTAGGTGGAGATGCCGCCGGCGGCGTTCACCACCCTGTGCCAGGGAACGTCGCCGTCTTCGTCGGTGAGGCCGAACAGCACGGCTCCCACCTGCCTGGCGGAGTGCGGCGCGCCGACCATCTCAGCGACCTGGCCGTAGCTCACGACCTTGCCATGGGGCACGGCCCTCACGACCTCGAGCACCTGCTCCCTGAACGTGGCCACGCCGCAAGATAAGGCCGCCGGGCGCCGCCTTGCTAGAATCGGCAGCCTGCTGGAGGGACATTGAGAGCGTCGATCGTCACCTACGGGTGCCAGATGAACGAGTACGACACCCACACCATCGCCTCCGAGCTGGTGGCTGGCGGGCACATGCTCGTCGACGACCCGCAGGACGCCGAGCTCGTGCTGCTCAACACCTGCGCCGTGCGCGGCAAGCCGGTGGAGAAGGTGGTGTCGTTCCTCGGGGACCTGCGCCGGGAGCGTCGCGCCGGGCGCGACGTGAAGGTCGGCATCATGGGTTGCCTGGCGCAGCTCGACGAGGGCAAGGCGCTGGCCGAGAAGTTCGACGTCGACCTCCTGATCGGCCCGGGTGCGATCACGTCGGTCCTCCCGGCGATCGAGGAGCTCGAACGCCTCCACGAGGGCGCGCTCGTCGAGAGGCGCGGCTTCGACCCCGGCCTGCACGAGCACCTGCCGCCCCCGCCCGGCGGCCTCTCAGGCTTCCTGACGATCATGCGCGGCTGCGACCATCACTGCACCTACTGCGTCGTGCCGACGACGCGCGGGCCCGAGGTCTCGAGGCGGCCCGAGGCCGTGATCGCCGAGGCCGAGGCCATGGTCGCCGCCGGGGCATGCGAGATCACCCTGCTCGGCCAGAACGTCAACTCGTACGGCCTCGACCAGCCCGGCCTGCCGAGCTTCCCGGAGCTGCTGCGCATGGTCGCCCGCACCGGGGTGGCGCGGGTCAAGTTCACGACCAGCCACCCGATGAACTTCTCCTCCGCTTTGATCGACGCGATCGCCGAGGAGGAGGCCGTGTGCAACTACATCCACCTGCCGGTGCAGTCGGGCTCCGACAGGGTGCTCAGGCGCATGGCCCGCGAGTACCGCCGCGAGCGCTACCTCGAGATCGTGCGCGAGATACGCGCCAAGGTCGAGGGCGTGGTCATCTCGACCGACATCATCGTCGGCTTCCCTGGCGAGACGGAGGAGGACTTCGAGCAGACCCTCTCGCTCTACGACGAGGTCGGCTACGAGCAGGCGTACATGTTCATCTACTCCGCGCGCCCGGGCACCCCCGCTCACGACCACTTCGAGGACATGCCGCGCGAGGTCAAGGTCGAGCGCCTCGCCCGCCTGGTCCAGCGGCAGAAGGAGCACTCGCTCCGCGCCAACCAGGAGCTCGTCGGCAGCGAGCTGCGCGTCCTGGTCAAGGAGGTCGGCCGCGACGACCGGTACGTCGTCGGGCACTCCGACCAGAACCACACCGTGCTCGTGCCCCGCGACCAGGTCCTCGGCATGGGCCTGAAGCGGGTGCGGGTCGAGCACGCCACTCCGCACGCCCTCTACGGACGGGTGGCCACACCGGAGGCCGAGGCGTACGTGCCGCTCGCCATGGCCACGTGAGCGGGGCTGGCGGCGGCACCGACGCTGCGCGAGCCTCGGCGCAGGTCGCCGTCGTCGATCGCGGCCGCGTGGCGCTCGTCCGGCGGAACGACGGCTCCCTCGGCCTGCCCGAGCTGCCGGGCTGGAACGGCGAGGCGTGGCGCTACCCCGCCGCCATCTCTTCCCTGGCTCCGGTACCGGCGCCCCTGGCGCGGCTCGTGACCCACCTCGCGCCGCTCGTCGCCCACTACGGCGGGCGGACCCCGGTCGCGCTGGTCGAACCGCGCGAGCCGCTGGAAGCGGCCGACGCCTGGTGGACGCCGGGCGACCCGCCGCCGGCCGGCCTGTCCGCGGAGGCCGCCGCGCCCCTCACGGCGGCCCTCGGCGCCGGCACCGACTGGCCCGCCTTCTGCCTGCCGGGCATCACGCAGACGCTCGGAGCGACGATCGCGGCGGACGACCTCCTCGCCGCGCGCGCCAGCCTGCCGCTCTCCCGAGCGGACGACGGCGCCCCCGACCAGCTCGAGCAGGTGCAGGGCTGGGGCCTCTCGAGCGTGTGGCGCAACGACGAGGTCGTCCTGAAGCTGACCAACCCGGCGTGGCCTGCGGAGGCGCGGGTCACCGCGCTCCTCGCAGAGCTGGCTCCTGCGGTCGTGCCGCGCGTGCTGAGCGTGGGTACCGTCGCGGGGGTCGGGGGGCCGTACCTCGTGCAGGCGAGGGTCGTCGACCCTCCCGACGAGGACGAGCAGGACGCTCCGCAGGTACTTGAGCGGACCCGTGGGGCGCTGCTCGCCATGGCGGCGGTGCAGCGCGGCGCCGCGCGGTGCGAGGACGAGCTCGTCGCCGCGGGAGTGGAGCACCGCTCGCCCGCCAGGACGGCGAGCGAGCTCCCCGACCTGTGGGCGGCGGCCGGGGCCGGGCTGAGCGCGGAGCGCCGAGCGCGGCTGCCTGAGCTCGACCGTGCCCTGCGAGCCGACCTCGGGGAGCTCGAGGCGGCGCCGCCCCTGCTCGTTCACGGTGACCTCCACCTCGGCAACGTCCTCGAGGACGATGGCGGCCGGCCCCAGGTCATCGACTGGACCGACGCCGCCTTCGCCTGGGCCGGCGTCGACCTCTGGATGCCGCTGAGCCGGACTGCGGCGACGCCCGACCAGCGCGAGGAGCTGAGCGCCGCGTACCTGGAGGCGCTGGGGCCCGAGCACGAGGTCGCGGTGCGGCTCGGGACGCGGGCCGCCGCGGCGTACCACGCGATCAGCAACATGCGGGTGGCGCGCTTCCTCCCCCGCGAGCTGGCGGGGGCCTTCTCCGGCTACGTCGCCTGGCTCGTCGACAAGGTATTCGAGGAGTACGGGCTGTGAGCCGGCCGGATCAGGCCGGGTCGGCGGCGCCTAACCTCGGCGCCGGCCCCGTGACGCGGGACTGGGCGGTCGCGGTGTTCGTGGTGTGGCGGGGCGCCGTGCTCCTCCACCGCCACCGCAAGCTCGGACTATGGCTGCCGCCCGGCGGGCACGTCGAGCCTCACGAGCTGCCGGACGACGCTGCCGTCCGGGAGGTCCTGGAGGAGACGGGCGTGAGCGCGACCCTGGTCGGCGAGCCCGCGGTGCAAGCACCCGGCCCGCGCCAGCTCGTCCGGCCTCGGGGCGTGCAGCTCGAGGACATCGGGCCTGGCCACCAGCACATCGACCTCGTGTACCTCGCGCGACCGGTGGAGCCTTACCACGGAGTCCTGAACACGGACGACGGCTTCGGCTGGTACTCGCGCGAGGAGGCCGCCGCGCTCGACCTCACCGCGGAGATGGCGGCCTGGGTCGACCTGGCGCTGCGCGAGGCCGGCTGAGCCAGGCGCGCGGCCAGCTCCCTCAGCGCGGCGGCGCCGCCCGCGGGCTGTGGTCGACGCCGATCGACGCCACGCCGAACCCCTGGCCCCGGAGGTCCAGGACCTGGACGTACCAGTCGCCGCCCGTCTCCTCCACGGCGAACACGAGCAGGCTGGCGCCCAGCCAGTCGACTCCGCTCACCCACCCGTCTAACCAGACGGGCACCTCCCCGCCGTCCGGGTCCACGACCACGAGCTCGGTGCCGCCGTCCGCCGGGACCAGCCGCACGTAGGCGTACCGGGCGTCGCCCGGCGCGGCCCTGAGCTCCGTCACCAGGGCTGGGTCCCCCACCGGCACGTGGGCTCGCGTCTCGACGTCGACCAGCACCAGCCCCGACTCGGTAGCCACGAACAGGTCGCCGCGCCACCACCCGAGCGGCGAGCCCGCGCCCTCGAACACCAGCTCCGCGGCGCCGCTGTCCACGTCGATCAGGAAGACGCCCTCGAAGCGCGACGTGGCGAACCTGTCGCCGGAAGGCTCGACGACCGTACCGAAGCCCTCCGTCACCGACCGCGCCTCTCCCGCCTCGAGGTCGAAGCGGTAGACCTCCCAACCGCCGGAGGCCGAGGGGGTCTGCGCCAGCACCACGGACTCCCCCGCCCACGCGACCTGGAAGCCGCCGGCCGGGCGGGTCATGCCGATCGTGTACGGCAGTTCCCAGCGGGCCACCTCGCGCCCGGTGAGCACCTCGACCACGGCGAGGTACCAGCCCCACGCGTCCCAGCCGGCTTCCTCGTCGGAGTGGTCGTGAGCCACGAACGCCACGTGCCGGCCGCCCGGACCGGGTACCGGATCGTGCTCGCTGGCGTGCGGGGTGGACGTGAGGCGGAGCTCCGAGCCGTCGCGGTAGAAGAACACCTCGCTCTGCCAGGGGCGGTCGTACGCGGTGGCAGCGGCGTCCGGCGCCCTGGTCGAGACGAAGGCGAAGCGTTGGGCGCCCGCCGCCGGCGCCAGCGCGAGCAGCACCGCGCCTGCGAGCGACGCCAGGGCCTTGCCTCTCGGGCCCATCCTCATGGTTCCTCCTCGCGGCCAGCGCCCGGCTACCAGCGCCGACCGGCGCCTTGCGCCGCCCGGCAGACTAGCAGCCGCTCGGCTGCCCGGGTCCTGCGCCGCACGGCACGCTGTCGTCCCGGTCGCGCGTGGTAGACTCCCGTCCGGCCCTGCGGGGCCGGGCGTGACGGGGCGTAGCGCAGTCTGGTAGCGCACCTGCTTTGGGAGCAGGGGGTCGCAAGTTCGAATCTTGCCGCCCCGACCA
>JBIQIQ010000234.1:0-2331 GCA_044507975.1 Deinococcaceae bacterium
CGTGATCATGCCGGTCCGCAACGAGGCCGCCTACATCGAGGGGTCCGTGCGCTCGGTCGCGGCCGCCGGCGCCGGCTTGGACGCGCTCGAGATCATCGTCGTGGACGGCATGAGCGACGACGGCACCCGCGAGCTCGCCCTGCGGCTGGCGGCCGAGGTGCCCGGGCTGAAGCTCCTCGACAACCCCGAGCGCACGGTTCCGTACGCTCTCAACCGCGGCCTGAGGGCCGCGCAACACGATCTCGTCGTGCGCGTCGACGGCCACGCCGAGCTCTACCCGGACTTCTTCGAGGAGTGCCTGAAAGCGATGGCGGCGCACCCGGAGTGCAGCTGCGTAGGGGGCCCGATCGAGAACGTCGCCGAGGGCGAGGTCTCCGAGGCCATCTCCGCAGCTCTCAGCTCGCCCTTCGGCGTGGGCAGCGCCCGCTTCCGCACCGGCGGCGCCGAAGGGTACGTAGACACCTTGGCGTTCGGCATGTACCGCAAGGCCGACCTCTTCGCCGTCGGGCTCTTCGACGAGGAGCTCACGCGCAACCAGGACGACGAGATGAACTTCCGGCTGGTCAAGGCCGGTCGGCCCATCTGGTTCACGCCGCGGATCCGCTCGCGCTACTACGTGCGCTCGAGCTTCGGGAAGCTGTGGCGGCAGTTCTTCCAGTACGGCTACTGGAAGGTGTACGTCAACCGCAAGCACGGCACCTTCACGAACCTGAGGCAGCTGGCGCCACCACTCTTCGTCGGTTACCTCGCCGTCGTGGGCGTCCTCGCCCTCATCTGGACGCCGGCGCGCTGGCTTCTGGGCATCACCCTGCTCACCTACCTGGCTGGGGCCTTCGCGTTCGCCGCGCGGCAGACCGGTTCCGTATCCAAGGCCCCCCGCGTGATGCTCGGCTACGGCATCCTCCATCTCTCCTACGGTCTCGGCTACCTCAAGGGCGTCCAGGACTTCATCCTCCTGGGGCGTCGCTCGCCTACGGCCCGCGCCACGGAGCTCACGCGCTAGCCGTGGCGGAGGACGTCTCGAAGAGGCTCTTCGACGTGGCGGTGTCGGCCGTCGCGCTGGCGCTGCTCTCGCCGGTGCTGTTAGTCGTGGCGCTGCTGATACCCGCGGCGAGCCCCGGCCCGGCCATCTACCGGGCGCGGCGCGTGGGCCTGGGGGGCAGGACGTTCACGATGTACAAGTTCCGCACCATGCACGTGAACGCCGGTGGCTCCTCCGTCACCACCGGCGACGACCCGCGCGTGTTCCCGCTGGGGCGCTGGCTCCGGCGGCTGAAGGTCGACGAGCTGCCGCAGCTTGTCAACGTCCTCAAGGGCGACATGTCGATCGTCGGCCCGCGGCCCGAGGACCCCGAGGTCGTCGCCGATCACTACACGGAGCTGCAGCGGGGGACGCTCGCCGTGCGGCCGGGCCTCACGAGCCCGGGCAGCATCTTCTTCTACGCGAGCGGCGAGGACACGCTCACGGGTCCGGAGGCCGAGGCGGAGTACCTGCGCCGCATCATGCCGACGAAGCTCGCGGTCGACCTCGTCTACGTTCGCGAGGCGTCGTTGGCGTACGACCTGGAGGTCATCGCCCGCACCGCCGGCGTCATCCTCGCCAAGGCGGCCGGACGGAGCACGTTCCCCGAGCCCCGCGAGGTGCGGCGCGCGCGTGAGGAGTACGGGTACCTGTGACCCTGACAACGACGCCGGCAGCACTTCTCACAGGCCGTTCAGCGGTCGCGACCTATCATGCGGGCCGCTCATGAGGCCACGAGACTCCATCATCGCCCCCGTCTACGGCACCGAGCACGAATCGAAGGGCCCCTGGGAGGCCCTCGGCAAGCTCTACCGGCTGATGGACAAGGCGGAGCGGCGCCGGTTCTACCTCCTGCTGCCGGCGGTCACGGCGATGGCGCTGCTGCAGGTCGTGGGCATCGCGTCCGTGCTCCCGTTCCTGGCCCTCGTGACCGACCCGAGCATCGTGGAGACGAACGAGTTCCTCGCCCGTGCCTACGACCTCCTGGGCTTCGAGAGCATCGACCGCTTCCTCGTCTTCACCGGGCTGGCGGCGCTCGCCCTCCTCGTCGTCAGCAACGCGTTCACGGCCTTCACCGAGTACCTGCTGCTGCGTTACACGTGGAACCTCAACCAGAGCCTCTCTGTCCGCCTGCTGCGCGAGTACCTCGCCAAGCCGTACGTCTTCTTCCTCAACCGCAACACCGCGGGCTTGGCCGCGAACATCCTCTCGGAGGTCAAGCAGGCCGTCAGAGGCTTCGTGCTCGCCACGTTGCAGCTCGTGTCGCGCGGCATCGTCACGGTGTTCATCCTGGGGCTGCTGGTGGCGCT
>JBIQIQ010000041.1:0-17264 GCA_044507975.1 Deinococcaceae bacterium
ACTCGTCGATGATCCTCTTGCCGAGCTCGGCGTTGGTGCCCTCGAGCCTCACGACGAGCGGCACCTGGAGGCCCACCTGCTTCACGGCCGCCACCACGCCGTTGGCGATCGTGTCGCCCTTCATGATGCCGCCGAAGATGTTGACGAAGATGCCCTTGACGTTCGGGTCCTGCGTGATGATCTTGAACGCCGCCGTCACGTTCTCCTCGGTGGCCCCGCCGCCGACGTCGAGGAAGTTGGCGGGCTCGCCGCCGACCTCCTTGATCGTGTCCATCGTCGCCATGGCGAGCCCCGCGCCGTTGACCAGGCAGCCGACGTCGCCGTCGAGCTTGATGAACGAGAGGCCGTACTTGCTGGCCTCGACCTCGGCGGGGTCCTCCTCGCTGAGGTCGCGCAGCGCCAGGACGTCGGGGTGCCGGAACAGCGCGTTCGAGTCGAAGCTCATCTTCGCGTCGAGGGCGACCACGGCGCCGTCCTGAGTGACGACGAGCGGGTTGATCTCTAGCATGTCGGTGTCGAGCTCGGCGGCGGCCCTCGCGACGGCTCTCAGCAGCGCCACGCCCCGCTTGTGGGACTCTCCTGACAGTCCGAGCGCGAACGCCAGCGACCGAGCCTGGTAGTCGGCGAGGCCGACGAGCGGGTCGATCGCCACCCGGACGATCTTCTCGGGTGTCTCCTCGGCGACCTGCTCGATGTCCATGCCGCCTTCCGTGGACACCATGACGATGTTGCGGCCCACCGAGCGGTCGAGGACTACCGAGAGGTAGAGCTCGCGCTCGATCGCCATGCCCTGCTCCACGTAGACGCGGTTGACCTGCTTGCCGGCCGGCCCGGTCTGCACGGTGACGAGCGTGGAGCCCAGCATCTGCTCCGCGAGCTCGCGCACCCGTGCCTCCGTGGCCTGGACGCCGCCGCTCGCGCCCGCCGTCACGACGTTGACGCCGCGCAGCCCCTCGTGCTCTACGAAGGTCCCCTTGCCGCGGCCGCCCGCGTGGACCTGCGCCTTGACGACGACGACCGGGTTGCCGCTCTCCTCGACGATGGGCCGAACGGCCGCCACCGCCTCGGGGACGCTGGTGGCAGCGCGGCCCAGCGGGACCGCCACGCCGAAGGGGGCGAGCAGCTCCTTGGCCTGGTACTCGTGGATCTTCAAGGCCTGGTTCCTCCGTAACCGCCGGTGTGCGGGGCACCCGGCCAGCAGACAGGCTAGGTTACCGCGCGGGCACGGGCGGCGAACCGCGCCCGCGGCGAGTTGTGGCAAGGTCCGCAGGGAGCGCGCGGGCACCGCAGTAGAGTGCCGGCATGGTGAGAACGGCCATCCTGACGGTCTCCGACTCCGTCGCGGCGGGCAACCGCGAGGACGGCAGCGCCCAAGCGATCCGCCAGGTCCTCAAGACCGGGCCGTTCGTCGAGGTCGACTACCAGGTGGTCGCCGACGAGCAGGCGCTCATACGGGCGAGGCTCAGGCTGTGGTCGGACCAGGACGGCGTCGATCTCGTCCTCACGACCGGGGGTACCGGGCTGTCGCGGAAGGACCGCACGCCGGAGGCGACCGAGGAGGTCATCGAGCGGCGCGTGCCGGGCCTGCCCGAGCTCATGCGCACCATCGGCGCCGCCCATGACAAGGTCGCTGCCCTCTCGCGCGGCGTCGCCGGGGTGCGGCGCCAGACGCTGATCCTCAACCTCCCCGGCAGCCCCGGAGCCGCCGCGGACTCTCTCAGCGCCGTGCTGAGCGCGTTGCCACACGCCGTCGACGTCATCCGCGGCGAGCCGAGCTCGGCGCCTGAGGCGTGGCACAGCTGAGCGAATCGCACTAGACTCGGCAGCGGCTTGACGGTCCTGGCGTTCGTCATCTTCCTGGTCGGCTACGTCGTGGCGTTCGCCGGCGTGATCGTGCCGGTCCTGCCCGGGGTGCCGATCGCGTTCGTCGGCGCGCTCGCAGCGGCGCTGCTGATGGGGTTAGAGCGCTTCGGGGTCGAGCCGCTCGTGTACGTCGGCGTCCTCGCCGTGCTCTCCCAGCTGGTGGACGTAGCGGGCACCTGGCTCGGCTCACGAGGCTTCGGTGCCCAGCGGGCCGGCACCTGGGGCGGCGTCATCGGTTCTCTCCTCGGGCTGTTCCTCCTACCGCCCTTCGGGTTCCTCATCGGGGCCCTGGCCGGGGCGATGGTGGGGGAGCTGTTGGCGGGGAGGGAGCCGCGTGACGCCCTCAGGTCGGGCGTAGGAGCGTTCGTAGGTACCCTCGGAGGCACTGTGGCGAAGCTCGTCATCATGGTAGTGGTTGGCTTCGTAGCGTTCCCGAGGTTCTTCGGCGGCTGAGGCCGCCGCGAAGGAGCGGAAATGGATCCGATCTTCGTCCAGATAGGCCCGCTGGCGGTCAGGTGGTACGGGCTCCTCATCGCCGCTGGCGTGCTGATCGGCGCTGCCTGGGCGCTGAGGGCCGCGGAGCGAAGGGGCCTCGACGGCGACAGGCTGCTGGACATGGCGTTGTGGCTGGTGATAGCGGGCGTCGTCGGCGCCCGGCTCGTGTACGTCCTGACCAGCCCGTCCGCCTACTTCGGCCCGGGCGGCAACTGGCTGAACGCGTTCAAGGTCTGGGAGGGCGGCATCAGCATCCACGGCGGCGTGATCGGCGTGATGCTCGCCACCTGGCTCTACTGTCGCCGCTACGGCCTGAACATGTGGTCGTACCTCGACGTCATGACCCCGGTGGGCGTCCTCGGCATCATGGGTGGCCGCATCGGGAACATCATGAACGGCACCGACACCGGGGGCCGGCTCACGGAGCTCGGGATCGGCTTCACGTGGCCTGAGCGGGGCACGGAGACGTTCGGCGCGTTGGGACGACTCGTTTTCGGCGACGACCTGTGGCAGTTCGCCCCGCCGGCCTGCCGCGCCGTCGCCGCCGGCGAGCCCTGCGTCGTCCACTTCACCCAGGCCTACGGCTTCCTGGTCGGGTTCGTCCTGCTGTTCGTGGTGCTCTGGGCGCTGCGGCGGCGCGACCTGCCGCCGGGCAACGGCTTCTGGCTGTTCGTGCTGTGGTACTCGGTCCTGCGTAGCGTGATCGAGGAGCCGTTCCGCGACAACCCGCTGCCGTGGCAGGTCTACCTCAACGAGCCTGCCGGCATCGGACTCTTCACGTACACGCAGCTCGCGAGCATCCCCATCGTCCTGATCGCCCTGTACATGCTGCTCACCGCCCCCGAGCGTAGCGGCGCCAAGCGACCGGCCGAGGTCCGATGACCCCGTTCGCCGTCGTGGTCCTCGCCGCCGGCGCGGGGACGCGGATGCGCTCTGCCAAGCACAAGGTCCTCCACGAGGCGGGGGGCGTGCCGTTGCTGGAGCACGTTCTGCGCGCCGTCGACCCGCTCCGTCCGCGACGGGTCGTGGTTGTGGTCGGGCACCTCGGCGACCAGGTGCGGGAGCGGTTCGCGGGGCGAGCCGCGAACGGCGACCTCGTCTTCGCGGAGCAGAGGGAGCTGTTGGGGACGGGCCACGCGCTGTGGCAAGCGGAGGAGAGCGTCCTCGGCGCGTTCGGGCCAGGCGAGCCAGGAAAGGTGCTGGTCCTCGTCGGCGACGCGCCGCTCCTCGAGAGCGAGACGCTGGACCGGATGCTGGAGGCGCAGGGCGACGGACCCGGGATGACGCTGCTGACGGCGACCCTCCCCGACCCCGCGGGCCTGGGCCGCGTGCTGCGCTCGGACGACGGGCAGCTGCTCGGCATCGTCGAGCACAAGGACGCCTCCGAGGAGGAGCGGAAGGTCTCGGAGGTGAACGCCGGCTTCTACGTCTTCGACCTCGGCGTGTTCGCGAGGTGCAGGAGCCTGTCCGCCGACAACGCGCAGGGCGAGCTCTACATCACGCAGCTGCTCGACATCTACCAGGCGGCCGGCCTGCCCGTGCGAGCCGTGGCCGCGGCGTCCCCCTCCGAGGTGCTGGCGGCGAACGACCGCGTCGAGTTGGCGGCGATCGACAGGGTCCTGCGCGACCGTTCCCGGCGAGCGTGGCAGGCCGCAGGGGTCACGCTGATCGCGCCCGAGACCGTGTTCCTCGACGAGGGCGTGGAGATCGGGCGGGACGTGGTGCTCCATCCCGGGGTGCACCTGTTGGGCTCGACGACGGTGGGGGAGGGGGCCACGGTGGGGCCCTTCGCCGTGCTGAAGGACTGCCGCGTGGCGCCCAGGGCCCAGGTCCCGGCCCACACGGTGGCCACGGACGCTACCTTCGGAATCCGCTAGCCGGCCTCTCGCGCGGCCTCACCAGCCGGCGCGCTCGAGGCCCTCCAGCACGCCCGCGCAGTGTGGGCGGCTGGCCAGGTACACGCCGGGGTGTGACCGCATGTCCTCCAACTCGGGCTCGTGGTTCGCCACCAGCACGGCTACCATGCCGCGCTCGGCGCCGGTGAGCAGGAGCTCCCTGTCGTTGCCGGAGTCGCCAGCCACCACGACGGCCGCGGGCGGCAGACCGAACCTCTCGACGAGGTGGAGCAGCGCCCCTCCCTTGGAGGCTGGCTCCGGAAGCACGTCCAGGAACTGGCCAGCGGAGTAGACGAGGCGGGCGCCCAGCCCACGCGCCGCCAGCGTCGCGCTGGCCGCGTCCGGCGCCGTAGGACCTCCCGCGTGCGGCGGCACGAAGAAGCTGACCTTGAACTCGCCCTGGGCTGCTTCCGGCTGCAGCTCGAGCCCGGCGACGCCGGACAGGGCCGCACGCACCGCCCCGGCGTCGAACCCCGTGGCCGCCAGCCTGCCGGCCCACGCGCCGTCGAGCACGTAGCCGCCGGCCTCCGCCAGGTACACCTCCGAGCCGACACCACACACTAGGGCAGCCGGGCGCGGGAGTCCCGCCGAGCGCAACGCCGCCGCGGCCTCCAAGGAGAGCTCGAGGCCCCGGCCGGACGAGAGGACCAGCTCGGCGCCCGCCCGCCGAAGGCGGGCGCCGAGCTCCGCCGCTCCCTCGCTGGGCTCGCCGGCGTCGAGGAGGGTACCGTCGACGTCCGAGACCAGCGCGCGCCCGCCTTCCCGGAGGTCGCCTCCGGGATCGCCGGCGCCGCGGACGGTCAACCGGACGGCGCCGGCGACGGCGCGAGCGCGAGGAGGCTGCGTACGAACCTGTCGGCGTGGGCCTGCCAGGCGTAGTGCTCGCGTACGCCGGTGACGCCGTTCTCCGAGTAGCGCTCCCACTTCTCCCGGTCGACGAGGATCCCCTTGATCGCCGCCTGGATCGCCGAGGTGTCCCTGGCGTCGATCAGCTCGCCGGAGCCGACCTTGGTGATGATCTCCTGGGGCCCGCCGTGGTCGGTGGAGACCACGGGCAGGCCGGAGGAGCTCGCCTCGATCAGCGTGATCCCGAAGTTCTCCTCGAGGGCGGGGTTCACGAACACGCCGCGGCGCGCCGCGACCTGCCGGTAGAGCACCGGGATGTCGACGTCCGGCCTGTGCTTCTTCGGGATCGCGAGGCGGCCGTAGAGGTCGTAGCGGTCCATCGCGAAGAGCAGCCCGGTCATCACCTCGCGCTCGTTGTCGTCGAGCTCCTCGATGTCGCCGCGCACGCCCGCGAAGATCACCAGGTTCGCGAGGTGCCTGAGCTCGTTGTCCTCTCCGTAGGCCTGCACGAGGCCGAGGTTGTTCTTCTTCCTGTCGGGTCGGCTGATCGCCAGGATCACGGGCTTCTCGGGCTCCCGGAGGAAGCGCGTCAGCTCGCGCTTCATGCGCACGCGCGACTTGACGACCTCCTCGTCGGGCTCGAACGACTCGTCGAGGTCGTAGTAGTAGGGGTAGAACCGCTCGACGTCGACGCCCGGCGGGATCACCTCGAAGCGCGCGCTCGGAGCGGCCTCGTAGAGCTCGTAGCCCTTCTCGACCTCCTGCCGCGTGCTGGCCACCACGAGGTCGGCGGCCCTGAGCGCGTCCTCCTCGGCCTGGATGCGCCGGCCGATCTGGTACTGCTCCTCGATCTCCTGGCGCGACATGCCGGCGCCGCGCAGCACGCGCTGCTTGTTGCGTCCGAGCGAGTGGCCGGTGAACACCATCCGCCTGCCCCAGCGTCGCGCCAGCTGCTGGGCCACGAAGCCGGCGTCGGCGTAGTGGCCGTGCACGACGTCGGGGATGCCGGGCCCCTCCTCGAAGTAGCGGGCCGCGCTCTCCACCAGCTCGTCGAGATGGGGCCAGAGGGCCTCCTTGCGCATGTACTCGTCCCCGCCCGCAGCCACCCTCACGAGGTAGGCGTCGGGACCCAGGCGCTCGACCGGCTTGGCGTAGTCGTCGCTCACCGACAGGTCGTCGATGCGGCGGGTGACGAGGTCCACGCGGAGGACGTCCGGGTGCTTGCCCAGCGCTCGGGCCAGCTCGACGACGTACTTCGTCTGCCCACCGGTGTCTGCGTCGCGCCCGAGCTCGAGGTCGTGTCCCCGGATCAGCCCGTGCACGCTGAACATCGCGACGTGGAGGCCGGCGTCGCCCTTACCGTTCCTGTTCTTTCCCATGTCCGCCTCCCGGCGACGGCACGCTACCTGGACCCACGATGAGATTGGCGCGGGGTCGAGCCGCATGAACATGCAGGGACATGTATGCGACGTGCAGGCGCCCCCCGCTGCGCGTGGTAGAGTTCGCGCTCGGATGGCGCTCCTCTCCAAGCCACACGCGGTCCTCGCCCTCGAGGACGGGACCGTCTACAAGGGCTACGCGTTCGGGTCCCGAGGCAAGTCCGTCGGCGAGATCGTGTTCAACACTTCGATGACGGGCTACCAGGAGATCCTCACGGACCCCAGCTACCACGGGCAGATCGTCACCATGACCTACCCCCACATCGGGAACTACGGCGTGAGCGTCTACGACATGGAGTCGAACCGCCCGTACGCCCGCGGGTTCATCGTGCGGGAGTTCAGTCGGCGCGCGTCGAACCACCGCGCCAACCAGGACCTGCAGTCGTTCATGGAGCAGCACGGCATCGTGGGCATCGAGGGCATCGACACCCGGGCCCTGACGAGGCGCCTGCGCGTCGGCGGCGTGGTAAAGGGCGTCATCTACCACGGTGACGTCGACGACGACCTCGCTGCCGAGCTGGTCCGTGAGGCCCG
This sequence comes from Deinococcaceae bacterium, assembly GCA_044507975.1. GTDB lineage: Bacteria > Deinococcota > Deinococci > Deinococcales > Trueperaceae > DASRWD01. Next base: position 7,073 of record JBIQIQ010000041.1, read on the forward strand.
CGAGCACCTCGATATCGACGGCCGGGACATGACCCCCGAGGTCACGACCCCGCTGCCGTACGCTCGCCCAACGTTCAAGCACAACCCGCGCGTCGTCGTGCTCGACTTCGGCATCAAGCACTCGATCGTCTACAAGCTCGAGCAGGCGGGGGCCGAGGTCATCGTCGTACCGGCGCAGACCACCCCGGCGCAGATCATGGCCCTCGACCCGTACGGCCTGGTGATCTCCAACGGCCCCGGCGACCCCGACGGCCCTCGGTACGCCCACGACACCGTGTGGCAGATGCTCGGCCTGCTGCCGACTTACGGCATCTGCCTCGGGCATCAGCTGCTGGGCCTGGCCGTGGGCGGCCGCACCTACAAGCTCAAGCACGGTCATCACGGAGCCAACACCCCGGTCAAGAACCTTCTCACCGGGGAGGTGGAGATCACGAGCCAGAACCACAACTACGCCGTCGACATCGGCTCGATACCCAACGGGCAGTTCGTGGCCACTCACGTCAACCTCAACGACGGCACGCTCGAGGGCATGGCTCACGCCCGGTACCCGGTGTTCAGCGTCCAGTACCATCCCGAGGCCAGCCCGGGGCCGCACGACGCCAGCTACCTGTTCCGGCGGTTCATGGACGAGGTCGACGCCTTCGAGGGCGCCTCCTCGCTACCGGTCGGCGGCCTCGCCGGGGGCTGAGGGCGTCCGCCCGAACAGCTCGTCCGAGTCCAACCAGAGCGTCACCGGACCGTCGTTGACGAGCTCGACGGCCATGTCGGCGCCGAAGGAGCCCGTCGCGACCGGCACGCCCGACCGCTCGAGCGCGGCCGCGAAGCTCAGGTAGAGCCGCTCGGCGAGTTCCGGCGGCGCGGCGCGGGAGAAGCCGGGCCTGTTGCCGGAGCGCAGGTCGCCGTAGAGCGTGAACTGGCTGACGACGAGGCAGCCGCCACCGACCTGATCGACCGCGAGGTTCATCCGTCCGGCGTCGTCGGCGAAGACGCGCAGCTTGCGCACCTTCTCCGCGAGCTTCGCCGCCACGTGATCGTCGTCGTCGGGCCCGACCCCCAGCAGCACCAGGAAGCCCCGGCCCACGCTGCCGACGACCTCCCCGGCCACGCGCACCTCGGCGCGGGACACGCGCTGGACGAGCGCCCGCACCTCAGAAGAGCGAGGCCTGCTCGGCCGTGTCGATGACCACGTTGCCCTGGCGCGGCGGCAGCGCGTCGAGCGCCCGCTTGACCTCCTGCATGTCCTGCCACGTGAGCCACTTGGGCCCGCCGCGCTCGCGGCTGGCGTTGCGGAGCAGGTAGGCGGGGTGGAAGAGGGGCATGACCCGGATGCCGTGCCAGTCGTGCCAGCGGCCGCGCAGGCGCGTGATGCCGTCCGTCGTCTTGAGGAAGTACTGCGTCGGGACGTTGCCCAGCGTGCCTATCACCTGGGGTCCGATCAGCCGTAACTGCTCGAGGAGCACGCCCTCGCTGGCGGCGATCTCGGAGGGGGTGGGGTTGCGGTTGCCCGGCGGCCGGAACTTGACGATGTTCGTGATGTAGACCTGGTCGCGGTCGAGCCCGACGGCCGCGAGCACCTTGTCGAGGAGCTGGCCGGCCCGCCCTACGAAGGGCCGCCCGGACAGGTCCTCGTCCTCGCCGGGGGCCTCCCCGACGAGCATGAGACGGGCGTCCTCGGGGCCCTCCCCGAAGACCAGGTTCGTGGAGAGGTCGGAGAGCGCAGGCGGCCTCTCGGCCGCGAGGCGCTCGAGCTCGGAGAGCGTCACGTGTACGTTGATAACACGGTTCTAGGGGCTCAGCCCGCGTCGGCCCGCATCGCCTTGCGCTGGCTCCGGACCTCGCGCCGCAGCTTGGGCTCGAGGCCGATCATCAGGAAGAAGTTCTCGAGGGCGTTCTCCTGGCCCTTGATCTCGGTGTGCGCGTCATCGGTGCTGCCCGACACGAACGGCAGGTCGCGGTAGGCCTTGAGGGCCTCCTCGACGACCTCCGGGGGCGTCATGGTCTGGGCGAGCTCGGACAGGTGGGAGTAGACGGTGCGCCGCGCCTCGGCGTGGCGGCGGAAGGCGTCGGGGTTCTCGGTCTCGCCGGCCAGCAGGAGGTCCTGCTTGGCGATGCGCCGGTAGTGCTTCAGGCCCCTAAGTATCTCCTCCGAGCTCAGGACCACGTTCAGTTCCATCGGCACTCCTTCCCGGGCGCGGCACCGCGCCCACCGCGCCGCCGCGAGACGGCACAGCGCGCCACGCCCCCACCGCTACGCGGGGAGGGCGTCGTCGACGTCACCTTCGACCCCTATGCCTTCAGGGTCCTGATCGGTATGGGAACCTCGCTGGCGCCATCGCCCTCGCGCTCGAGGACGCCTCCGGCGTAGCGCGTCAAGGCCGCGATCTCCTCGGCATCGGAGCGGTAGCCGCAGGCTTCGCACTCGAGCTCCTCGAAGCCCTCCACGTAGTGGAACGTGACCGTCCTGCGGCTGCCGCAGTCCGGGCACTGGGTCTGCTCGTGGAACCCCTCGGCGTCTAGCTGGCGCTGGCCTCGCAAGATGCTCCGAGTCTAGCTCAGGCCGGTGAGGGGAGGTGTGCCCGGGCTGCGGCCGCCTCGCCCAGCAGCTCCTCCGCGTGCGACAAGGAGACGTCCGTGACCGTGCCCGACAGCATCCGGGCCAGCTCCTCCGCCCGGTCCCTGCCGCTGACCCGGCGCACCGTGGTGAGGGTGCGCCCCGCCGCTTCGGCCTTGGAGACGACGAAGTGCGCGTCGGCGAAGGCGGCCACCTGAGCCAGGTGGGTCACGACCAGCACCTGGCGCCCGCGCCCCAGCTCGCCGAGGAGCGCCCCGACCTCGCGGGCCGCCCTGCCACCGACGCCAGCGTCGACCTCGTCGAAGGCCAGTGTGGGCTGCGAGGCGCCCGTCACCAGGTGCAGCGCGAGCATGAGGCGTGAGAGCTCGCCGCCCGACGCGATGCCGGACACGGGACCGGGGGGCTCGCCCACGTTGGCGCTGAACGCGAAGGACACCTCGTCGGCTCCGGCGGCGATCGCTTCTGGCAGGGGCGTGACCCGCACCTCGAACACGGCGCCCGGCATGCCCAAACGCTGCAGCAGGGGCACGACCTGCGCCTCGAGCCGCTGGGCGGCCGACCTCCTCGCGGCCGTGAGCTCCTCGGACAGCTCTGCCAGCTCGACGGCCAGCGCGGCGTCCTCGCGAGCGAGCAGCTCCTCGTCCTCGTCGAGCGCGAGGAGCGCCTCACGCTCCCGCGCGGACGACTCTCGGAAGGCTAGGACGGCGCCGATGTCCTCGCCGTACTTGCGCTTGAGGTCGTCGAGCTTCGCGAGCCTGGCCTGTACCGCGTCGAGGCGCGCCGGGTCGGCCTCGAAGGTGCCGAGGAACGACTCGACCTCGCCGGCCACGGCGCTCAGGCCCGTGAGGGCGTCACCGAGGTCCTTGGCGAGCGGGGCGAGGCCCTGGACGTGCCGAGCCGCCGCGCCGAGCTCGCGCAGCGCGTCGGCCGCCAGCTGGACGGCGCCGCCTTCCTCGCCGGAGAGCGCGGAGAGAGCGGCTCCGGCGGACTGGACGACCCGCTCGGCGTGCCGCAGCGCTCCCAGCTCGGCCTGGAGCGCCTCCTCCTCGCCAGGGCGGGGCGCGGCCTCGTCGATCTCCTGTACCTGGTAGGAGAGGACGTCGAGGCGGCGGGCGCGCTCGCGCTGCGCGGCGCGGACCTCGGCGAGGCGGCCGAGAACCTCGGTACGCCGCTGGAACGCTCGGCGGTGCCGCAGCGCGACATCGCGGACGTCGTCGGGGAGGAGCCTGTCGAGCTGCGAGCGCTGCGCGGCCGCGCCCTGGAGCAGCGTGGCGCTGTGCTGGGCGAACACCGCGACGCGGCGACCGACCTTCTCGGTGAGCTCGGCGACGGTGACGTGCTCGCCGTCGACCCGCGCCGTGTGTCGGCCCGAGAGGGCCAGGCGGCGCGAGGCCGTGCCGACCTCATCGCCGTCGAACTCGCCCTGGACGAGCGCCGTCTCGGCGCCGGCGCGCACGAAGGCGGTGTCGGCCCGCGCTCCGGCCAGCAGCGCGAGCGCGTCGACCACGATCGACTTGCCGGCGCCGGTCTCGCCCGAGAGGACGTTGAGACCGGGGGAGAGCTCTAGCTCCAGCTCGCTGATGATGGCGAAGTCGCGCAGCTCGATCCTTCGCAGCACGCCGCGAGTATAGACGTCGTGGAGCGGGTCGCTCCTCCCGGCCTGGGCTATCATCCGCCCATGCTCCCGAGCGGGCCGATCTACGTCGAGTGCCCGCGCGACGCCTGGCAAGGCCTACCCCACGTCATCCCGACCGAGGTCAAGGTCGCTCACCTGCAGGCCCTGCTCGACGCGGGCTTCACCCATCTCGACCTGGGTTCCTTCGTGTCCCCGCGCGCCGTCCCACAGATGGCGGACACGGCCAGCGTGCTCGCGGCCCTGACGCCTCCCGAGGGCGCCGACCTCCTGTGCATCGTCGGCAACGTCCGCGGCGTCGAGCTCGCCAGCGCCGCCCCCAACGTGACCAGCGTGGGTTACCCGCTGAGCGTGAACGAGACCTTCCAGCGTCGCAACGTCGGCCGCAGCCTCGGCCAGTCGTGGGCCGACCTCGGCGAGATGCAGGCGCTCTCCCAGGAGGCGGGACTCGGCCTCGTCGTGTACGTGTCGATGGCGTTCGGGAACCCGTACCGCGAGACGTGGGGGCCGCACGTCACGGCCGAGGCGATCCAGCGCCTCCGCGACGCGGGCGTAGCGCGCATCGCGCTGGCCGACACCGTCGGGACGGCCGACGACAAGGTGGTCGAGCGCGTCCTCGCCTCGGTGTCGAACGCCTCCGACCTGGGCCTGCACCTCCATGCGCGACCAGGGTCGTGGCAGGCGCTGCTCGAGGTCGCTCTGAGGCGCGGGGTGCGCTGGGTCGAAGGCGCCCTCGGCGGCGTGGGAGGCTGTCCGTTCGCTGGCGACGACCTCGTCGGCAACCTGCCGACGGAGGAGGTGCTGCCCTGGCTGGCGGAGCGCGAGCTGGTGCCGCTGGCGATCGAGGGGCAGGAGCTCCCCACGCTGGCAGCGGAAGCCCGCGCTCTCGCGCTCAGGTTCGGCTGAGCCGCTAGTGGAGCGCGGTGCCACGACGGGTCGGCGGCGCCCGCCAGTGCCGCCGTGGTCCGCCGGGGTAGCCGACGTCGCGGCCGACCTGGGCACGTCCGCCACCCAGGGCCTCTCCCAGGCGGAGGCTGCCGCCCGCTTGGAGCGGTCCGGCCCGAACCGCCTCGAAGCCCGACCGTCCCGCACGACCTGGCAGGTCCTCCTCGCCCAGTTCAGTGGCGTGCTCACCTGGATGCTCGTCGCGGCCGCCGCGCTCTCGGCCCTGTTCGGTCAATGGGCGGAAGCCGTCGCCATAGCCGTCGTGCTGGCGATCAACGCCGCCGCCGGCTTCCTCACGGAGCTCCGGGCCGTCAGGTCGGTCGAAGCGCTGCGGCGGATGGGCACGACCAGGGCGACGGTGCGCCGGGAAGGGTCGGTCGAGAGCGTCGACGCCGAGTCGGTCGTCCCGGGCGACGTGCTGCTCGTCGAGGCGGGTGACGTCGTGCCCGCCGACGCGCGCGTGGTCAACTCCTGGCAGCTGAAGGTCGACGAGTCGGCGCTGACCGGGGAGTCGCTGCCCGTCGAGAAACGCCCGGAGCCGGTCCCCGCCGACGCGCCGCTGGCGGAGCGGGCCTCGATGCTCTACCGGGGCACGGCGGTGCTGCACGGCAACTGCGAGGCGGTCGTGGTGTCGACCGGCATGGCGACGGAGCTCGGCGAGGTCGCGCGGCTGGTGGCGGCGTCCGAGCCCGAGCGCACACCGCTAGAGAAGCGCCTCGACGCGCTGGGCGGCAAGCTGTTGTGGGTCGCGCTGGGCGCCGCGGTAGCGGTGGCAGCCCACGGCCTCACCCGCGGCCAGGGCTGGTTCGAGATGGTGCAGACCGCGATCGCCCTGGCCGTCGCCACCGTGCCGGAAGGCCTGCCCGTCATCGCCACGCTGACGCTCGCGCGAGGCGCCGCGCGCATGGCGGGCCGCAACGCCCTCGTGAACCGCCTCTCGGCCGTCGAGACGCTCGGTGCCACCAACGTCGTGCTGACCGACAAGACCGGAACGCTGACCGTGAACAGGATGAGCGTGGTGGCCTGGTGGCTCCCGGACGGCAGGGAAGAGGCCGGTGACAGCAGGCGCACCCCGCGGGACGTGGCCTCCGGCCTCGACCCGGAGGGCCGGGCGCTGCGCGTCGCGGTCCTCTGCGGCACGGCCTCGCTCGCATCCCGGCCCGGCGACGCCGACGTCGGGGACCCGATGGAGGTGGCGCTCCTCAGGCAGGCGCGAGACCAGGGCGTTACGCGTGCCGACCTCCAGGCCCTTCTACCGGAGCTCGGGCAGTTGCCGTTCGACTCGGACGAGCGCGTCATGGCGACGTTCCACCAGGCAGGGGGCCACGGCCTGCTGCTCGTCAAGGGCGCCCCCGGCTCGGTGGTGTCGGCGTGCGCGAAGGAGGCCCGCCCGGGCGGCCAGGACGCGCCGCTGGACGAGAGCGGACGGAAGGCATGGTTGGAGCGCAACCGCGCGCTGGCCGCCGAGGGGCTGCGCGTCCTCGCCCTCGCCGACAGGACCGGGGAGTGGCGGCCTGGCGAACCCCTGAGCCAGCTCACGCTCGTCGGGCTCGTCGCGCTCGCCGACCCGCCGCGCGACGCGGCGGTCGCTGCGGTGAGGGAGTGCCAGCGAGCGGGCATACGCGTCGTCATGGTGACCGGCGACCAGCCGGTCACGGCGCGGTCGATCGCCGCCTCGGTCGGGCTGGCCCGTCCGGACGACGTGGTCACCGGGGCGGAGCTGGCGGGGGCCGAGGACGCTGGGAAGGCTGCCGCCAGGGCGGTGGCCACCGACGTGCTGGCGCGCGTCAGCCCCGAGCAGAAGCTGAGGCTCGTGGAGCTCCACCAGCGGGCCGGTGCGGTGGTGGCCATGATCGGCGATGGGGTGAACGACGCCCCGGCGCTCAAGAGGGCCGACATCGGCGTTGCGATGGGCCAGCGTGGCACGGACGTGGCCCGCGAGTCCGCCGACATGGTCCTCAAGGACGACGACTTCGCGACGGTCGTGGTCGCGGTGCAGGAGGGCCGGGCGATCTTCCGGAACATCCGTGCCGCCGTCGCCTACCTGCTCTCCTGCAACCTCAGCGAGATCCTCGTCATCGGGCTCGCGGCTCTGCTCGGCCTGCCGCTGCCGCTGCTCGCGCTGCAGATCCTGTTCCTCAACCTCGTCACCGACGTCTTCCCGGCTCTGGCGCTGGGCACGACGCGGTCCGATCCCGGCCTGCTCGACCGCCCTCCTCGCCACCCCGACGAGCCGATCGTCGCGCCGCGCCACTGGGGTCTGATCGCGGCCTACGCGACGCTCCTCACCCTGCCCGTCCTGGCTGCCTACGCGCTGGCGTTGGGGCCGCTCGGCCTCGAGCAGGCTCAAGCTCGGACCGTGGCGTTCCTGGGGCTCGCCTTCGGGCAGGTCTTCCACGTGCTCAACATGCGGCGGCCTCTGTCCCGCGCCGTGGACGGAGGCCGCGCTCTCCGCGACCCGCTGCCCCGCAACCCGTGGGTGTGGGCGGCCATGACCGGCTGCGTGGTCCTGGTCGTGGGCGCGGCCTTCGTGCCCCCGCTGCGCTCCGCGCTGAGCGTCGCCGACCTCACGCCGGAAGGTTGGTACCTGGCCGGCGCGGCGGCGGTCGTGCCTCTGCTGTTGGGCCAGCTGGGGAAGGGGCTCGGGCTGGGCAGCCTGGACTAGGCGAGCTTCCCGGTGCGCTCTAGCTCGGCGCGCGTGGCCTCGACGAGCTGGACCATCGCTTCGTCCATGCTGGCGCCCCTCACCGTCGCACCGGCGGCGGCCACGTGACCACCACCTCCGAGCGTCACGCAGATCGCCTGGGCCGACACGCCCTGGCGCGTGCGCACGCTGACCTTGACGTCGGGACCACGCTCCTTGAGGAGGGCCGCGACGACCACGCCCTCCGCGTAGCGGATGATCCCGACGAAGTCGTCGGAGTCGTCGTCGTCCGGGCCGTTGCCGGCCCGCATGTCGGCGGTGTAGCGCGCCGTGACGAGCAGCCCGTCCAGGTCGAACGCCACCGTGTTCATGACCTTGCCCAACGTCTGGAAGTAGTCGGGGTGCCGCCACTGCAGCCTGTCCGTCAGTCCGACGTAATCGACGCCGTGCTCGAGGAGCTCGCCGGCCGCCTCGAGCACCTCGCGGCTCGTGTTCGCGAAGCGGAAGTTGCCGGTGTCCATGAGGATGCCGGCCAGGCAGGCGGTGGCCATGGCCGGTGTCCAGGCGACCCCCAGGTACTCGATGAGCTCCTTGACGAGCAGGGCCGTGGCGGCCTTGCTCGGCTGCACGATGGCCAGGTCGCCGAAGCGGTCGTTGGTGCCGTGATGGTCGATGTTGATGCTGAACTCCGCCCCGTCGACCGGCCCGCCGGCCACGCGCGGCCTGTCGGCCACGTCGAGGACGAAGAGAAGGGTGCCGGGAGCGTGCCCCTCCACCTCGTCGACGAGCTCGCCCTCGTCGGCCAGGAACCTCAGGAAGCGCGGGGGGGTCGTCGCGACCGTGACTTGCTTCCCGAGCTGTTGCAGCGCCCTGCTCAGGGCTAGGCTGCTGCCGATGGCGTCGCCGTCCGGGTCGACATGGGTGAGCACGGTGACGGGCCCGCCCCAAGAACGGGCGATGCGCGCTGCCTCCCTGAGCTTGCCGGCGTAGTCGGGGTCGGAACGGTTGTCGGGGAGGGGAGGCATGCGGCCAATGATACCTCCGGCCCCGACGGCGCTCGATAATAATGGCGGCGTGCCCGGACCCCGCCCCACGACATGGCTGTTGTTCTTCACGCTCGCGCTCACGGCCATCCTGGCCACCCAGCTGCGGCGCGACGATCCGCGCCTCATGCACGTCCAGGGTCCGCCGCCCGTCGAGGCGCCGGAGGGCCATCTCGTCGCCGCCTACGACGTGGCGCGGGAGGCGACGGTGCGCATCGAGGCACGCTGCACCGGCTCGCGCTCCGGGCAGACCCGCGGCGTCGGCACGGGGTTCTTCGTCTCCCCGGAAGGCACGCTCCTCACCGCCTTCCACGTGGTGGACCAGAGCGGCAACGAGGCGTGCCCCACGCGGCTCGTGGCGGTCACGTCCACCGGGTCCGAGTACGCGCTGAGCGTCGTCGGCTTCGACGCCTACATGGACGTAGCGGCGCTCCGCGCCGAGGTGGACCGGGCGGTGCCGTACCTGGCGCCGGCGTCCGCCAGGCCGTCGGTCGGCGAGCCGGTCGTGGCCGTCGGTAACAGCCGCGGCGACTTCCTCGCCGCCCGCGCCGGGCGCGTCACACGCCTCGGCGTCCAAGCCGGCCGCGCCGACTTCGCCAGCGGCACGATCGAGCTGACCAACTCCCTCGCTCCCGGTGACTCGGGAGGCCCGGTGGTGAACGCCAAGGGCGAGGTGTTGGGCGTCGTCAGCTACATCAGCTTCAACCCCTCGGCCATGTCCTCGCAGGACTGGGTGCCGCCATACCTGCGGGGCGCCAGGTTGCCCAGCGCTTACGCCAGCTACGCCGTGCCCGTCACCGAGGACAGCGCCCTGCTAGCGTTCGTGACGGCCGGGAACCGGCGCGACGTCCCCGTCATCGGCTTCAGCTCGAGCGCCGACTACGACCCAGGCTCCGCCCTCCACTACCTGGGAGCCCGGCCCGGGGTGATAGTCGACCGCGTGCCTTCCGGCAGCCCCGCCGACCGCGCGGGCATCCGGGGGCGGACTCAGGAGACGGTAGTAGGCGCCGACGGCCGCGTCAGCCTCGCCCCCCTCGCGGACGTCATCATCGCGGTGGACGGCCGGCCGACCCCGACGATGCAGCAGCTCATGGCGGAGGTGAGGGGCAAGGAGATCGGGCAGACCGTGCAGCTCACGATCCAGCGCGGCAGCGCCACGTTCCGCGTCGACCTGACCCTCGGAGCCCGCACCCAGGTGTTCTCGGGCGACTGACCGAGACACAGGGAGCGACAACGCCAAGAAGGGCGCACCGCGAAGGTGCGCCCTTCTTCGTGCGCCCCGTCAGGAGCGCTCGCGTGATGGTGGGCGATGGTGGACTCGAACCACCGACCTCGTCGTTATCAGCGACGCGCTC
>JBIQIQ010000042.1:0-17055 GCA_044507975.1 Deinococcaceae bacterium
GCGGTCAGGCTGTCGACGGCCTCGTCGACCTCGCGCTCGTAGAAGTCGGCCACCTTCTGAAGCATCGAGTCGACGGCGCCCGTCTCCTCGCCGATCGCGACCATCGACGACACCATCGGCGGGAACACGCGCGGGTACTTCATCAGCGTGGTGCTGATCTGCTCGCCGCGCTGCACGCCCTCCTTCGTCTCGGTGAGGATGTCCTCCACGATGGCGTTGCCGGCGGTGCCCTTGGTGATGTCGATCGACTCGATGATGTTCACGCCCGAGCGCAGCAGCAGCCCGAACGTGTTCGAGAAGCTGGCGATGGCGCTCTTCTGGACGAGCGTGCCCACGACAGGCGTGCGCAACAACATGCGGTCGATCGTCCTGCGCCCGTTGGGCGTTCGGTAGAAGAGCGCGACGCCGACTATCGCCCCCACGATGAGTATCGCGAGCAGCCACCACTGGAAGCGCAGGAAGTCGGAGATGGCGATGAGCGCGCGGGTGATGACGGGCAGGTCACCGCCGAGCTGGTCGAGGATCTGCGCGAACTGCGGCACGATGCCGGTGAGCAGGAACCACGTGACCGCGAGGGCGATGACGAGGACCACCGTCGGGTAGGTGAGCGCAGTGCGGATCTTGCCGCGCAGCGCAGCCTGCTTCTCCATGTAGGTCGCGATGCGCTCGAGGATGCCGTCGAGGTTGCCCGACACCTCGCCCGCGCGGACCAGGTAGATGTAGAGCTTGTTGAAGAGCCGCGGGTGCTTGGAGAGGGCGTCCGAGAGGTTCTGGCCCGTCTCGACGTCCTCGCGCACGCGCCTCAGCGAGTCCTTGAGGCCCTGCTTCTCCGCCTGGCGGTGGAGGATCGCGAGGCTCTGCACCACAGGCAGGCCCGCGTTGATCACCGTGGCGAACTGGCGCGAGAAGATCGTGATGTCGCGGGCGTTGGGGACGGAGCCGACGTCGAGCCACTTCGGGAGCTTGATGTCGGCGTTGAGCCCCGACTTGGGCGACTTGATCTCGGAGATGAAGTAGCCCTTCTGCCGCAAGGACGCCGCGACGTCACGCTCGGAGGCCGCCTCCATCGTGGCGGCGATGAGCTTGCCTGTGCGGTCGCGCGCCTTGTACTCGTAAACGGGCATCTCTCCTCCTAGCCCGCCGTCGACGGGTCGCACCCGCGTGGCACGCCACGCGAGAACACTGCCTGCCAAGGTACCTCGTGAGTGCCGCGTGAGACTGGTGAATCGCTCACTTATGACGTCACCGGCCCGCGAACCGCGGTTAGCATCACGCGTGGCAAGGGAGTCGCTGAGGGCCAAGCGTGATCGGGCCCAGCTGGTGCTCGAGGGCCTGCGGGGGCTCTACCCCGACGCCCGGACAGAGCTCGAGTTCACGACACCGTTCCAGCTGCTCATCGCCACGCTCCTCTCGGCGCAGGCCACCGACGTCAGCGTGAACGCTGCGACCCCGGCGCTCTTCTCCGCCTACCCCGACGCGTTCGCCCTCGCCGCGGCCACGCCGGAGGAGGTCGAGCCCTACGTCCGTACGATCGGCCTCTACCGCACCAAGGCGCGCAACTCCGTGGCGACGGCCAAGGCGCTGGTCGAGAGGCACGCCGGCGAGGTGCCGGGCTCGATGAGCGAGCTGGTGGCCCTGCCTGGCGTGGGCCGCAAGACCGCGAACGTAGTGCTCTCGAACGCGTTCGGCGTGAACGCCATCGCCGTCGACACGCACGTCGGGCGCCTCGCCCGCAGGCTCGGCTTCACCCGCCACACCGACCCGGACAAGGTGGAGGCCGACCTCCAGCGCCTCTTCCCCGCCGACCAGTGGGTGTTCCTGCACCACGCCCTGATCCTGCACGGCCGCCGCGTGTGCACCGCGCGCAGGCCCGCCTGCGAGGCGTGCGCCGTCTGCCCGTACTGCCCATCGTGCGGGAAGGTCGACCAGCCGCCACGGGGCGCTAGGCGCCTGCCGCGTGGCCCTGGGCTGGTATGACCCTGGGCTCCGCCCCGGCACATGCGCGGCTGTTAGGTTGATGCCATGACGGGCAGCGCGCTCCCCAACGGCTCCGGCGTGGCGCATAGGCGCTACGACGTCGCCATCGTCGGCGCCGGCCCCATCGGCATCGAGTGCGCCATCCTCGCCAAGCGCGCGGGCCTCTCGGCGGTACTGCTCGATCAGGGTCCGGTCGTCGCCGCCATCGCCCGCTACCCCGTCTACATGCTCTTCTTCACCACCTCCGAGCGCCTCGAGGTGGGCGGGCACCCGCTCGTCTCGGCGTCCGACAAGCCCACGCGCAAGGAGGCGCTCGACTACTACCGCAAGGTCGTCGCCAACGAGGGTCTCGCCGTCCGCCAGTTCACGCGGGTCGTCGGCCTGAAGTCGCTGCAGGGCTCCCCTGGCTCCCGGAAGGGTGCGCCCGGGTTCGCCGTCACCACCGAGGCTCAGGCGCCCTCGGGCCTCACCGGCACCCTGCACGCCGGCGCGGTCGTGGTGGCGACCGGCTACTTCGACAACCCCAACCTCCTCGGCGTGCCGGGCGAGGACCTCCCGGGGGTGAGCCACTACTACACCGAGGCGCACCAGTACTTCGGCAGGCCCGTCGTCATCGTCGGCGGCGGCTCGAGCGCGGCCGACGCCGCCCTCGACCTCTACCGGGCCGGAGCCAGGGTCACCATCGTCCACCGCGGCGAGGCCATGAAGTCCACGCTCAAGTACTGGATCCGTCCCAACCTCGAGAACCGCATCCGGGAGGGGAGCATCGGCGCGCGCTTCGCCAATGCCGTTCGGCGCTTCGAGCCGGGGCGCGTCGTGGTCGCGCCGATCACGCCGGCACCGGGTCAGGGCGAAGAGGTGCTGGAGGCCGACCAGGCGTTCGTCCTCACCGGCTACTCGGCGCCCACGTGGCTCATCGAGGAGGCGGGGGTGGTGGTGGAGCCCGGCACCGGCAAGGCGCGCGTGAACCCCGATACCTACGAGTCCGGCGTGCCGGGGCTCTACGTGGTCGGCTCCGCCTCGAGCGGCCGCCTGACCTCCGAGGTGTTCGTCGAGAACGGTCTGGTCCACGCCCGCGCGGCGATGGCCGACCTCATCCGAAAGTCGCAGGCGCCTGCCCCCATCGTCTCTCGGTGAGCCCCTGGGGGGTCGAGTACGATGGTTCCCGACGGTGAGAACGTTCGTGCCCGGCGAGTGCGGGCGCGCGTCGGGAGGCGACCATGCGAGACCGCGACAAGATCCTGGGCGTGGCCCTGATAGTCCTCGGTGCCCTCTTCCTGCTGGGGCGGGTCACCGACGTCGGGCAGTTCGCGTGGCCGCTCTTCGTTATCATCCCCGGCGTCATACTCCTCGGCTCTGCCTTCCTCGGCCGGGGTGACTCCGCCGGCCTCGCCGTACCCGGGTCCATCGTCACGACGATCGGCCTGATCCTGCTCATCCTCAACGGCACCGGCCGTTGGGAGGCCTGGTCGTACTGCTGGGCGCTGATCGTGGCGGGCGTAGGCGCCGGCACCTTCATCCACGGCGCTCTGACCAGCGACCAGTCCCGCGAGCGCGACGGCCTGCGCACCGTCTACATCGGGCTCACGCTGTTCGCGGTCTTCGGGGTCTTCTTCGAGTTCATCATCTTCGGCGGGCTCGGCGGCTCGATGCGCTGGCTCGTCCCCCTGCTCCTCATCGGCGCGGGCGTCTACCTGCTGTTCTTCCGCGACCCGCAGACGCCGCTGCCTTGGATGACCCGGAGCGCGGCGGCTCCAGAGGCGCCCGAGCAGCCCGCTCACGCGGACACACCGGTACGACCGACGGGCCCGGGCTCGACCGTCCCGTCCGGCGTCACGCCGGCCGGCGCCCCTCCGCCTCCGGCACCACCTGCGCCTCCCGACGTACCGACCGTCTCCGACGAGCCTCACCCCGCCGACCCGACACCGTCCGACGAGCCGCTCGGCGGACCGGCGGTCGACGGAGGCGAGTACCCCGACGAGAACGAGCGCGGCTGAGGGAGGATAGATGAACCAGCGCGTCCTGCCCATCGTCCTGATCGCCGTCGGGGTCATCTGGCTGCTCCTCCTCACCGGCTTCGTCCCGCCGTCCCTGACGGCGGCGGTGGCCCGCCTGTGGCCGCTGCTGCTCATCGCCGGGGGGCTGGACCTGTGGATCCCGGAGCGGCGGCCGCGGGACGTCCCCTTCGTCGCGGTCGGAGCCGGCATCATCCTGCTGTTCGGCCTCTTCTGGCCGGCCGCGCCCGCCGGCCTGACCGGCGCGCCGGCTGGCCGGGACGTGCACCACGGGCTCCTGCCTCAGACGCGCCAGGTGGCCCTCGACATCGACGCCGGCTCTCCCGAGACGATCGTCACGGCGGCAGCGGACGCCGCCACCCTGATCGGCGCCAGGTTCACCGGCGACACCCCGGCGCGGGTCAACGTGAGCGGCGGCGACACCGCGCGCGTCCGCGTCCAGCCCCAGCGCGGGGGGTTCACGCTGTTCTCCGCGCGGTCCCGCTGGCAGATCGAGGTCCCTCGCGGCCTGCCGCTCGAGCTCGCGTTCGACGGCGGCTCGGGCCCCTCCCGGCTCGACCTCGCCAGCACGCAGCTCACCGCGCTCGACCTCGAGGTGGGCAGCGGCCCTGCCACCGTCGAGCTGCCGGGTGGGGGCAGGCCCTACGCCGTGTCTGTCGAGGGCGGATCTGGCTCCCTCGACCTCAGCATCGCTCCCGGCGCATCGGTCGACATGCGCGCCGACCTCCGGTCGGGCCCGACCCGCATGTTCATCGGCGAGGGCACCGACATCAGGCTGGTCCTCGACCTGGGAAGCGGGCCGCTGGAGCTCGACCTCCCCGACAGCGCACCGATCCGGTTGACGGTCGAGGACGACGGCTCGGGCCCGCTGCGCCTGCCGAGCTTCCTCGAGAGGCGCAGCGGACGCGGCGACACCGGCGTGTGGGAGAGCGCCAGCCTGAGAGACGGCGGGCGCGTCATCGACGTTGTGCTGGAGAACGTGGGGTCGGGTCCGGTCACGATCCGGTGAGCGTTCGAGGCCCATGCGCCTGATCGTCACGCACGAGCAGCCCGACTTCGACGCGCTGGCCTCGCTGGCCCTCGCGCAGGTGCTCTTCCCCGGCAGCCGCGCCACCGTGCAGGGCGCGATCGGCAAGGCGATGGCCTCGTTCCTAAGCCTCTACCGCGACGTGCTCGAACTTCTCGACGACAGCGAGGTCGACGTGGACGCGGTCACCGAGCTCGTGGTCGTCGACACCGCCGACCCCACGCGCATCAAGCCCTACGACGTCCTCGTCGGGCACGTGCCCGTGACCCTCTACGACCACCACCCGCTGCCGGAGAGCCCCATCCCCGCCGCGCGCGGCATCGTCGAGAGGGTCGGGGCCACCGCGACCCTGCTCACCCGCGAGCTGGCCGCTACGGCCACGCCGGTCCCGCCGGCGGTGGCGAGCCTCGGCCTGCTCGGCATCCACGAGGACACGGGCAACCTCAGCTACGTGGGCACGACCCCCGCCGACTACCGCGCTGCCGCCTACCTCCTGGCGCAGGGCGGGAGCCTTCAGCTAGTGCGGCGCTTCGCGCACGACGTGCTGACCCCCGAGCAGCTCGCCTTCCGCGACCGGCTCCACGACGAGGCCGCGATCGCGGTCGTCGCTGGCCGGCCCGTGGTGGTCGCCGCCTTCGAGAACCCCGACTACGTGCCCGGCGTCAGCGGGCTCGTCAGCGAGCTGCTCGACGTGCACGGCGCCGACGCGGCGCTCGTGACCGCCGGCATGGGTGGACGCACGCTGGTGTTCGCCCGCAGCAACGAGCGCTTCGACAGCGCCGCTGCTCTCGGCGAGGCGGTCGGCGGATCGGGGCACCCGGGCGCCGCCTACGGCAAGACCGACCTGTCGCCCCGCGCCGCCGCCGAGCGCGTGCTGGCGGCGCTCGCGCGTCACGCCGCGCCCGTGCTCACGGCTCGCGAGGTCATGAGCGCGCCGGTGCGGACGGTGCCCGAGCACGTCAGCGTCGCCGAAGCGCAGGCGCACCTCCTCGTCCACGGGCACAACGGCATGCCGGTCGTCGACGCCGCCGGGCGCGTGGTCGGGGTCGTGTCGCGCCGCGACATCGACCGGGCCCTGCGGCACGACCTCGGCGAGAGCCGCGTGAGCGGGTTCATGAGCCGCGCGGTCGTGTCGGCGCCGCCTGGCGCCACGATCCCCGAGCTGGAGGCTCTCGTGCTGTCTCACAACGTCGGTCGCGTGCCGATCGTGGACGAGGGCCGGCTCGTCGGCATCGTCACCCGCGCCGACCTCATTCAGGCGCGCCACCGGCGTGACGACACCGACGAGGCACAGGCGCTTCTGACGCGCCTGCCTCCCCGCGCCCGCGCCGTCGTGGAGACCGCGAAGGAGCTCTCCGGCGACCACCCGCTCTACCTCGTCGGCGGCACCGTCCGCGACCTGATGCTCGGCGCCGGCAGCAAGGACGTCGACCTCGTCGTGGAGGGCGGCAACGTGGAGGCGTTCGGCACCGCCCTGCAGCGCCGGCTGGGTGGCTCGCTCGCGTGCCACCTCGACTTCGGCACCTGCACCCTCAGCCTGCCGGACGGGCTCGTCGTCGACCTGGCCACGGCCCGAGAGGAGACGTACGCCCGACCGGGAGCCCTCCCGGACGTGAGCCCGAGCAGCCTCAAGCAGGACCTGGCCCGCCGCGACTTCACGATCAACGCGCTGGCCCTGCGCCTCAAGCCCACGCCGGTCGCGGTGCTCGACCCCTACCAGGGCCGCGCCGACCTCGAGCGACGACAGCTGCGCGTCCTGCACCCGCTCTCCCTGGTGGAGGACCCGACGCGCATCCTGCGCGGCGCCCGGCTGGCGGGGCGCCTGGCGTTCGAGTTCTCCGGCGACACGGCGGCCAAGGCGCGAGCGGTGGTGGCGGAGGGCCTCGGCGCCGGGGTCAGCCGCTCCCGGCTGCGCGCGGAGCTCGAGCTGACCTTCGCCGAGCAGAGGGTGACGCCGCCGCTGGAGGTGATGGAGAGGCTCGGCGTCCTCGAGCCGTTCTTCGGCCTGGAGCTGGCGTCGGCGCGGGAGGCGCTGGAGGCGCTCGACGATGCCCGCGCCAAGGGCGACGTTCCTGACGAGGCCTACCTTCTCGCTCTGCTCGTCAGCCAGAGCGACGAGGCGGCGATAAGGCACGTCGAGGCGTTCAACTGGCCGCGGCGGGTGCTCGCTGCTCGCGACCGCCTCGTCAGGCTCCTCGGCCACGACCCCTCTGCCCCGGTCGCTGCCGCCGACAGCGAGCTCGAGCAGCTCTCCCCCGCCGAGGGCGCGGTCGTCATGGCCCGCGGCGGGGCGCTGGCGGAGCAGCTCGTGCGCGTGATGGAGGAGCCTCCCCGCCGGAGGCTGCGTGGGAGGGATGTGGTAGCTTTGGGGCTGCCAGAGGGCCCAGCCGTCGGCCGCGTCCTAGCCGACGTCGAGCGTGCCCGGGCCCGACGTCAGACAGACAGCTTCGAGGAAGAGTTGGAGCTCGCAAGGCGCCTTGTCGACGAGCTGCGACGACCCGAGCGACCCGGGGTGCCAGAGTGATCCTCAGATTCGGAACCGACTTCACCACCATCGTGATCGCGAGCATCGTGATGGTGATGGCCCTGATCTTCCACAACATGGTGCAGGCCTGGGTGGCCAACCGCCTCGGCGATCCGTCGCCGCGGCTCGCCGGCTTCATGGCGTTCGACCCGACGCGCCACCTCGACCCGATCGGCGTGGTCTTCCTGCTGCTGCTCGGCTTCGGCTGGCCGCGCACGGTGCCCGTCAACTCGCGCAACTACTCGCGCCGTGGCCGCAGCGAGGCGTGGGTGTGGGTGTCCGGGATCGGCGCCTACCTGGTGGTCGCGTTCCTCAGCATGGTCGTCGCGGCGATCTTCCGGTCGCTCGCTAGCCCCAGCCTGTTCAACGCCTTCGGGATCGCCGCCTCGACAGCGGTGCTCCACGCCGTCATCAACATCTTCCCGCTCCTGCCGCTCGACGGCGGCCGCGCCGCGCTGGCCCTGGGCAACGCCGACCTGCGCCGCTTCGTGATGCAGATCGCCCAGTTCGGGATCCTGGGCTTCATGGTCTTCTTCTTCGTGCTGTCGATGACCGGCGTGACGACCGGCCTCATGCGCGTGTTCCTGACCTTCTTCGACCGCGTGATCAGGCTCATTCCCGGCCTGTAGGCCCGCGGCTGCGGCTGCGGCCGCCCGGGAGGGCCTTCCTGGCCGGCCCTCTTCAAGTATCCCGCTGTCGAGATACTAGAAGGGACGCTGCTGACGGCTCACATGTCGAGCGGGACGGCATGCACGGGCCTGTAGAGGCCGGTTCCCACCATCTCGCTAGCGGGATACTTGAAGAGCGTGCTGAGGAGAGGATCCCGCGCGCCCTCGGCAGACCATCCGGCGCGGCGGCCCTCGAGGAGCCGAACCTCGCTCTAGCCCTTAGGAGCGCTCGGCCGCCAACCCCGGCCCGAGCCGGGTGGCCTCGCGGCGCTCGCGCAGGTCGACGATCATCTGGACGACCGGCGCGTACGTCTCGAACGTCCCGACCAGCTTGCCCGCCGGGTCGTACTTGCGGATCATGTGGCCGCCGCGCCGCGCGGCGTAGAGGCAGCCCTCGTCGTCGACCCCGAGGTCGACCAGCGTGTCGGTCAGCTCGCCCTGCTTCGCGTCGACCGCGAACGAGACTCCCACCTTGCCCTCGGGCGTGATCTTGCGGATCTTCGATGCGGCGGCGTCGGAGATGTAGACGCTGCCCTCGTGGTCGACGGTCATCCCGTCGAGCAGGCGCATGCCGGGCTGGTCGGCCGCGATCTTGAACGCCCAGCGGGTCTGGTAGCTGCCGTCGGGGCCCAGACGCTGGACCTGGCGGTTGCCGTAGTCGAGGACGTAGACGTTCCCCTCCGAATCGACCGTGATCACGCGCGGGTCGTCGAAGGTGCCGTGGCCCTTGCCCCGGCCGCCGAACGAGGAGAGGAAGCGGCCGTCGTTCGTGAAGCGCTGCACGAGGTGCGTCTCGCTGTCGAGGACGAAGACGGAGTCGTCGGGCGCCACGGCGACGGAGGCCGGGTAGAGGAACTCGCCGGGCTGCATGCCGTAGCTGCCGAACGACAGGACCTTCGAGCCGTCGGGGGCGAGCTTGTGGACCATCCGGTGGTTCTCCTGCCCGACCCGGTACTCGAAGATCGCGGCGAAGAGGTCGCCCTTCGAGTCGACGGCGACGGAGAGCGGCGCGGAGGAGAAGTCCTTCTCGCCCGTGCCGACGTCACCGATGGAGGTGTGGAGGTTGCCGCTGGTGTCGAGGATGCGCAGCACGCCCTGGCGGGCGCTGACGGTCAGGACCAGCCTCGTCGGGAGCTGGGCGTCCTCCTCCGCTCCGACCTCGACGCTCTCGAGGACGTCGAGCACCTCGTCGAGGGTGGGCCGCTCGTCGGCGTCCTTGGCGATCATGCGCATGACGAGCTGGTCGAGCGCCTTGGGCACGGAGAGGACCACCTGCCGCGGGGGCGGCGGCGTCTGGAAGATCTGCTGGTGGACGATCGCCTCGTAGCCGCCCTTGAAGGCCGTCTGGCCGGTGAGGACCTCGTAGAAGACGAGGCCCAGAGAGTAGATGTCCGAGCGGTGGTCGATCTTCAGGCCGCGCGCCTGCTCCGGAGACATGTAGACCGGGGTGCCCACGCGGGCACCAGTCATCGTGAGGCGGGAGAGGACCTTGCCGCCGGCGATGCCGAAGTCCATCAGCTTCACGGCCTCGGGCTGCAGGCGGGGCTCGCGGTCCTCCTTGATGCCGCCCCGGGTGATCATGACGTTGGCGGGCTTGATGTCGCGGTGGATGATGCCGGCCGAGTGGATGTGCTGCAGCGCGCGGACGACGCGCTTCATGATGTCGATGCCCAGCTCGATGTCGAGCTCGCCGCCCTCGATGTACCCCTCGAGGCTGCGGCCGTCCACGTACTCCATGACCATGTAGTGCTGCACGCCCATCGCGCCGTGCTCGTAGGTGCGCACGATGTTGACGTGGTTGAGCCGCTGAGCCACCTCGGCCTCGCGGTGGAAGCGCCGGATGAACTTCGCGTCGGCGACGAACTGCTCCATGGGGATCTTGAGCGCGACGATCTGGCCGTCGGACTTGCGGCGCGCCCGGTAGACGCTCGCCATGCCGCCGGAGCCGACCTTCTCGAGCAGCTCGTAGCCGGGGATGTCGGCGTTCTCGAAGCTCGAGGTCGCCGCCGGCTTGCCCTTCGGCTGGACCGGGGCACCCTTGCGCTTGCCCTTGGGCGGCGCGACCCGCGCGCTGCGCACCGCCTGCACGCCCGACGGCACGATGAGGCCCACGGCGAGCGCGGCGAGCAGGAGCGGGGCCAGCGCCCGGTCGACGCCGCCCAACACGAGGGCGCCGACCGCCAACCCGGCGGCGACGACCAGCAGAGCGAGGGACAGCCACGCCGGCGCCCTGACCAGGGCGGCGACGAGCGCCGCGGCGACCGCGATGAGCACGATGGTCATTCGTCCACCTCGGCGATGATCAGCGTGATGTTGTCGGGCCCGCCGCGGTCGTTGGCCAACGCGATCAGCGCCTCGACGGACGACTGCCTGCTGGAGGTGCGCATCACCTCGGACAGCACCTCTTCCGGGGTCACGAGCCCGTGCAGCCCGTCGGTGGAGACGACGAAGACGTCGCCCTTCTCGACCGAGATCTCGACGACGTCCGGCGCCACCTGTGGTCGCGTTCCCAGCACCCTGGTGATGAGGTTACGCCACTCGTGGCTCT
The DNA here is from genome assembly GCA_044507975.1 of Deinococcaceae bacterium. Taxonomy (GTDB): domain Bacteria; phylum Deinococcota; class Deinococci; order Deinococcales; family Trueperaceae; genus DASRWD01. The sequence goes on from JBIQIQ010000042.1 coordinate 10,760, forward strand.
TCGCCTCGTCCTCGCTCAGGAGCCCCTTCTCGAGCTGCTCCTCCACCCACGAGTGGTCCTTGGTCAGTTGGTAGATCTTCTTGCCGCGCACGAGGTAGGCGCGCGAGTCGCCGACATGGCCGAGGAACGCCGTCCGACGCTGCAGGGCGACGCAGGTGAGGGTCGAGCCCATGCCGCGCCGGCCCTGCTGCTTGATCGAGGCGGCATAGACCCGCCGGTTCGCGAGCCGCACGGCCTTGTCGATGAGCTTGTCGATGCCCACCACGGGCTTGCCGGAGCGGATCTCCTCGATGTAGCGGCTGAACGACTCGTCGAGGACCTCCATGGCGAGCTTGCTCGCGACCTCGCCGGCCGCCGCGCCCCCCATGCCGTCCGCGACGGCGAGCAGCGTGATGTCGCCGCCGTCGAGGGGGAACTGCCAGACGCGATGGTAGTCCTCGTTGAACGGCCTGACCCGGCCCACGTCCGAGCCATGCCCCACGTTCTGTCCGAGCCGCACGCGCGCAGTCTAACGCGCCTGACGCACGGTCCGTCAGTTGAGGTCTGCACCTCCGCGCAGGGCGAGGCTCACCGCGGCGCCCGGGACGAGCCCGAACGCGGCCGCCATGAGCCCGAGCGCCTCCGGAGAGGTGGCCGGCACCTTCTTGAACCTCACGTGAGCGACGTGAGAGCCGGGGAACACGACGCTCGGAGTGCTGGTCACCTCCGCCGCCACGGCGCGCATGTGCTCGTGCGCCAGGGCCGTGCGGTTCTCGGGGTTGTCGAGGTCGCGCCAGAAACGCGGCATGTGGAGGCCGGACTCGCGGGCCACCGCCCCCGCGGTGTCACGGTTGAGCGGACGGCCGTCGAGGTGCGCGGCGCGCAGCAGACCCAAGCGGAAGCGGTCGAAGGCGCCCTGCCCTTGCGCCCGCGCGGCGACGGAAGACAAGAACGGCAGCAGGCCCTTGCAGCCGCTGCCGTCCTCGGGGTCGAGCGCCGCGTTCCACATCTGCCACCGCGGCGCCTTCGGCTCGTCGGCGAGACGCCATCTGAGGTCGCGCTCGAGCTGGACCGCCGACACGTGCCGCCACTCGGCCTGCACCTCGGTCCCGGCGTGAGCGATCAGCTCTGCGAGGCGCCAGGAGTACGGGCACAGGTAGTCGAAGTAGACGACGACCCGCTCGGACATGGACATATACAAACACTAGGCCGTCGGTGGCCAGGTATCAGAGGGGACTCATCACTTTCTCATGCTAGTTGGGCCCCTCGTCGTCGCCGGGCGGAGTCACCTGCCCGGCCTGCACCGGTCGAGCGGGTTCGGGCACCTCGCCGTGCCTGGCCTCGTAGCGCCTGATGTTGTCCTCGAGGCTCCGCAGCAGGGCTTTGGCGTGGCGCGGGCTCGTGACCAGCCTCGACGTGACTACCGGCTGCTGGCCGGGCATGACGAGCACGAAGTCGAAGATGAACTCGTCCGCGGTGTGCGCGATGAGCGCGCCGTTCGTCGGGCGCCCGCGCGCGATCTCCTTGTCGATCTCGAACTTCAGGGGCTGCTTCACGCCCCCAGCCTAGCCGCGCGGGAGGGAGCCGGCGCCCGCCAGCCGGACCTCAGCCCGCGCCGAGGCGCTTGAGCTGGAAGCGCGCCCGGCCGATGTCGGCGGGCGTCGCGACCGCCACGACCATGAGCCTCTCGCCAGGCACGGGTGAGAAGAGCAGGGGCGGGCCGTCCTGGTAGAGGACCGTCAGGTGCTGCGTGCCGTCGGCATCGGCCTCGTCCGCTCCCTCGCCGCCTTCGTCCGGAGCCGTTCGCTCCGCCTCGTCGAACAGGCCGGAGAACGCCTCGGCCGCGGCCAGGGCGCTGGTGGCGGCCTGCTGCATGCGCTCGAGCAGAGCAGCCTCGTCGCCGGCGGCGGCCAGGACCTCGCCCTGGCTGCTGACGACCGCGGCCGCCACGACGCCGCGCACCGCGCGCGCGGTCTCGACCAGCCGCGCCGAGTCCGAAGCCGGCTCCCCTGCCATCACACCAGGGCGCCGCTCAGCTCGCGCGCGAGCTCCTCCGCTCCGGCCCTCACGTTGGAGAGGTCGGCGGAGGCGCCCGTGACGAAGACGCAGAAGAGGTCGGGAGACACGCGCCGAGCGAGGTAGCCGCCGGCCTCGCCGAGGGCGATCAGCTCGGCGATGGGCGAGCCGAGCTCGCGGCTCATCGCACCACCGGTGACGCCGAAGAGGGTCGTCACCTCGGCTACGACGTGATCGATCGACTCGGAAGAGGGGGTGGCCGCGAGGGCGGCTTCGTCCTGGGGCCCGGGATGCCGCTCGATGAGCAGCCCGTCCATCCCGGCGACCGCCACCACACGGCAAGCCTCGACGCGGGCCCACGCCCGCGCCAGGATGTCCTCCAGGTCGGTCATCGCGGGCAATCTAGCACGGTGCCCGGAGCCCCCGAGGTGGAGCGGTTCATACCTGGGCCTCTGGTATCGTGGCGCCGATGAGTCAGCTCCACGTGCGGGCCGAGCCAGGGGCCGTCGCCCCCGCGGTCCTGCTTCCCGGCGACCCGGACCGCGCCACGCTGATCGCCGAGGCACTGTTCGACTCCCCCCGCCTCTACAACGAGCACCGCCACCTGCTCGGCTACACCGGCAGCTACAACGGGGTGAACGTCAGCGTCCAGACGACCGGCATGGGGTGCCCCAGCCTCGCGATCGTCGTCGAGGAGGTCGTGCGCCTCGGCGCCCGGCGCCTCGTCCGCGTCGGCACCTGCGGCGCCGTCGGCGACGGCGTCGCCCCCGGCGACCTGGTCGTCGCCACGGCCAGCGTCCCGAACGACGGCACGACGCGCCAGTACCTGCGCGGCATCCCCTACAGCCCCGTGGCCGATCACGCCGTCGTGCAGGCCCTCCAGGCCGCTGCCGAGCGCACCGGCCGTACCACCCATACCGGCCTGATCCAGACCGACGACGCCTTCTACGCCACCTCCCCAGCCGACGTCCCCGAGCTGTCGCGCCGCGGCGTTCTCGGCATCGAGATGGAGGCCTCCACCCTCTTCACGCTCGGAGCCCTGCGCGGCGTTAGCACCGGTTGCATCCTCGTCGTCAGCAACCGCATCGGCGACGAGCACATGCTCGCCCCCGACCTGCTCAGGGAGGGCGTGCTCGACATGGTCACGGCCGCGCTCGACGCCATCGTCGAGCTGGAAGGCGCCTGAGCGGCGCCGGCGTGCTGCCGGCGCGCTCCGGAAGGGGAACCTGAGGTCATGAGAGTAACCGTCATAGGAGCCGGGGCCATGGGCTCGGGCATCGGCCAAGCGTGCGCGCTGGCCGGCCACGAGGTGCACCTGGTCGACCAGGTGCAGGCCGCGGTCGACCGCGGCGTCGCGACCATGAAGGGCAGCCTGGAGCGCATGGTGCGCAAGGGCACCGTCGACCAGGAGACGGCGGAGGCGGCGGCCGGGCGCGTGACGCCGGCCACGACACTGAGCGCCGTCGAAGGCGCGGAGGTCGTCATCGAGGCGGTCTTCGAGTCGCTCGAGGTGAAGGAGCGCGTCTGGGGCGAGTTAGGCAAGCTGGCCCCGCAGGGGGCGCTGCTGGCGACGAACACGTCGAGCCTCTCGGTCACGCAGCTGGCCGCCTTCAGCGGCAGGCCGGAGAGCTTCTGCGGCCTGCACTTCTTCAACCCCGTCGCGGTCATGCCTTTGGTGGAGGTCGTGAGGGCGCTCCTCACGCCCGAGGACGTCGTCGAGCGGGCCCGCGAGTTCGCAGCCGGCCTCGGCAAGAAGCCGATCGTGTGCGCCGACAAGCCGGGCTTCATCGTCAACCGGCTCCTGGTGCCGTACATCAACGACGCGGTGCACGCGCTCTCCGAGGGCGTCGCCAGCGCCGAGGAGATCGACGCGGCGATGAAGCTCGGCGCCAACATGCCGATCGGCCCCCTGGCGCTCGCCGACCTCGTCGGCCTCGACGTCGGGCTCGCTGCCGGCCAGGCGCTCTTCGAGGAGTTCGGCGACCCGAAGTTCCGCCCGGCTCCCCTTATCAAGCAGATGGTCAGGGCAGGCATGCTGGGCCGCAAGACCGGCAAAGGCTTCTACGACTACGGAGGCGACGCATGAGCGACCGGTTCCCGAACGACGACGCGCAGGACGAAGACGGCTCCTTCGAGGTCGAGGTCCCCGAGCTGAGGTTCGTCCGCTACGAGCTCGACGAGCACGTCGCGGTCGTGACCGTCGACCGCCAGGAAGCCCTCAACGCCCTCGACGAGGACGTCCTCGTCGAGCTGGCGCTCGCCTTCTCCGCCGCCGAGGCGAACGTCGACGTCAAGGCACTCGTCGTCACCGGGGCGGGCCGCGCGTTCGTAGCCGGCGCCGACATCGGCGGCATCAACCGCGTCGAGGACGCGTTCACGGCCCGCGAGTTCTCGCTGCTGGGCCAGGACGTGTGCAACTCTCTCGCGTCACTGCCCTTCCCCACGGTCGCGGCCGTCAACGGCTTCGCTCTGGGCGGCGGGCTCGAGCTGGCGCTGGCGGCCGACCTCAGGGTGGCCTCGCCGCAGGCGCGGCTCGGCCTCCCCGAGGTGAGCCTCGGCATCATCCCCGGCTACGGCGGCACGCAGCGCCTGCCGCGGCTGATCGGCCAGGGCCGGGCTCTCGACCTCATCCTCACCGGCCGGCACGTCACCGCCGAGGAGGCCCTGCAGATGGGCCTCGTCAACCGCGTGGCCGACGACGCCCTCGCTACGGCGGTCGAGCTCGCGAAGCTCGCAGGTCGCAACGGGCCGCTGGCCCTCGGCCTGGCGAAGGAGGCCGTGTCGCGGGGGCTCGACGTCACGCTGTCCCAGGGCCTCGAGATCGAGGCCGACCTCTTCGGCCTCGTGGCCACCAGCGAGGACATGCTGGAGGGCACGAAGGCCTTCCTCGAGAAGCGAGCTCCCGAGTTCAAGGGCCGCTGAGCGCCTAGCCGAGCGAGAGCAGCGCCGTGCCCTTCCGCATCAAGGTCTCGCTCGTCATCCTGGCGCTGCTCGCCATCGCCGTGGTGGTGGTGCCGCTGATCGTGCCGGTGACGCCGCCGACAGGGACCCGGCCGCTGGCCGAGGTCGCCGGTCCGGGCGCCGAGTACGTGCAGGTCGAGGGCATCGACCTGCACGTGCGCCGGTGGGGCGGCCCTGGCGCTGGCCGGACCTTCCTGCTGCTGCACGGCTTCCCCTACAGCAGCCGCACCTTCGACGACCTCGCGCCGCTGCTCGCCCAGCATGGCGACGTCGTGGCCGTCGACCTCCCCGGCCTCGGGCTCTCCGAGAGGCCGGACCCGGGCGCTGGTGGCGCGGCGCTCGACCCGTACGCCGCCGCCTCGCAGCCGCGGCTGGTGGCGGCCCTTATCGAGGAGCTCGGCCTGGAGCAGCCCGTGCTCCTGGGCCACGCGTACGGCGCCTCCATCGCCCTCGAGGCGGCGCTCTCCGAGCCCGGGCTCGTCGGCGGCCTGGTGACGGTGGGGGCGTCGCCGTACACGGTGCAGCGCCGCACGTGGCTGTCCCGCCTCGTGATGGCCACCCCCCAGTTCGAGCGCCTCGGCCCGGTCTTCCTGAGGCAGCTGGCCGCCGAGCCCGGCCTGCGCATCCTTCGGGCCGGCTGGCACGACCCGACGGCGATCTCCGCGGAGAGGATCGACGCGTTCCTCGAGCCGTTCACGGTGGAGGGCTGGGACGTGGCGCTGTGGCGGCTGTCGCAGGCCGAGCCCCCCGCGACCCTGGCCGGCCGGCTCACCGGCCTGCAGGTCCCGGCGCTCGTCGTGGCGGGAAGCGAGGACGGCGTCGTGCCGGTCGAGCAGTCGGAGCGACTCGCGGCAGAACTGCCGAGCGGAATGCTCTGGCTCGCGGAGGGATGCGGTCACGCGGTGCACGAGGAGTGCGCGGCCGAGCTCGCCTCTGCCGTCGGGGACTGGCTCGCGGAGTAGACTTCCGCCCATGGAACTTCTCAAGAAGCTCTCAGAAGCGGCCGGGGTCCCCGGCCGCGAGGACGAGGTACGCCGCATCATCGAGGCCGAGCTCGAGGGCGTCGTCGACACGCTGGAGACCGACGCCATGGGCAACCTGCACGCCGTCAAGCGCGCTTCGAAGGACGGCGCGCCGCGTGCGATGGTCGCTGCCCACATGGACGAGATCGGCTTCTACGTGAAGTTCGTCGACGACAAAGGCTTCCTGCGGCTCCAGCAGGTAGGCGGCTTCGACCCTCGCAATCTCTTCGCGCGCCAGGTGACGGTCCACGCCTCGCTCTCCGGCCAGGAGCTCGTCGGGGTGATGAACCCGTCCGGCAAGCCGATCCACATCAGCAC
>JBIQIQ010000235.1:0-2265 GCA_044507975.1 Deinococcaceae bacterium
GCCGTCGTTGGCGAACTCCTGGAGCGTCCACCGCGCGCCCTCCGGCAGCGCGAGGTCTACGAGGACGTTCGTCGTGTACGTCCCGGTCTCGAGGTAGCCGAGCTCCATGCGGTGGTAGATGACGTTGGCCGTCCGGTCGAGCTCCGCGGTGACCTCGTCGCCCGCGCCCGGGAGGGTGGCTGGCGCGCACGCCGCGAGCAGAGCGAAGGCGGCGAGGACGAAGACCTGCGAGACGCGCATCCTCTTCATGGTGCGGATGCTACGCCGCGCAGGTGAGAACGTTCACGCGGCACACGTTCAGACGATCACCGGGGCGAGCGCGAGGTGCACGACGTAACGCTGCGAGCCCTCCTTGTCGAGGTAGCGCGAGAGGAGGTCGAACATCTCGCGCTGCATGGCCTTGGCGTCCTCGTAGTCGAGCATCAAGGAGTCGCGCCACGCCGAGAGCACCGCGGGCGCGGCGGGGTCGAGCATCGTCACGTTGGCGTCGGGCGTGACGGCGGTCTGCACCTGGAGCCGGCCGCGGCCGTCGCGGTAGATCCGGGTCCCCCAGTTCCCGAGCGCCTCCATGCGGGTCTTCACGACGTTGCGGCGCAGTAGCTCCTCGGCGTACCGCTCCCGCTCGGCGAGGGCGGCCTCCAGCGACTCGGCCTCGGTGACCTCGAAGGGCACGAAGAACACGTCGGCGACGGCGGAGTAGAGGCGGATCGGCCGGCCGGCGCGCTCGCGGACCTGCGTCACCTCGAGCAGCCCGAGGTCGACGAGGCGGCGCACGCGCTTGAGCACGGTGTTGGGCTTCTCGCCGGTGGCGGCCGCGGCCTCGGTGACGCTGAGCTCGGAACCGAGGAAAGGGGCGAGGTGGCGTACCGTGGTCGGGTCGAGAAGGGCGGAGGCGGCGGCCGGGTCGGTGACCACCACGGTGCGCCTCTCGCTCCGGGCGAAGCTACGTGACGGAGGCTGTTTCACGTCATGTAGTTTAGGCGCAGACTCGAGTGCAACGACGAGTAGGGAGCAGACGATGCCCGATAGAGCCAACCCAGACACGTTCAAGGCACGCGCCACGTTCGACACCGGTTCGGGCGAGGCCTACTACTACCGCCTCGCGGCGCTGCAGGAGGCGGGCCTGGCCGACGTCGCCCGCATGCCCTTCAGCGTCCGCGTGCTGCTCGAGTCCCTCCTGCGCAGCGAGGACGGCTACGTGGTCACCGAGGCCGACATCAGGCGCATGGCCGCCTACGACGCCACCGCCGTCGCCGACGAGGAGATCCCGTTCATGCCGGCGCGCGTGGTGCTGCAGGACTTCACCGGCGTGCCCGCCGTCGTGGACCTCGCGGCCCTCAGGAGCGCGATGCAGCGGCTCGGCGGCGACCCGCGGCTGATCAACCCGCAGGTGCCTGTCGACCTCGTCATCGACCACTCCGTCCAGGTCGACGAGTACGACAGCCCGCTCGCCCTCCTGCGCAACTCCGAGATCGAGTTCGAGCGCAACCGCGAGCGCTACGAGTTCCTGCGGTGGGGCCAGGCCGCCTTCGACGACTTCAACGTCGTGCCGCCGGCCTCCGGCATCGTCCACCAGGTCAACCTCGAGTACCTCGCCAAGGGCGTGCTCTCGAAGCAGCACGGCGACCTCGAGGTCGTGTACCCCGACTCGCTCGTCGGCACGGACAGCCACACGACGATGATCAACGGCCTCGGCGTCCTCGGCTGGGGCGTCGGCGGCATCGAGGCCGAGGCCGTCATGCTCGGCCAGCCCTACTACATGGTCCTGCCGGAGGTGGTCGGCTTCAGGCTCACCGGCAGCCTGCCCGAGGGCGCCACCTCCACGGACCTCGTGCTCGTGGTCACCCAGATGCTCCGCAAGAAGGGCGTCGTCGGCAAGTTCGTCGAGTTCTTCGGCTCCGGACTCTCCACGATGACGGTGCCCGACAGGGCGACGATCGGGAACATGGCGCCCGAGTACGGCGCCACGGTCGGCTTCTTCCCGGTCGACGCCGAGACCCTGCGCTACCTGCGGCAGACCGGCCGCCTGCCGGACGAGGTCGAGGCCGTCGAGCGCTACGCCAAGGCGAACATGATGTGGCGCGACGAGGCCACGCCGGACCCGGTGTTCAGCGACGTGATCGAGCTCGACCTCGGCAACGTCGAGCCCTCCGTCGCAGGCCCCAAGAGGCCCCAGGACCGCATCCGCCTCGCCGACGTGCAGCGGGAGCTCCACGCCGACCTGCGCAAGCCCTACGAGGAGCGCGGCTTCGCCCTCGACGACGC
>JBIQIQ010000043.1:0-16893 GCA_044507975.1 Deinococcaceae bacterium
GCGCGTGATAACCAAGGGGCTCGACCACGCCACCGTCTTCTTCCAGGACTGGGTGCACCTCTCCGACGAGCGCAGGCGGGAGCTGGTGGCGCGTAGGGACGCCTACCAGGCGCGCTTCAGCAGCGTCATCGAGGCCGGCGCAAGGAGCGGGGACTTCGAGGTGGAGGACGCCGGTCTGGCGACGCTCGTCGTCCTCTCGGCGCTGAACTTCACGTACCAGTGGTACGACCCGGCCGGGCGGCTGTCGGAAGCCGAGCTGGCCGACGGCTACGCACGGACGCTGCTGCGCGGGCTGTCGGCGCGCGACCCGGCGGCCGACGAACGGGAGGCAGGTGAGCCGTGACCCTCGAGGTGGAGCGGAACGTGGCGGACGACCCGCGCTTGGCGCGGTTCGAGGAGCGCATCGCAGCCGGGGAGAAGATCGAGCCCGGCGACTGGATGCCCGACGACTACCGCAGGCAGCTGATCAGGATGATCTCGCAGCACGCTCACAGCGAGGTCGTGGGCATGCTGCCGGAGGGCGCTTGGATCACCCGCGCGCCCAGCCTCAGGCGCAAGCTCGTGCTCATCGCCAAGGTGCAGGACGAGGCCGGGCACGGCCAGTACCTCTATCACGCCGCCGAGACCCTGGGCGCCTCGCGGGAGGAGCTGGAGCTGGCGCTCTTGGAGGGCAGGGCGAAGTACTCGAGCGTCTTCAACTACCCGACCCTCACCTGGGCCGACGTCGGCATGATCGGATGGCTCGTCGACGGCGCCGCCATCCGCAACCAGCTGATGCTCGCGCAGTGCTCGTACGGCCCCTACTCGCGGGCGATGGTGCGCATCTGCTCCGAGGAGACCTTCCACCACAAGCAGGGCAAGGAGATGGTCATCACCTACGCGCAGGGCACGCCGGCCCAGCGGCGCATGGCGCAGGACGCGCTCGACCGCTGGTGGTGGCCGTCCGTGATGATGCTCGGGCCCCACGACTCGGACTCGCCGAACACGCCGCTGCTGGTGAGGTGGGGCATCAAGACGAAGACGAACGACGAAGTGAGGCAAGAGTTCATCGACGAGCACGTCCCCGAGTTGAGAGAGGCGGGGCTCACCGTCCCCGACCCCGACCTGCGGTTCGACGAGGAGACGGGCCACTGGGTGCATGGGCCAATCGACTGGGACGAGTTCTGGCGCGTTGTCAAGGGCGGCGGCCCCTGCAACGCCGAGCGCCTCGCGGCTCGCAACGAGGCCCACGCGAACGGCGCCTGGGTGCGCGAGGCGCTCGAGGCCTACGCCGCCGCGGAGGCCTAGGTGCGCTGGGAGGTCTTCAAGCAGGACGCGCCCGGCAAGCCACACCAGGCCGTAGGTAGCGTCCACGGCGCAGACGCCGAGCACGCGCTACTCAACGCGCGCCACGTCTTCGGCAGGCGGCCCTCGGCCGCGAGCGTCTGGGTCGTGAACGCGGACAGCATCTACTCGCGTACCGCGGAGGAGCTGTCGTCGGGAGGCGCTCCGGGCGCCGTAGGAGAGCGAAGCCCGACCGGCACGCGGACCTTCCACGTCTTCCGGAAGGCGAGCCACCGGCGCTCGATGACGTTCGTCGACCACGTTCTGGACGTCGAGTCCGAGGACCACGCCGCCGCGCTGGCCGCCGCGCTATCCCAGGCCGAGGGCGAGCCGGCCCTCGCCTGGTGGGTCGTGGCCGCCGAGGACGTGACCCGCAGCGAACCGGGCGACGCTCCCTCCTGGTTCGAGCCGGCCCGCGACAAGACCTACAAGCAGCAGTCGGCCTACGGCACGGTCAAGCCCCGGCCCGAGAAGAGCGGCGCGAAGTGAGCGACCTCGCTGCCGGTCCTCCCGAGGGCGCCGTGAGGCGGGCGCTCGTGGAGCGCCTCACCGCGCTGGGAGACGACGAGCTGCTCCTGGGCCACCGCGACTCGGAGTGGACCGGGCACGCCCCGCTGCTCGAGGAGGACATCGCGCTCGCGAACCTCGCACAGGACGAGATCGGCCACGCGCTCCTGTGGTACTCCCTCCGCGAAGGGCTCGACGGGTCCGACCCGGACGACCTCGCGTTCCGGCGCGACCCCGAGGCGTTCCGCAGCTGCCGCCTGGTAGAGATGCCGCGCGGCGACTGGGCCTTCACGATGCTGCGGCAGTTCGCCTTCGACTGCTACGAGGCCGAGGCCCTCCCCCGCCTAGGCCGCAGCGTCTACGCCCCCCTCGCCGAGGTCGCGGCCAAGGCGCACCGCGAGGAGCTCTTCCACCTGCGCCACGGCGGGCTGTGGGTGAAGCGCCTGGGGCTGGGCACCGAAGAGTCGCGCTCCCGCTCGCGCGCCGCCCTCCACGCCATCTGGCCCGAGCTGGGCGGCCTGCTCGCGCCTCTGCCCGGCGACGCGCTGCTCGCGGCAGAGGGCTACCTGCCCGACTGGGACACACTGGCCGCGGCGGTGGTCCGCCGCGTGCGGGACGCTATGGGAGCGGCCGGCATCGACCCCGGCCACGACCCGGTACTCCCGGCGGCCTCCACGCGTGAGGAGTCGGGCCAGCACCGCAAGGAGCTGCTCGCCACCATGCAGGCCGTCGCGCGCGCCGACCCTGAGGCCGCGTCGTGGTGAGGCCTGGCACCGGCACGCCTCGGCGTGAGCATCCCGGGGCCGACCCTCTGGTGACGGCGGCCTGGGACGCGCTGCGCCGGGTCAAGGACCCGGAGCTGCCGGCGGTCGACGTCGTCGAGCTCGGCGTGGTCAGGGAGGTGCGCTCCGCGGACGGCGGCATCGCCCTGGAGGTGACCATCACGCCCACGTTCGCGGCCTGCCCGGCGCTGCACGTGATCCGGGACGAGGTGCGCGAAGCGGTAGCCGCGTTGGGCGTGGAGGCGCGCGTGATCACCACCCTCAGCCCGCCATGGTCGAGCGACGACATGACGGACTCGGCGCGCGAGAAGCTGCGCGCCTTCGGCATCGCTCCGCCCGATCACCATGGCGGCCTGCTCGAGATCGCGCTCGACGCACCGGTGCGCTGCCCACGCTGCGACCACCCGGACACCCGGGTGCGGAACGCCTTCGGCTCGACGCTGTGCCGCGAGATCCGGACGTGCCGGTCCTGCGGCGAGACGTTCGAGCGCTTCAAGCCGCTCTGAGTGGCTTCCGGTGGCCCCGGCCTCCGGCCGGAGCCCGCCGAGCGGAGCTCGCTGGAACCTACCTACTGCGTGGCGCCCCTCAACCGAGCGGGTACCCGTCGCTCTCGTAGGCGAGCTCGGCCGCCTGCCGGCGCAGCTCGACGAGGTCCTGGCCGTGCTCGGGGAGGTACCGCCCCAAGAGGGCGAGCGCCCCACCCCCGTCGGCCCCCGCCGCGCGCCGGAGCGCCTCGTTCCCCAAGGCCCTCGCCCGGTCCACGGCCTCGAACGCGTAGAGACGCGCCAGCAGGCCCGCCGCCTCCGCCCGGCTCGTGCCGGCAAGGCGCTCGGCGCGCAGCAGTCCCGACTCGGCCAGGTACGCCAGTCCGACCAAGTCGGCCACGCGCGCCATCAGCTCCTGCTCCGCCTCGACCTTCCCCTGGTAGGCCAGAGCGCAGACGCCCGCGACCTGCAGAGCGGCGCTCTTGAGGCCCGACAGGGCGCGACGAGCGTGCGCGAGGTCGCCCCCGCGCTCCTCGCCCGGAGCCGCTCCCGTGCCCGTGGCGGCGGCCTGCGCCGGGCCGAGCAGCCCCAGGCGCCCGCGCATCGCGCGCTTGAGGAGCTGCTCGACCGTGAGCAGGCGGTTGATCTCGTTGGTGCCCTCGAAGATGCGGTTGATGCGACTGTCGCGGTAGGTCGCCTCGATGGGGTAGTCGGCCGAGAACCCGTAACCTCCGTAGACCTGGAGCGCCTCGTCTACCACCGCGTCGAGGACCTCCGAGCCGAACACCTTTATGAAGCTGAACTCGACGGCGTAGTCCGACAGGGCCTCCATCTCGAGCGCCGCGAGATCCAGCGAGGTGGCCTCTCCCGCCTGCGCCCGAGCCGCCTCCACGGCGGCGTCCATGGCGCCCGCCAGGCGATAGGCCGCGCTCTCCAGCGCGTAGGCGTGCGCGGCCATGGCGCCTACCTTCTCCCGGATCAGCCCGAACTCCGCGATCGGCGCCCCGAACTGCCTGCGCTCCTTCGCGTACCCCTGCGCCAGGCGCACGAGCCGCTTGACACCGCCCACGGCGCCCACGGCCAGCTTGAAGCGACCGATGTTGAGGATGCCGAACGCGATCCTGTGGCCCTTGCCTACCTCGCCGAGCAGGTTCTCCTTCGGCACGCGGACGTCCTCGAGCACGACCATGCGCGTCGAGGAGCCCTTGATGCCCATCTTGTGCTCCTCGGCGCCGAACGAGAGGCCCGGTGTGTCCTTCTCGACGAGGAAAGCGCTGAACGCCTCGCCGCCCACCTGCGCGAACACGGTGAACAGGTCGGCGAAGCCGGCGTTCGAGATCCACATCTTGGTCCCGTTGAGGACCCAATGGTCGCCGGCGTCGTCGGCTCGGGTCTTGGCGGCGAGCGAGTCCGACCCCGAACCGGGCTCGGTCAGGCAGTAGGCCGCCACCCATTCGCCGGTCGCCAGGCGCGGCAGGTAGCGAGCCTTCTGCTCGGCGCTGCCGAAGTAGACGAGGGGCAGCGTACCGATGCCGACGTGCGCGTTGAACGTCACGTTGAAGGACCCGGTAGCGGCGAGGGCCTCCGTGACGACGGAGGCCGCCACCTTGCCGGCCCCCAGACCGCCGTGCTCCTCCGGCACCTCGACGGCGAGCAGGCCCTGCTCGCCGGCGCGCCGCATCACCTGGCGCGACAGCTCGTAGTCGAGGCCCTCGAGGCGCTCGAAGACCGGGGTCACCTCGCGCTCGACGAACTCCCGCGCGGAGGCGGCGAACATCCGCGTCTCCTCGTCCATCGCCTCGGGAACGAAGACGTCCTGTGGCCTCTCGTCCTCGATGAGGAACGCGCCGCCCACGGGCGCTCTGACGTCGGGGGAAGCGCCCGCGGCGGCGGGCGTGGCTGCGGCTTCTGACACGGTCACCCTCCGGGTCTGCCCCTTGCTCGCGCCGCGCGAGCGGACCCGCCGCGGCGCCTGTCTGTGGCTCTGGCCGGATGATACGTCAGAGGGTCGGCAGCACGGTCACCAGCGCGGTGCCCAGCGCGACAGCGAGCGCCGCGACGCCGGCCGTCCCGAGCACGGCGCCGACGGCTCGCCCCCTGAGGGCGGTGCGCAGGAGCGTGTAGGCGCCGCCCGCCACGAGGCCGCCGACGTGACCCCACAGCGACACGCCGGGGAGCAGCGAGAAGACGAGGTTGAGGCCGAGGAACGTCGCGAGCGTGCGCAGCAGGGCGCCGTCGGCCGAGGAGCGGCGGACGAGCACGTCCACCACCAGTGCGGCCGCCACGCCGAACACGCCGCCGGAGGCCCCGACGAGGAGCATCGGCCGCCCAGCCTCGATCACGCTCGTGAGCAGCGAGCCGCCCGCGACCCCCGCCGCGAACGACCCGAGCACGTCGCCCCAACCCCGCCGGCGCTCGACGGCGCGCCCGAGGTCGAGGAGCACCCAGGCGTTGAAGGCCGCGTGGATGAGGTTGGCGTGCACGAAGGCGTAGGAGAGGTAGCGCCACCAAGTGCCCTGTCCGGGCACGCCCGGGATCCCCTGCGCGTAGGCGGCCACGAAGTCGCTGGCACGGAGGTAGACGCCGATCAGGCGGACCGGCCCCTGGGCCTGGTCGAGCAGCGACTGCCAGAGGAACGCGAGCGCGATCCCTCCGACCAGCCCGTAGGTGGCGTAGGCCGGCCCCCGCGAGCGGCGCCTGCCCGGCGTGAGCCCGTAGTCCGCCATCTCGCGACGGATGCGCTCGCGCGCCAGACCCTTCGCGTCGTCGTGAGCACGCTGCCAGGAGTCCCGCGCGAGGTCCACGTTCCCGGCCCATGCGGCCGCCCGCGCCAGCACGCGGAAGAGCACCGCCGGCCTCACGCCGACCATCGGTTGGCCCAGGAGCGCCCTCACGTTCTCGAGCTCGCCGCGCTCGGCCGCCACGCGCGCGTTCGCCAGCGAGACCGAGCGGAACGCGATCGGACCGTGGCGCGTGGCGTCGAACGAGTCGGTCATCGTTCGCGCCACCGCCTCCGCGGCCGCCAAGTCGCCGAGCTCGATATGGGCGTCCACCGCCAGCTCGTTGGCGAGCGCGACCGCGTCCGGCCCGTAGTCGCCGACCGCTACCTTGCCCGCGAGCTCGAGCACCTCCGACCAGCGGCCCTCGCTCGCGCGGGCCTGTATCAGCAGCATGTCGTCTGGATCGGGAGCCAGGGCGAGGGCAGCCGCGGGGTTGCCCTCGTGCAGCGCCGCCACCGCCAGCCAGCTCCCGACCGCGCGGCGGGCGCCGGGGGTCCAGTAGAGCAGACGCGTGAGAGCAGCGGCCGGGCCGGCCGCGCCGATCCGGACCAGGCCGAGCAGCGCCAGCGGCGACAGCACGACCAACGGGCCCACGACCAGGGCGGCGAGGGTAAGGGCGCGCGAAGGCGCCGCCCAGCCCATCTCACCAGCGAGCGCCAGCACGGCCAGCAGACCGGCGATGAGCGACTTGGCGGGCAGCTCGGTGAACGGGCCCGCCAGCCTGCCCGCCCAGCGCAGAGACGAGGCGCTCGCGAGAGCCAGGAACAGCAGTGCCAGGCCGGCCGGGGTCATCGGGCGATGCTAACCGCTCAGGGCAGGTTCAGGAGCATCGGTAGAATCTGGCGAGCGCATGGGCCACCAGCGCCTGTGCTGGTGGCCCATGCGCCAGGCACCCGGAGGCACCCTGACTTGCTCGACGTCGTGATAGCCCTGATCTTCATGGTGGTCGGGTACCTGCTCGGCACCATCCCGACCGGCTACCTGGTCGCGCGGATGCGCGGCGTGAACATCCAGGAGGTCGGGTCGGGCAACATCGGCGCGACGAACGTGCTGCGCACGCTCGGCTGGCTGCCCGCCTCCCTGGTGATGATCTTCGACCCGCTCAAGGGAGCCCTGGCGGCGCTTCTGCCCATACTCGTCGGCGCGACCGGCTGGACGGTGGCTCTGGCGGGCCTGGCGGCCGTCGTCGGCAACAGCTTCAACGTCTTCCTCGGCCTGCGCGGCGGCAAGGGGATCGCCACCAGCATCGGGGTGTTCGTCGTCGTCGACCCGCTCACCGCCGCGCTGTGCGTCCTCCTCGGCGTGTTCACGATCCTGATCAGCCGCTACGTGTCGCTCGGCTCACTCGTCGGCATGTTCTCCCTGCCGCTGTTCGTGCTGGCGGGTGGCGTCTTCCCGATGTCGCACCTGTTCCTGGCCATCGGCCTCGCGTCGTTGACCATCTTCCGGCACCGCGACAACCTCCGGCGGCTGGCCGTCGGCACCGAGCGGCGGCTCGGCGAGAAGGTCAAGCCGGCGTCGTAGAGACGACGTGCGCCCGGGCGGCCGCGCGCTTGGCCAGGTTGAGCACCACCACCCCAGCGATCGCCAGTGCCCCACCCGCGATCGTGAGCAGCGGGGGCACCTCCCCCAGCAGGAGCCACGCCGTGAACAGCGCGAACACCGGCACCAGGTATAGGAAGGCCGTGACGACCGTGACGTTCGCCTTCGAGAGCGCGAACGCGAAGATCGTGTACGCGACCGCGGACGGTAGGACCCCGGTGTAGAGCGCGGCGCCGAGCGAGGCCGGTCCGGCACCAGCGACCGCGCCGGCGAGGCCCGGAGCGAACACGAGCATCGGCAAGGTGCCGGCCCAGGTCGCGAAGGCCGCCACCTCGATCGGACGGTAGTACCGGAACATCCGGCGCTGGTAGATCGCGTAGACGGAGGTCGCCAGGGCCGCGATGACGATGAACCAGGCGTAGAGGGTGAAGCCTTGCACCTGCGCGCCGCGCCCGTCGGCCAGGACGATCAGCGCCACTCCGGCGAACGACACCGCCGAGCCGAGCCAGCCCAGCGCCGGGAGACGGTCGCGCTCGACGACGGAGGCCAGCACGGCGGTCATGGCGGGCGCCGTGGCGATGATCAGGCTGGCGGCGCCGGCCGAGACGCGCACCGAACCGTAGTTGAGAGCCAGGTGGTAGACGAGGAAGCCGACAGCTCCCAGCCCGAGGAACGCGGGCACGTGCTCACGGCGCGGCGACAGCCGGCCCCGGAAGGCCGCCAGCAGCGGCACGAACGCCGCGCTGGCGACCAGGTGCCGCAGCAACGTGAAGTGGGGGGCGCTGAGGTCGATCAGGCCGAGCTTGATGGCCGGGAACGCCGAGCCCCAGACCGCCGCCTGCACCAACAGCAGGAGCGCGATGCTCATGGGCACCGCCATCAGTCAGGCAGCTCCACCGGCCGCCCGCAGGCGCACAGCTCGCCGTGGCGGAACATCGCCGGCTGGCCCTCGCGGTGCCAGAGGGTGCCGCAGTCGGGGCAGCGGATCTCGGCGCCCGTCAACGAGCGGATCTGCTCTGGCGTGACCCAGCGCCGCTCGCCGCACCAGTGGCACACGACCTCCGCGCCGCCGTCCTCGGCGATCATCCGCTCGCGCTCATCCGTGGTGAAGTACGCCAGCGCCTCGAGGGCGCGGTCGTCCGTGCAGCGGCAGTCGAAGCGGACCTGGAGGGGCTCGTCGGTCAGGAGCTCGAAGCCGAGACCCCAGCACAGCTCGCCCTCGACCAGCTCCATCAGCGGCGCCCTCCGCATCGCGGCGGTGAGCTGACCGAAGTCGCGGATGTTCGCCTCCAGCAGCGTCAGGGCCGCGGGATCGACGCCGGGCAGCGCCTGCATGAGGACGCCGCCGGCGACGTCCACCTGGCCTTCGGAGGTGAAGTGCACGCCGAGCAGCACGGCCGAGCCGATCTGCTCCGACACCGCGAGGTAGGTCGCGACGTCCTCCCCGACCTCGCCCGAGGTGAGCGCCAGGCTCGAGGTGTACGGGTCGCCGTAGGGCGCGTGCGAGCGCACGACACGGATCTCGCCGTCCGTGCCGACCGCGCCGCCCACGTCGAGCTTGCCGTCGCCCCGCAGGGGCAGCTCGACCTCGGGGTTCTGCGCGTAGCCGCGGACCGCGTGGTCGAGCCCGGCCTCTGCCGTCACGCGCCCGAGCGGGCCTCCGCCGTCGAGCCGCAGCGTGACGCGGTCACGGGGCGACTTGAGCAGCACGTGCGAGAGGAGCAGAGCGGCGGTCATGGCCCGCCCGGTGGCGGCGCCGGCCGTGGCGCTCGCCCCCTGCCTGACGACGGCCTCGCGCACTACGTCGGTCGTGTCGACGGCGACGACGCGGATGCCGCCTTCCGCGGCCAGGCCGCGGTAGAGCTCTCCCATCAGACGGCCGCCTGGGCGAAGCGCTCCTTGAGCTTGGCGAGCGTGGGGCGCGGGACGAGCTTCGAGACGTCGGCCCCGTACTTGGCGATCTCCTTGACGCGCGAGCTGGAGACGTAGGACCAGCGCGTCGCGGTCATGATGAACGTCGTCTCGACGTTGGGGTTGAGCTGCCTGTTCAGGTGTGCCATCTGGAGCTCGTACTCGAAGTCCGAGATCGCGCGCAGCCCCTTCACGATGACCGCGGCGGAGATCGACCTGGCGTAGTCCGCCAGCAGGCCGTCGAACGAGGCGACGTCGACGTTGTCCATGCCGGCCACGACCTCCCGGATGATCGCCACGCGCTCCTCGGTGGAGAACAGCGAGCCGGCCTTCAGGGGGTTGTGGAGCACGGCGACGGTGAGGCCGTCGTAGATCCCGGCGGCCCGCCTGATGATGTCGACGTGGCCGTTGTGGAGTGGGTCGAAGCTGCCCGGGTAGACGGCGTGGACCATGCGAGAGAGTGTAACGCCGGCGGCCGTCAGGCCCCGGTCGCCCAGAGCCGCCTGACCTCCTCGGCCGGCGTGCTGCGACCCGCCAGGATGTCGTCGACCGCCCGCTCCTGCCTCTCCTCCCACGCCCGCCTGAGCTGCGCGCCCAGCAGGGCCAGCACCTCCGAGCGCACGCGGCGGCGGCGCGCCTCCTCCAGGCTGCCGCTGGCCTCCAGGTGCTCGCGGTGGCCCTGGATGCGCTGAGCCAGGTCGGGGACGCCCTCGCCCGTCGCCGCCACGGTCGCCACGATCGGCGGGCGCCACGCCCCCTGGGGCGGCATCACGAGGTCGAGCGCCGAGCGGACGTCGCGCCGCACCCGGTCGGCGCCGGGCAGGTCGGCCTTGTTGACGCAGAAGACGTCACCGACCTCCATGATCCCGGCCTTGAAGGCCTGGACGGCGTCGCCGCTCCCCGGCGTGAGCACCACGACCGTGGTGTCGGCGGCCTCGGCTACGTCGACCTCGGACTGTCCGACCCCGACCGTCTCGATCACGACCACGTCGTAGCCGGCCGCGTCGATCACCGCCGCGACGCGCAGCGTCGACGCCGACAGGCCGCCGAGGTGGCCCCGCGACGCCAGCGAGCGGATGAACACGCCGTCGTCGGCGTACCAGCGCGTCATCCGGATGCGGTCGCCGAGGATGGCGCCCCCGGAGAACGGGCTCGACGGGTCGATCGCCACCACACCGACCCTCTTGCCCTCCTCCCGCCAACGAGCGATGAGGGCGTCGGTGAGGGTCGACTTGCCGCTGCCGGGCGAGCCGGTGATCCCGACGACCGCCGCGCGCCCGCCCGTGGGACGCAGGCGGCGCAGGAGCTCGTCACCCCTCGCGCCGCCGTCCTCCACGATGCTGATCGCACGCGCCAGCGCCCGCTGGTCTCCGGCTGTGATGCGCGCGAGCAGCTCGTCGTCGGTGAGCGCGGTGGACATCAGCCGAGGCTAACGCGCCTCCCGCCGAACTTGCCCGCGAGCGTGACGACGACGGACTCGAGCGCCCAATCCGGGTCGCGCCCGGTCTTGCTCGCCACGTCGGCCTCGAGCAGGGCAGACAGGGAGGCCGCGACGTCGTCCGCGCCGAGCTTGCTCGCCAGCTTCAGGGCCTTCTGCACCACGAACGGCTTGGCCTTGAGGACCCCGGCCGCCTGCTGGGGCGAGACCCGCCCCCCCGGCGAGCGCTCGCGTAGGGCGACGGCCTTCGCGAGGAGGGTGAACTGCCAGGCCAAGGCGCCCATCACCCGCTGGGGGGCCTCGCCCTCGCCCAGCAGCTGCCGCGCGATCGTCAGCGCCCGACCGGCGTCGCCGCTCGCGACGGCGTCGACGATGTCGAAGGCGTCGTGCACGGCGGCGCGGTTCGCGACCTGGCGCACGCGCTCCGCCGTCAGCTCCTCGTCGAGCACGGCCAGCTTGTTGACCTCGGCGAGGATCGAGGCCGGGTCCTCTCCGAACAGCTCCGCCAGCGCGGCCGGCACGTCGGGCCGGTAGCGCACGCCGGCGGCGTCGAGCTCCCCCCTCACCCACCGCGGTAGCGCCTCGAAGCGTGGCGTCGGGCTGTGAGCGTGGCTGCCGAGCGCGGCCCAGCGCTTCTGGCGCGCCGGCGTGGCGTCGGGGTCCACGACCACGACGAGGGACGAGGCGGGCAAGCTCGCGAGCGCCTTCATCATCTCGTCACGCGCCCTCACGCCGGCCTGGCCCGTGAAGGCCGCGCCGAAGTCGAGCAGCAGCGCCGACTGCCCGAAGAGGCCGCTCTGGCCGGCGAGCTGGACCACCTCGGCCGGCTCCATCCCCTCGCCCAGCTCGGCGGCCTCCCCCGGCGCGACCCCGCGCTCCCGGAGAGCGCGTCGCGCCGCTCGCCGCGCGAGGAAGGGATCCCCCGTGAAGGCGAGGATCACGCGACCGTCGCTGCGGCCTCGAGCTCATGCAGCAGCTCGCTGGCCGAAGCGGGCCGCGCCTCAGGGTCGCGCGCCAGCGCGCGCGTGAGAGGGACCTCGAAAGCCCCTGCCGCAGCGGGAAGGGGCGCCAAGGGCACCCGGTCGTCGCCGGCCAGGAACCGAACCACCTGGCTCCCGTAAGGCGGGGCACCCGTGAGGGCGTGATAGAGAACCGCGGCGGCGGCGTAGATGTCGGAGCGCTGGTCGGTGCGCACGCCCTGGAACTGCTCGGGCGCCATGTAGCTGGGCGTGCCCATCATCATGTCCTGGCTGGTGATCGCCGTCAGGCCCAGGTCCTTGGCGAAGCCGAAGTCGGTCAGCAGGGCGCGCTCGCCCTTCACCAGGATGTTCGCCGGCTTGACGTCGAGGTGGATGACGCCGTGGTCATGCGCGTACTGGAGGGCGCGCAGCACGTCGGAGACGATCTTCAGGCTGCGCCGCGGCCTCAGAGGCCCCTGCTCCAGAGCCTCCTCGAGCGTGACCCCGGGGCAGTACTCGTAGATGAGGGAGCCGCCCTCGGCGCCCAGCAGAGGGACGATGTTGTCGTGGCGCAGCTTCCCCACGACGGCGGCCTCGCGTTCGAGCCGCTGGCTGAAGATCGGGTGGAAGCCGCGAAGGCTCTTGACCACCACCAGCCGGTTCTGCCACCTGGCTAGCTCAACCCGAACCGGACCGTGCTCGGAGAGGACGCGCACGGTGAGGAGCATCTGTGAACAATCTATCATCTGGCCCCTCGGGCCGGCCCGAGGGGCACCCGCACGGCCCCGGCCTCCAGCGTGGTGACGACCGGCACGCCGTGCGCCGCCAGGCGCTCGAGCACCGATGGGTGGGGATGGCCGTAGGTGTTCTGCCCCACCGACACGACCGCCAGCTGCGGCCGAGTGGCGCGCAGGAGCTCCTCCGAGGTGCTGTAGCGGGAACCGTGATGGCCCACCTTCAGGAGGTGGACTCGCGGCAGCGCCAGGTCACGCTCCGTCTCGGCCCCGACGTCGCCGAGGAAGAGCGCCACCGCCTCGCCGCGCAGCCTCAGCAGCAGCACCACGGAGGCTTCGTTGCCCGCCTGCCGGGTCCCGGCAGGCGGGCTGAGGACCTCGAGCCGGGCCTCCCCGCTCCTCCCCGCTGCGATCACCTCGCCCCGCACGGCGGCGTGCACGGCGACGCCCCGCGCGTCCGCGAGGCGCCTGAGCTCGTCGTCGAGGGCGTTGCCAGGCTGTGGCGGGCCCGTGACCAGCGCCCCCACCGGCAGCGAGCCGAGGACGGCCAGCAGGCCCTCGACGTGGTCGGCGTCGGGATGGGTGGCCACGACGACCTCGAGCTCGTCGACCCCGAGCGCCCGCAGGGCCGGCACCACGACGCGGGCTCCCACGTCGAAATCGGAGAAAGGCGTGCCGCCGGCGTCGATCAGTACCTCGTACCGGCCGGGCAGGCGCACCAGCGCGGCGTCGCCCTGTCCGACGTCGAGGAACCACACGTCCGGTGGGGCCTCGGCCCCGCCGACGGCGTAGGGGACGGCCCCGGCGACCAGGAGCACCGCGAGCGTGCGGTGCGGCCGCAGCCGACGTCTGAGCGCCAGCGCCAGCGAAGCCGCCGCGACCGCCCAGCACAGGTGGCCGAGCCAGCCGACCTCGGACCAGGACACGGCCGGCAGGCGGGCACCTGCGCCCGCCAGCCCGGTCAGGGCGAGCGCCAGCGGACGCGTGACGACGTTGAGCGCGGCCGCCAGCGGCGTCCACACGAGCCCGAGGAGGCCCGAAGCGAAGCCCAGTGGCACCAGCAGCCCGGCCAGCGGGACGCCCACGATGTTCACGAGCGGCGACAGCACGGGCACCGTGCCGAACGAGCCCGCGACGAGCGAGACGCTCGGCAGCTGGGCCGCGACGCTGGCAGCGATCGCCTGCGCCACGAAAGCGCGCGCCCGCGCCCGGCCGCCGTCGGCGCCGCGCGCTCCACCTCCACCGCCCAGCTCGCGCAGCTCGAGGGCCTCGAGCCCGCCGGGCCCCGCCGCGCCGGCGCCGAGCAGCCGGGAGAGCGGGCCGGCGTACAGGAGCAGTCCGACGAGGGCGAGGTAGGAGAGCTGGAACGAGGGGTCGGCGAGCATCTGGGGCTGGAGCAGCAGCGAGACGCAGGCGGCGAGCCCGAGCACCGGCCAGGGGCGCAACCGGCCGACGCCGGAGGTAAGGGCCAGCAGGGCGGCCAGCGCCATGGCGGAGGCGCGCACGACGCTGGGAGATGGCCCCACCAACGCGACGAACCCGAGCCCCAGCGCGATCAGCAGCGGCCTGCGCCGGGCCCCGAGGCCCCGCAGCGCCCTCTCTGCGGCGGCCAACAGCACGCCGAAGTGCAGGCCAGACAGTGCGAGCACGTGCGCGAGACCCGACCGTCCGAAGGCCTCCCGGTGCTCGTCCGACAGGTCGTCGCGCGTGCCGAGCGTCATGGCGACGAGCAGGCCTGCCAGGTCGGGGGGCAGGCCGGCGCTCACGCCTCTCGCCATACGGTCCCGAGCGCCGGCTCGGGGGCGAGCGTTCACGACCTCTCTCACGAAGAGCTGAGCGGAGACGCCCCGGCGAGCGAGGTAAGCCCGGTAGTCGAACCCTCCGGGGTTGCGCTTGCCGGGAGGCCGGCGGGCCTCGCCCACGACCTCGAGCTCGCCGGTGGGCAGGTCGTCGCGCGCGACCAGCGCCAAGCGCGCCCTGATCGGCGCTCGGGCCTGGAACCACACCCCGTCGTAGCGGCCGGTCCACACCTGGCTCTGACCGAGGTGCGCGGCCACGGCGTCCGGCCGCGCGAGGTGGGCCAGCTGACGCGCGGCGCCTACCGCGCAGGCCAGCGCGAGCAGGGCGGCTGCGCCGGCGAAGGCGCCGCCGCGACGCCGGGCCAGCCAGGCGCCGCCGGCAGCGAGCGCGACCACGGCTGCCGCGCCTGGCCACGAGCCCGCCATCGCGGCGCCTACCCCGGCGACGAGGCCGAGTGCCGCCGGGATGGACCAGGGGACGAAGCCCCCTGTGGCCACGTCACAGACCGATCAGCGGACGCAGCCGCGCGAACGTGGCCGGCCCGATACCAGGCACGGCGAGGAGGTCGTCGAGCCGGGCGTACGGCCGGTGGCCGGCGATGCGCTGCGCGATCACGGGGCCGACGCCCGGCAGGCCCTGGAGCTCGGCCAGCGAGGCCCGGTTCAGGGACACGCGGGGAGCGCCGCTACCCTCCGCGGCGCGGCCCGGCACGTGGACGCTCTGGCCGTCGCTGAGGGGCGCAGCGTGGCGCACGAGGTCGTGCGCTGCCGTGGGCAACAGCCCGCCCGCCAGGCTCACGGCGTCCTCGACCCGGGCGCCGAACGGCAGCTGGTACACCCCGGGGCGGGCCACCTCGCCGAGGACGGCGACCTCCAGAGGCGGCTGCTCCACGACGAGCGGCGCCGGCCGGGCCAGCGCCCGCGGCACGAGCGCGACGGCGCCCCCGGCCAGGCAGGCGCCAGCGAGCAGGACCGTGAGCAGGTTCTCGCCGGGACCGGTCACCCAGGCAGGCTAGGTGGCAAGACAAGAGCGGCCGGAGCCCCGATAGAGCTCCGGCCGCTCGGTCCTCGTTCTTCGCCTAGGCCGCCTGGGTGCTCACCCGCGAGGGCGGCCTGCGCCGGCGGGACGCCTGGGTCAGCGCGCCGCGGCGTACCTCTTCGCGACGGCGTCCCAGTCGACAACGTTCCAGAACGCCTGGATGTAATCGGGCCGGCGGTTCTGGTAGTTGAGGTAGTAGGCGTGCTCCCACACGTCGAGGCCCAGCACCGGGGTGTCGCCGTTCATGAGCGGCGAGTCCTGGTTCGGCGTCGAGTAGAGCTTGAGGTCGCCGGAGCCGTCGACGACGAGCCAGGCCCAGCCCGAGCCGAAACGGCCGGCGGCCTCCTTCGCGAACCGCTCCTTGAAGTCGGAGAAGCTGCCGAAGGCGCCGTCGATCGCCTGCTTGAGGTCGCCGGTGGGCTCGCCGCCCCCGTTGGGCCCCATGATCTCCCAGAAGAGGTTGTGGTTGACGTAGCCGCCGCCGTTGTTGCGAACGACGGTGCGCGACTCCTCGGGTACCGAGTTCAGGTCGCGCAGGAGGTCCTCGGCGCTCTTGCCCTGGAGCTCCGGGTGCTTCTCGATCGCGCCGTTGAGGTTGTTGGTGTAGGTGGCGTGGTGCTTGCCGTGGTGGATCTCCATCGTCTTGGCGTCGATGTGAGGCTCGAGGGCGTCCTTGGGGTAGGGCAGGTCGGGTAGCTGGAAGGCCATGTTGATGCTCTCCCTTCACTTCGCTCGGCTGTGGCTCTGTAGGCCAGGGCGCGGCCGGAGCGGCACGCGCCGGTGGAAGACGTCCAGGAAGAGTGTAGCAGAGGTCACATGTGGGCCGGGTTCTCGCGGCTGCACGGCTTCGGCCATGCGCCTCGCCATCCCGCGGCCGCGGAGGAGGGCTCGCGCCACCCGCCAGGACCTACCAGGTACCCGGGGCCCACGGGCGGACGACCACCCGACCGACGGTGCGGCCCGCGAGCATCAGCTCGATCTGCTCCTCCAACTCGCCGAGGCCGACCGTCTTCGTCAGGCCCTCGATGGCCGCGGGGTCCTCGCGCCACGCGCTCGCGAGCTCGTCCCACGCGGCGACGCGCTCCGCGTGCCCGGCGTGCTGGCTGTCGACGCCGAGCAGCGCCACGCCCCTGAGGACGAACGGGTAGACGGTCGTCGCCAGTTCGGCGCCGCCCACCAGCCCGCAGGCGGCCACGGCCCCGCCGACGGCGGTGCGCTTGAGGAGGTTGGCGAGCGTCGCCCCGCCGACGGTGTCGACGGCTCCGGCCAGCTCGCCCCGCAGCAGAGGGCGGCCTTCGGCCTGCGCGAGCTCGTCGCGCTGGGCGATGCGGGCGGCGCCGAGGCGCCGCAGCAGCCCCTCCGCCGCGGCGGTGCCAGTGCTGGCGACCACCTCGTAGCCGGCGCGGGCCGCGAGCCACACCGCGAGGCTGCCGACGCCTCCGGAGGCGCCCGTCACCACCAGGGGCCCGAGCTCCGGCGCCGCCCCGGCGGCAGCGATGCGACGCAGGGCGATGGCCGCCGTGAGCCCCGCTGTCCCCAGCGCCATGGCGGGGTCGGGCGGCAGGTCGGCCGGCGGGGGCAGCAGCCAGTCTCC
>JBIQIQ010000236.1:0-2221 GCA_044507975.1 Deinococcaceae bacterium
CGACTGGGGCTGGGCGAGCCACCGGCTCGCGCCCGTGGCCCTCGAGCCCGAGTTCCTGGTCGACCCGCAGCGGCGGGACTCGTTCGACGCCGCCCCCGACCGGACCCAAGCCTGGGTGATCGACCCCGCCGCCGGCGTCGCGCGCCCCCGGGAAGCCGTGGCCGGGCTGGCAGGGCTCCAGCTGCCCCTCAGGCCCATGCTCGGCTGCATCGGCGTCGCCCCGCCTCGCGGCCAAGCGATCTCCACCGCTACCTCGGGTCCACACGGCGGGAACATGGACTACCGGGGCATCGCCCCGGGAGCGACCGTGTACCTCCCGGTCTACGTGCCGGGGGCCCTGGTCTTCCTCGGCGACGGCCACGCCCTGCAGGGTGCCGGCGAGCTCTCGGGCACCGGCGTCGAGACCTCGATGGAGGTCGTCGTCGAGCTCGGGCTCGTGAAGGGCTCGCGCATCGAGTGGCCGCGCGGCGAGGACGCCACCCACCTGTTCACGCTCGGCAACGCCCGGCCGCTCGACCAGGCCGCGCAGCATGCGATCACAGAGATGGTCAGGTGGCTGATGGACGAGCACGGCCTCGGTCACGAGGCCGCCGCCGTGCTGATCGGCCAGGCCGGAGACCTGGAGGTCGGGAACATGTACGACCCGGCCTACACCGTCGTCTGCCGCCTGGCCAAAGAGCTGCTCCAGTGAGGCGGCGAGGCGGCCAGGTCAGACGGGGCCTCACCAGCGCCTGACATCGCTCCCTCACGCTCCGTTCCTACGCTGACGCGACAGCCACGTCCGCACCCGAAGGGAGATCTGGATGTCCCAGCGTACTCCGAGCGTTCGCCCGCTCCTCGTCTTCTTGGCGGC
Organism: Deinococcaceae bacterium; assembly: GCA_044507975.1. Taxonomy (GTDB): domain Bacteria; phylum Deinococcota; class Deinococci; order Deinococcales; family Trueperaceae; genus DASRWD01. Next base: position 854 of record JBIQIQ010000236.1, read on the forward strand.
TCTTCTACCCCTGGTCGCCGCGCAGGACCACCAGCACCAGGAAGGGCCGCCCCAGGACCAGCTCGGCGCCCAGGCAGCCCCTCCGGCCGGTTACCTGGCCGACGTCAGCTACACCCTGACCACCGGGCTCATGGCGGGCCGCATGGCGTTCATCGGTGTCGGGGGCGCGATCGACGGCGTCGCGAACCCGACCCTCACGGCCGAACCGGGCCAGGTCGTCCAGATAACGCTGATCAACGGCGACAACGTCGAGCACGACATCCTGGTCGAGGGCTTCGAGGGTGCCCATTCACCCTCCGTCACGCGACAAGGCGCGAGCGTGAGCATCGTCTTCCGCGTCGACCAGGACGGTGAGTTCCCTTACTGGTGCACGATCCCGGGCCACCGGCAGTCCGGGATGGAGGGGGTCTTCGTCGTCGGCGAGGGCAGCGCCGAGGAGAGGGAGGAGCTGGCGAGCATCGTCAGGCTCCCGACCGACCTGCCCGGCCCGCTAGAACCCCGGGCCGAGCCTATGCGCCACGAGGTCGTCCTCGAGACGATCGAGCGCGACGCCTACCTCGACGACGGCACCAGTTACCGGTACTGGACGTTCAACGACCAGGTGCCGGGGCCGTTCATCCGCGTGAGGTTGGGCGACACCGTCGACGTGGTGCTGGAGAACCCGGCCGACAGCCACTTCATCCACTCGGTAGACCTGCATGCGGTCACCGGACCGGGCGGCGGCGCGGTGTCCACGCAGACGCTGCCCGGCGGCAGGACGGGCTTCAGCTTCAAGGCGATCAACCCCGGGCTGTACATCTACCACTGCGCCACGCCTTCGGTCGCGCACCACATCTCCAACGGCATGTACGGCCTGATCCTCGTCGAGCCCGAGGAGGGCCTGCCGCCCGTCGACCGCGAGTTCTACGTGATGCAGGGCGAGGTCTACACCACCCAGCCGTTCGGCACGCCGGGCAACCTCAGCTTCAGCGCCGCGAAGCTCCTCGACGAGCGTCCCGAGTACTACGTGTTCAACGGCGCCGTGGGCGCTCTGCACGATCATCCGCTCGAGGCCAACGTCGGGGAGACCGTGCGGATCTACTTCGGGGTGGGCGGCCCCAACAAGATCAGCAGCTTCCACGTCATCGGGGAGATCTTCGACCGCGTCTACCACGAGGGCAGCCTGACGACCGAGCCCTTGCGGGACATCCACGTCACGACGGTGCCGGCCGGCGGGACGACGATGGTCGAGTTCAGGGTGGAGGTGCCCGGCGAGTACGTGCTCGTAGACCACGCGCTCTCGCGGGCCGAGCGGGGCCTCTCCGGTACGTTGATCGTCCACGGCGAGCCCGACCCCGAGATCTACGACGGACCGGTGGACGCTCCGGC
>JBIQIQ010000237.1:0-2217 GCA_044507975.1 Deinococcaceae bacterium
GTGCACCCCGCGCTGGTCGTGCTGGCCGTGGCTGGCTGCCTCCACCTGTTCTTCGTCATCGGCGTCGAGCTCGACCGCAACCTCGTGCACCGGCGCGACGTCGCGAGGCTCGAGGCCGAGGTCAGCGCGCTCGCTACCGAGCTGGCGCGGCTCGACGAGGTCGCCGCTCACGGCGCTGACCGCGCCTACCGGGAGGCCCTGGCGCGGCGCCAGGGCTACGTCTACCCGCATGAGCGTCTGGTGGTGACCGCCGGCCAGGAGCGCTGAGTGGAGCTCGGCTTCGCCTGGTCCAACGTGGGTCCCGCGCTGTCGCGGCTCGCCATCAACCTCTTCACGGCGGCGCTCATACTGGTCGTCGGCTACCTGCTCGCGCGCCTGGCCGAGCGCGTGACGCGGCGACTGGTGGAGCGCTCGACGGGCGCGCGCTTCGACTACGTGCCCGCGCTGGCGCGCATCGCCCGCGGCCTCGTGCTGGCCCTCGCCGTCGTGGCCGCCCTGGGCCGGCTCGGCGTGCAGACCGCGAGCATCACCGCCCTGGTGGGCGCGGCCGGCCTGGCGGTCGGCCTGGCCCTGCAGGGCACGCTCAGCAACGTCGCCGCCGGCATCATGCTCATGAGCCTGCGCCCCTTCAAGCTCGGTGACGGCATCGAGGTCGCCGGCACGGCGGGTACTGTCACCGACATCGGCCTCTTCATCACCCGCATCGTCACCTGGGACGGCGTCGTCGTGCACCTGCCCAACGGCAGCGTGTGGGGCGCGAAGATCGTCAACTTCTCGCAGGCGGTGAGGCGACGCTTCGACCTCGTGGTGGGCGTCAGCTACCAGGACGACATGTCGCGGGCGCTGACCGTCCTGCGCGAGGTCGTGACGGGAGACCCCCGGGTGCTCACCCACCCCGCGCCCGTCTTCACGACGCGAGCGCTCACGGACCTGTCGGTGACGCTGGTGGCCCAGTACTGGACGACGGCGTCCGACTTCCTCGCCACCCAGTCAGACCTGACCAGGCGGGTCAAGGAGCGCTTCGACGCCGAGGGGATCACGATCCCGACCCGCCAGGTGCCCGTTGCGCCCCGCTGAGGCGCCCGCCCCGCTCAGCCCAGCTCGCGCAGGTCCTCCATGAGCTGCCACCCGACGCTATCGGGGGTGGCCTCGAGCCGTTCCTCGACCAGAGGGGCGACCTCGACCAGCACGCGCGCGGGATCGGCCTCCGGGGCCACGATGGCCAGCAGGGTCAGCTGGTACACGACCTGGCTGCTCGAAGGCGTGCCGTCGTCGAAGAAGGCGAAGGGCGCCTGGGGCATGGCGTCGAGCAGCAGGTGCACGCCAGCAGCCAGCTCACCGGCCAGGGAGGCGGCGAGGTCCAGACCTGCGTCGCGTGGGTGCCAGACGTAGCCTTGCAGCAGCTTGACGGGCCGCGGCTCGTCGCCGGGCTCGCGCCACAGGTCGCGGTCGTCGCGGTCGCGCGTCACGAGCCAACGTTACCGCGGCTCGCCGGGTCGTCCGCGCCGGCTCAGCCCCAGTCGGCGTCCTGCAGGGAGCCGGGCAGCTCGATCCCCGGCACGGCCTCGCGCCAGCGGCGCGGGAACTCGGCGTCGAGCAGCACCGCCACGATGCCCAGGGCCTCCGCCGCCGCCACGTTCACGGCGTTGTCGTCGACGAACACGACGTCGCCGCTGTCCTCGCCCAGGGCCTCCAGGAGGGCAGCGTAGGCAGCGGGGTCGGGCTTGCGCACGCGGATCTCGTTGGAGAACACGAAGGCGTGAGCGCGCGCGAGCCTGGGGTCGTCGCGCACGAGGTCGCACAGCTCGGCGACGTTGTTAGACAGGAACCCGAGCTTGACGCCGTCGGGCAGCGCCGCCACGAGCTCGTACGCTGCCGGCCGCTCGCGCACGGCGCCCAGGAACGCAGCGCGGAACTCGGGGAGCTCGGGATGCGCTCCGGTGGCCTCCCGGAAGCGGGCGTGGAAGCCCTCCATGTCGAAGGCGCCGGCCTCGAAGTCCGCCATCAGCGAGAGGTAGGTAGGCTCGAACGCCCGCGGGTCGAGGCCGGCGAGCCGGGCCAGCGCCACCACGGCGCTGGAGTCGAAAGTGCCCCTCGTGAAGACGCCGCCCCAATCGAGGGCGACCGCGGCCGGCCTCAGCGGAGGCGCCTCGCGGGGGCCCGTCTCACGGGTTGGCTCCCTGGCTCACGGGGTCGGGCTGGCCCAGAGGGTCGACG
>JBIQIQ010000238.1:0-2203 GCA_044507975.1 Deinococcaceae bacterium
AAGGGCGAGTACCGGAGGGCCAACCGCGCCGCGCAGGGCGCCGGCCTGGAGGTCTACGCGGACATCGTGCGCGGGCACCGCCGCGGCGGCGACGAGGCCGAGGACGTCGTGGCCACGCCCATGGACCCGAACGACCGCACCACGGCCATCGGCGAGCCCCGGCAGATCAAGGCCTACACGACCTTCAGGTTCCCCGGCCGGCAGGGCAAGTACTCGACCCTCGAGTGGCACTGGTGGCACTTCAACGCTACCGACTACGACGCCAACGACCCCGACTTCGACGCCGTCTACCTCTTCGAGGGCAAGCGGTTCCAGCAGGACGTCGACCTCGACTTCGGGAACTACGACTACCTGCTGGGCAACAACGTCGACATCGAGTCGGAGGACGTGCGCACCGAGCTCCTGCACTGGGGCCGCTGGTACGTCGAGACCACCGGCGTCGACGGCTTCCGGTTCGACGCCGCCAAGCACGTGCGCCCCGACTTCTTCCTCGAGTGGCTGGCGCACGTGCGCGAGCACAGCGGCAAGGAGCTGTTCTCGGTCGGCGAGTACTGGAAGTACGAGCGCGAGGACCTGGAGCGCTTCCGCGACAGGACCGAGGGCCGGATCATGCTCTTCGACACCATCCTCCACGACAACCTCGTGCGGGCGAGCCAAGATGCGGAGGGCTTCGACCTGAGGACGATGTTCGACGGCACGCTGATCGCCAGCGACCCTCTGGGAGCGGCGACCCTCGTGACGAACCACGACACCCAGCCTCTGCAGACGAACGAGGCCGTCGTCGAGCCCTGGTTCGTCCCACACGCCTACGCGCTGATCCTGCTGCGCGAGGCCGGCTACCCGGTGGTGTTCCTCGCCGACTACGACGGCGCGGAGTACGAGGGCGAGGGCCGCGACGGCGAGACCCACCACATCGTCATGGCGAGCCACCGCTGGCTGATCGACGCCTTCATGCGCGTCCGTCGCGGGCGCGCCTACGGGGAGCAGCGCGACTACTTCGAGGACCCTCGCCGCATCGGGTGGGTCCGGGTCGGCGACGAGGAGCGCCCCGGCGGCGTGGTCGTGGTGCTCTCGAGCGGCGACGCCGGGTCGCTGCGCATGCAGGCGGGCGCCGCGAACGCGCGCTACGTCGACGTCACCGAGCATGTGGAGGGGCACGTAGAGACCGACGGCGAGGGCTGGGGCGAGTTCGGCTGCGAGGCGGGGTCCGTCTCGGTGTGGGTGCTCGACGGGTAGGGGATCCGGCGGCCGTTCAGTCGTGGTCGATGACGATGGTCCCCCACAGCCTCAGCGGCGGGACGGCCACCGCGACGTCGCCGCCCTCGCCGAGATCGACGGCCAGCGGCACCGTGTCCGTTCCGCCCGGCTCGTCAGGCGACGCCCAGGTAGCGGCCCGCACCCGCAGGAACGGCGCTCCGAGCAGGCGTAGGCCCTCGAGGAGCGGTGGCGCCTCGCGCGGCGCGTCCCAGAGGTCGTCTCCTAGTCCAGTGAGGTTGACGAGGTTCACCACGAGCTGGCCCGGCCGCTGCTGGATCGCGATCCACACCTTCCCGGCCTCAGGGACCGTCGCGGCCGCGGCCCCGGCGAGGTTGAGCTCGCCGTTGATGCCGGTCGCGAGGTAGCGCTCCACGGGCTGAAGGTCGAGCGCATGCAGGTAGTGGGTGTGCGCGGCCGTGTGGTCGTAGAGGCGCCGCGTCGCCGCTGACCCCTCCTCCGAGAGGCGGCCGTGGTCGGGGTAGTAGGGCTCGCGCAGGACGGCGTCGCCCTCGCCGAGGACCAGGTGGTGGCCGCCGGCGGCGTTGATGACGGCCGTGGCGTAGCGCAGCGCCCACTCCGCTCCCTCGCCCGGCGTGTGGAAGGGCTTGAGGTAGGCGGCCAGGATCGCCTGCTTACCGCTCAGCTCCCTGGCGCGCCTGATCAACCCGACCAGGTCGCGGTAGGCGTCGTTCGGTGACCAGACCTCGATGTACATGGCCGCCTGGTCGCTTCCCGCCACGGTGTGGATGGGCCAGTCGTTGACCGCGTTGAAGATCACCGCTGCGCCGTCGCGTAACTCGGCAACGCGCCGGGCCGCCTCGTCGATCAGGCCCGGGAAGGTGGCGGCGAGGTCGACGAGCTCCCCACTCGCGTCGTAGGCGAGCTTCGGGAAGCCGTACTGGTCCATGTGGATGCCGTCGAACCCGACCTCCCCCACCGCGGCCTC
>JBIQIQ010000044.1:0-16390 GCA_044507975.1 Deinococcaceae bacterium
ACATCACCGGCGGCCTCCTGATCGGGGGGATATACGCCCTCATCGGCGTCGGCCTCTCCCTGATCTTCGGCGTCATGCGCGTGATCAACTTCGCGCACGGCGAGTTCGTCGCGATCGGCATGTACCTCGCCATCGCGCTGTTCCGCGACCTCGGTTTCGACCCTTACCTGACGCTGCTGATCGCGCTGCCGGGCGGGGTCGTCGCCGGCTGGGTGGTGCAGCGCGTCGTACTGGCCCGGCTCGTCGACGCCCCGGGCGACAGCACCCTCCTGGCCACCCTGGGCCTCTCGCTCGTGATCGCCAACGTCCTGTTCCTGATGTTCGGCGCCGAGCCTGCCTCGATCTACGTGCCGTACGCCACGGCCACCGTGCACGTGGCGGGGGTGCGGCTGCCCGTGGCGCAGCTCATCGCCGGCGCGATCACGCTCGTCGTGATCACCGGGCTCTGGCTGCTGCTCAACCGCACCGAGATCGGCCGCGCCGTGCGCGCCACCGCGCAGAACCGCCTCGGCGCCGAGCTGGTCGGCGTCGACACGAGGCAGATCCACGCTCTCGTCTTCGGCCTCGGCATGGCGCTCGCCATGTGCGCCGGCGTGATCCTCGCCCCGCTGCTGTTCGCGATCCCCACCGTCGGCTCGAGCTACACGCTCAAGGCGTTCGTCGTCACCGTGCTCGGCGGCCTCGGGAGCGTGCCAGGGGCCATCGGCGGCGGGCTGCTGCTCGGCGTCGTGGAGTTCCTCGGGGCCTCGTACCTCTCGTCCGGCTACCGCGACGCCTACGGACTGTTCGCGTTCCTGATCGTGCTGCTGTTCCGGCCACAGGGCCTGTTCGGACGCGAGGTCAAGCGCGTATGACGTGGCTGCGCCTCGTCGGCGTCGTAGCTCTCGGCTTCGCCTGGTTCTACCTGCTCCCCGACTACCGCACCCTGGGCATCACCCTCATGCTGCTGGCGGGGTGGGCGACCGCCTGGGACCTCCTGGGCGGCTGGTCGGGCCAGACCTCGCTGGGCCACGCCGCGTTCGTCGGGCTGGGCGCGTACACGCTCGGCATCACCGCCAACGGCTGGGACCTCGCTCCGTGGTGGGGTGCCCTGCTGGCGATGGGCCTGGCCGCCGTGCTCGCTCTCCTGTGGGGCAAGGTGACGTTCCGGCTGAGGGCCTCGTACTTCGTGCTCTCCACGATCGCGATCGCCGAGATCCTGCGGCTCGTGGCCATCAACCAGCGCGGTCTCACCGGTGGGGCGATCGGCCTCTTCATCTTCGACCTCAAGGAGCCCTTCGGCCTCGACCTGTTCTCGCGCACCGTCGAGTTCTGGCTCGCCCTCGGCTACCTGATGCTGGCCCTGGTGGTCACCGCCCTCCTGACGCGCGGCCGCCTCGGCTACCAGATGCGCGCGGTGCGGGAGGACGAGCCTTCTTCCGAGTCGGCCGGCATCAACCCGGAGGCCGTCAAGCTGTGGGCGTTCGCGATCTCGGGCGCTCTCACCGCCCTCGGGGGGGTGCTCTACGGCGCCGTGCTCTCCGCCTTGCAGCCGCAGCCGATGTTCGAGCTGCACCTGTCGGTGCGCATCGCGCTCGTCGCCATCATCGGAGGGCGCGGCACGCTCTTCGGCCCGCTGGTGGGGGCGGCGCTCCTGACAGCGGCGGCGGAGGTGTTCCGCAACGTGTTCGCCGAGGCGAACCTGCTCATCTACGGCGCGCTCATCGTCATCGTCGTGCTGTTCGCGCCGCGCGGCATCGTCGGCGAGATCGACCGGCGCCTCGTGAGGAGGCGGTATGCCCGCAGCGCTCGAGGCTGAGCGCGTCACGGTCACCTTCGGCGGGCTGACGGCGGTGAACGCCGTGTCGCTCAGCGTGCCGGAGGGGGCGATCGTGGGCCTGATCGGGCCCAACGGCGCCGGGAAGACGACGCTCTTCAACGCCCTCACCGGCCACGTGCGCGCCCGCGGCGAGGTCAGGCTCTTCGGAGACAGGGTCACCCGCCTGCCCGCCTACGCCCGCACCCGCCGAGGCATGGGGCGGACGTTCCAGGTGGAGCGCCCGTTCTCCGACCTCACCGTCCTCGAGAACGTGCTCGTCGGTGCCTTCCTCAACACCGCCGATCGCCGGGAGGCCGAGCGGCGCGCCCGGGAGGCCCTTGAGCAGGTCGGCCTGGCCGACCGCGCCCTGCAGCCCGCCAGCGACCTGAACCTGGCCCGCCGCCGCCGGCTCGAGCTCGCCCGGGCGCTCGCGACGGAGCCGAAGGTCCTCTTCCTCGACGAGCTCATGGCCGGCCTCAACCCGCCGGCGCTGCGCGACATGATCGCCTTCGTGCGCGGGCTCGCGCGCTCCGGCATGGCTGTGGTGATGGTGGAGCACATCATGCAGGCCGTCACCGAGCTCTGCGACGAGGTGTACGTGCTCGCCTTCGGCGAGAAGATCGCGCACGGCACGCCCGCCGAGGTGACGGACGACCCGCGGGTCATCGAGGCGTACCTGGGGGTCGACGGTGACTGAGGGCGCTCCGAGCACGACGGCCGCCGCCGGGGCCGAGCCCGTCCTCCAGGTCGTGGAGGCCGACCTGGGCTACGGCGAGCTCCAGGTCGTCTTCGGCGTGAGCCTGCACGTGGGCGAGGGCGAGCTGGTCGGCCTCGTGGGCGGCAACGGCAGCGGCAAGTCGACGATCCTCCGCGCGATCTCCGGGATGATCCGGCCGTGGCGCGGGCGCATCGTCCTCCAGGGCGAGGACGTCGGCGGCCTCACGCCCCACGAGTTGGCCCTGCGCGGTCTAGCCCACGTGCCCATGGGCAGGCAGCTCTTCCCCGACATGAGCGTCGAGGAGAACCTCTCGCTCGGGGCTTACCTCAAGCGCGCCCGCGCCCGCCGGCGGGAGGGCTTCGAGGCGGTCTACGGCCTCTTCCCCGACCTGCACGCCAAGCGCAAGGTCGCCGCCGGCGCTCTCTCCGGCGGGCAGCAGCAGATGGTCGCCATCGGCAGGGCGCTGATGCTACACCCGCGGGTGCTGATCATGGACGAGCCGAGCCTCGGCCTCGCGCCGCTGCTCGTCAAGGAGGTCATGGGCGTCATCCGCCGCGTCTCCGAGACCGGCCTCCCGATCCTGCTGGTCGAGCAGAACGTGCAGCAGGTCCTTCGGGCCGCCGACAGGGCCTACGTGCTGGAGAACGGCAGGCTGGTCCTGGACGGCCCCGCTGGCCAACTGTTGGGCCATCCCACCATCAAACGGGCCTACCTGGGCATCTGATACGTTCTAGGGCGTATGCATAGCCAGGCAGCCACACCGGCGCGGATCGCGTCGCTGGACTGTCGTGGCGGGAGGAGCAGAGCGTGAGCCAGGAAGCGGTCGCCGAGGGGCGCGTCAGGGGCGCCGGCCAGAAGACCAAGGACCTGCGGACGAGGCAGGAGCAGGTCCTCTACCCCGTGACGAGCAGGATGCAGCTGTACGAAGGCGAGCCGCTGGCGGTCGACCGCGCCGAGGGCATGTACGTCTGGGACGTCGAGGGCAACGAGTACCTCGACTTCTTCGGCGGCATCCTCACCGTCTCCGTGGGCCACTGCAACGAGGAGGTCACGGAGGCGACGATCAGGCAGCTCAGGCGCGTGCAGCACACCAGCACCCTGTTCATCAACGAGGTGACCGTGCGCTTCGCCGAGAAGCTGCGCGACCTCACCCCCGGCGACCTCTCCGTCTCGTTCTTCACCAGCTCCGGCAGCGAGGCGAACGAGATGGCGATCATGACGGCCCGCATGTACACGGGCAACACCGACGTCGTCGCCCTGCGCCACGGCTACAGCGGGCGGACCCAGACGACGATGAGCCTCACCGGCCAGTCGCCTTGGCGGAGCGGCGGCGTCTACGACGGGTACATCAAGCACGTCCGCAACCCGAACATGTTCCGCCGGCCCGCCGGCATGACCGAGCAGGCCTACCTCGACCTGTGCGTCTCCGAGGTCGAGGACGTGGTCGGCTCGTCGACCGAGGGACGCATCGCGGCCTTCATCGCCGAGCCCATCCAGGGGGTAGGCGGCTTCGTGGTGGCGCCCCAGGACTACCTCAGGCGCGTGAAGCCGATCGTCGAGGAGGCCGGTGGCCTCCTGATCATCGACGAGGTCCAGACCGGCTGGGGCCGCACGGGCCGGCACCTCTGCGCCGTGAACCACTGGGGCGTCCAGCCCGACATCATGACGTTCGCCAAGGGCATCGCGAACGGCTACCCGCTGGGCGTGACCATCACCACGCCCGAGGTGGCCGCGCGGGTCGACCGCCCCACGCTCTCTACCTACGGGGGCAACCCGGTCGGCATGGCCACCGCCCTCGCCACGGTGGAGTACATCGAGAAGCACGACCTGGCCGGCAACGCCGAGCGTCAGGGCGCGCGTCTCCGGGCGCGCCTGGACGGGCTCGCCGAGCGCCACGAGTTCGTCGGCGAGGTCCGCGGCATGGGTCTCATGCAGGCGATCGAGCTGGTCGAGCCCGGCCCCGGCAAGCGCCCGGACGCCGCCCGCACGAACGCGTTCGTCGCGGCCGCGCGGCGCCGTGGCCTCCTCCTCGGCAAGGGCGGGTTGAGCGGCAACTGCGTGCGCATCGCGCCGCCTCTCATCGTGTCGGCCGAGGAGGTCGACCGGGCGGCCGACGTGATCGCCGCCGCGCTGCAGGACGTAGCCTGACGAGGCCCCGGGCGGGCCCCTGCGGCCCCGCCTCGTGCGCTGCGCCGGGCCGGCCAGGACGGTGGCGCGCGCCTACTCGCGCCGCCCCTGCCGGGCGTATAGTCCTACCTGCGACCCATACTCCGCCGTACTAGAGCGGGTCACGACCCATGAGCGAGGCGGTGGCGGCACTTACCGCGGTTGGCGTGGTCATAACGATCCTGGCCAACCTCACGAACATAGCTCGCTTCCTCGCAGACCGGCGGGAGAAGCGAGCGGTGAGCCTTCGCTCGGCAGGGGCATCGGCATCGCTGGCCGGCGCGGCGTCCGCCGTCACGGCGCTCGCGCCCGCTCCCCCTCCGCAGGGTCTGCCGATCCTCACGCCGGACAGGCGCATCCGCGTGTTCGTCTCCTCCACCCTGACCGAGCTGTCCGAAGAACGCCGCGCGGCCCGGGCCGCCATCGAGCGCCTGAAGCTCACGCCGGTGATGTTCGAGCACGGCGCCAGGCCGCACCCTCCCGCCGACGTCTACCGCTCGTACCTCCGCCAGAGCGACGTCTTCGTGGGCGTCTACGGGGAGTCCTACGGTTGGGTGGCGCCGGGCGCCACGGTGTCCGGCCTCGAGGAGGAGTACCTGCTCTCGCACGGAATGCCGGCGCTGCTATACGTCAAGCAGCCGGCCCCCGCCAGGCAGCAACGCCTCGAGGAGCTGCTCGAGCGTGTGCGAGCCGACGGCCGCGTCTCCTACCGTCCGTACCGCACACCCGAGGAGCTGGGCGAGCTGCTGGCGAACGACCTGGCGGTGCTCGTCACGGAGCGCTTCCACTCGGGAGCCGTCGCGCCCACCGCGCCTCCCGTACCGGCCGAGCCGGCCAAGGAACCGAGGCGCGCGCCCTCGCTGCGCCGCCGCAAGGTCACGGGGGCGGCCTGGCCGGCCCTGGCGGAGGACGACCAGCGCGTCGGCAAGGCGCCAGGGCCTCTCGTGCCCAAGCCGCCGACTTCTTTCATCGGCCGCGACGCGCTGCTCGCCGAGCTGGCGCGCGTCGTCCGCGACGACGACGTGCGCCTCGTCACGGTGCACGGACCCGGCGGCATCGGCAAGAGCCGCCTGGCGATCGAGGTCGCCTCCGAGGTGTCCGACGCCTTCCCGGACGGCGTGGTGTTCGTCTCGCTCGATGCCGTGCGCGACCCCGAGCTGCTGCCCGGTGAGGTCCTGACGGCCCTCGGACTGCGCGAGACCGAGTCGGGCGGCCCGGAGGAGCGGCTCGTCGATGTGCTGCGGGAGCGCTCCATGCTCCTGATCCTCGACAACTTCGAGGGCCTCCTCGCCGGCGTGCCGTTCGTCTCGCGCCTGCTGGCCGCCGCGCCGCGCGTGAAGGCGCTCGTCACGTCGCGGCACATGCTGCGCGCGCGCGGCGAGATCGCCTTCTCGGTGCCGCCGATGGCCCTGCCCGATCCCGGCGTCCCGCTGACGCCGGAGGACGCGATGGTCTACGACGCCGTCCGCCTCTTCGTGGACCGCGCCGACGACGTCAGCCCCGGCTTCCGGCTCGACCGGGAGAGCGTCAGGGCGGTAGTGGAGATCTGCCGGCGCGTCGACGGGCTGCCGCTGGCCATCGAGCTGGCCGCCGCCCGCGTGCGCACGCTGCCTCCGGCCGGCCTGCTCGAGCGCATGACGCGCCGGCTGCCCGTGCTGACCGGCGGGCCGCGCGACGCTCCCGAGCGGCAGCAGACCCTGCGGGCGACGATCCTGTGGAGCTACGACCAACTGGGCGAGCCGGAGAAGCTGCTCTTCGCCAGGCTGTCCGTCTTCGACGGCATGACGTACCTCGACGCGATCGAGAGCGTGATCGGCGGGGGAGACGGCATCCTCGACGGCGTGGCCGCGCTGGTGGACGCTAGCCTCCTGATGCGGGTGGACCCTGACGCCGAGGCCTACCTGATGCTGGAGACGCTCCGGGAGTTCGCGGCCGAGCGGCTCGAAGCCCACGGCGACGGCGAGGAGCTGCGGGGCCGGCACGCCCGCTACTTCGCGGTCGTGGGGGGCATCGGCAGCGAGGCGTTGAGGGGCCCTGACCAGCAGCTCTGGCTCCGGCAGCTGCGCCTGTCGGAAGGCAACCTGAGGGCCGCTCTGCAGTGGCTGCTCGACGTCGGCTCGACCGACTCGGTGTCGACCGAGGTCGCCCTCCGGCTCGCCGCCGACCTGCGGCCCTTCTGGCACCGGGTGGGGGCTCTCAGCGAAGGCAGGCGCTGGCTACAGCGCGCGCTCGAGGCCGGCAGGGACGCCCCCAAGCAGCTCCGCGCGGCAGCGCTGCTGGCCGACGGAGTGCTCGCATGGCGGCAGGGCGACCTCAAGGGCGCCAAGCCCCAGCTCGAGGCGGCCCTCGCCCTGGCTCGCGAGCTCGGCGACGACGTGTGCGCGATCACCGCGCTCCGGAGCCTGGGCGCGCTCGCCCAGAACTCCGCCGACTACGAGACGGCGAGGCGACTGATGGGCGAGAGCCTGCGGCTTGCCGAGGGCCTGGGTGACCTCGAGGCCCAGGCGAACACCTACCTCAGCCTCGGCAACGTAGCCCTCGACATCGGCAAGCACGAGGAGGCCGAGGCTCATTACCGCCGCAGCCGCGACCTGGCCGACGAGGCCGGCGACACGCTCGGCTACGCCTACGCAGTGGACAACCTCAGCGTCAGCGCCTGGCACCGGGGCGACCTCGACGAGGCCGAGCGCCTGACCCGCGAGGTCATGGAGATCTACGAGGAGCTAGACCTCCGCGGCGGGCGCGCGAACGTGTGGCACCGCCGCTGCCTGATCGCCATCGAGCGCGGTCAGCTCGAGACCGCCGAGGCCGAGGGGATGCGGGCGCTCGAGGTGCGCGAGTCGCAAGGCGAGGACCGCGGAGCGTCGTTCGTGCTCTACGACCTGGCCCGCGTCGCCCTGATCCGGCGGGAGCTCGCCAAGGCCCGCGAGCACCTGGCACGCGGCCTGAAGCTGGCCACCAGGCAGGGCGCGCCGGTGATCGAGGTGCTCTACGTCGAGGGGGCGGCTGCCTACCTTGCCCTACGCGGCGAGCACGAGCGCGCCTTCCGGCTGATGGGAGGCGCGGACGCCTGGCGCCAGCGGCTCGGAGTGCCGGTGGCGCCGGTGATCGTGGAGCGCAGGCGCCGGCTCGGTCGGATGCTCGAGGGCCGGCTGGACGGGTACACCCGGTCAGCGATCGAGACCGAGGCCCGGGCCTTGGCGCCGAGCGACCTCGTCGAGCTCGCGCGCGACGCGCTGGCCGAGCCCCCCGACTGAGCCCGCGGTCGGCTACCGCCGGGAAGGAACCGTCAGTCGCGGTTGCCCATGAAGATCGAGAGGTAGTACAGGAGGTACATCACGGACGCGGCAGCGGCGGCCACGTAGGTGAGCGCGGCGGCGTTGAGCACCTGCCGAGTGCCGCCGACCTCGCTCTGAGTGGCGATGCCGAGGGTCTGGAGCTGCTGCGCGGCGCGGCTGCTGGCGTTGAACTCCACCGGCAGCGTCACGATCTGGAAGAGCACCGCGGCGCCGAAGAGGAGGACGCCGAGCTGGACCATCCCGAACGCGCCGATGACGGCGCCGAGGATGATCAGCCAGGGCGCGAAGTTGGCGCCGATCGTGGCGACGGGCACGAGCGCGCTGCGGATCTGGAGCGGCGCGTAGCCGGTCGAATGCTGGATGGCGTGCCCGACCTCGTGGGCCGCCACGGCGTGGGCCGCCACACTGGCGCCACGGAAGTTGGGCGTCGAGAGCGAGACGACCTTCTTGCGCGGGTCGTAGTGGTCGGTCAACTGGCCGGGCACCTCGACGACCTGGACGTCGTTTAGACCGTTGCTGTCGAGGATCATGCGGGCCGTCTGGGCACCGGAGATGCCCGAGGCCGCCGGCACCTTGCCCCACCTGGCGTAGGTGTTGCGCAGGTACCCCTGGACGAGCATGGTGCCCACCATCAGGACGATGAAGATTAAGAGCATCTGCCTCCCTGTGCTTCGCCCGCGGCGCGCCGTCGGCACGCCTGCGAGGTGTCTGACACGAGGTTACACGCTCGCGTGGCCCACGCGGAAATCGGGCGCGACGCGCCCAGGAAGCCATCCCCGCGGCCGCCGCCTCGCGGCTCGGGCCGGGACGCTACGAAGCCACGCCGTAGATCGCCCAGAGCAGGCCCAGGCCGAACACGAGGAGGCCGAAGACCATGAGCACCATGTTGAGCATCATGCCCTCCATCTGGCGCGAGCCGGCGGTCTCGGCGCGTCCCGAGACGGCGGTGACGAAGTAGACCGTGCGTGCGATCCCGAGGAGGAGCGCCGCTCCCCCGACCACCATCATCATCGTGATCATGCAGCACCTCCCGTAGGTTAGGCGCCACGCTAGAGCAGTATCGGGCCGAAGTCGGTCGCGACGGGCACGATTCCCACCGCCGATCAGATCACGCGGCGCCTCAGGGCAGCGGACACGAACTCGCCCAGGACCACGATGCCGAGGATGGCGATGAGGACTGTCGCCACGGTCTGCCAGTCGAAGAGGTCGATGGCGCCCTGGAGGATGAGCCCGATGCCTCCGGCCCCCACCAGCCCCAGGACCGTCGACTCCCTGATGTTGATGTCCCACCGCAGCACCGCCACGGCGAAGAACGCCGGCAGCACCTGCGGGACGATCCCGTACAGCACGACCTTCGCCCGGCCGGCTCCGGTAGCCTGTATCGCCTCGACCTGGCGCTTGTCGATCTCCTCGATGGCCTCGGCCATGAGCTTCCCGACGAAGCCGATCGAGCGGAAGGCGATGGCCAGGATGCCCGCCACGACGCCCGGCCCGAAGATGGCCACGAACAGCAGCGCCCAGATGATCGTGTTCACCGAGCGCGTCGAGACGACGACGAAGCGGGCGAGCCACAGCAGCACGCGGTTGGGCGTCGTGTTCTGCGCCGCCAGGTAGGCCGTCGGGAGCGCCAGCGCCAGCGAGAGCACCGTCGCGAGGGTGGCTATGTGCACGGTCTCGATGAGCGCCCTGCCGATCGCCCCGAGGCCCGTCAGCTTGGGAGGGCTCATGCGGGCGAACAGGTCTCGGATCTGGACGGGCGCGTCCCACACCCACGGCCAGTAGATGTCGAGGTCGCGGACCGCCCAGACGAGCACGGCCACCGTGGCGAGGTAGGCCGCGAACCTGAGGAGGCGCTGTGTGAGCGTGAACCTCTGCCAGCGGTGCGGTGCCGAGGTCACGTGAGCCCCTTCCGGATGCGGCCGCTCAGGCCCTCGGAGAGCAGGATGATCAGGATCATGACGATGAGGATGGCGAGGGCGAAGTCGTAGTCGAAGCGCTTGAAGGCGTTGGTGAGCGTCCCGCCTATGCCGCCGGCGCCCACGATGCCGACGATCGCGGAGGCGCGCAGGTTGCTGTCGAGCTGGTAGATCGACAGGCCCACCTGCCTCGGCAGGACCTGCGGGAAGACGGCGTAGGCGAGCACCTTGAGGAACCCGCCGCCAGTCGCCCGGACCGCCTCGACCTGGCCGGGGTCGATCTCCTCGATGGCCTCGGCCATGAGCTTCCCGACGAACCCGATGGAGTAGACGATCAGCGTGAGGATGCCCGCGAGGGGACCGAACCCCACGGCCTTGACGAACACGATGGCGACGATGACGGGGTGGAAGCTCCGCGCCACCGCGATGATCGCCCTCCCGACGAGGTAGACGGCGCGCGGCACGACGTTGCGCGCGGCGAGGATCCCCAGCACCACGCTGAGGATCACGCCGAGGAAGGTGGCCAGGATCGCGATCTGGATGCTCTCCAGGAAGCCGTCGACCAGGAGGTTGCGGCGTGAGAAGTCGGGCGGGAACGCGCGCCCGAAGATCGTGACCGCGCGTGGGAGACCCTGCACGATGCGAGCCCAGCTCACCTCCAGCGAGGTGAGCGCCCACACGAAGTAGCCGACGACGAGCGCGTAGAGGCCGTAGCGGAGGACGGGGTTCGCGATGGCGGGCGGCCGCCGCCAGGCCCGTTTGACAGCCGTCGTGGCCGTGCTCACGCCGAGCGGTCCTCCGCGACCTCGGCGCGCGGCGCGAAGGCCGGCGCGCGGGTGCCCTGAGCGAGCTCCGGGGTCCAGTCGTCCTCGTCGCCGGTGCCGGCGGTGCCCTCGTAGATCCTGTCGAGCGCCTCGTCGTCGAGGTCGGCGGTCGTCCCGTCGAAGATGATCTTGCCGAAGCGCAGGCCGACGATCCGCTGGGCGAACTGCCTGGCCTGCGCGACGTTGTGGATGTTGAGGAGCACGGGCAGCCCCAGCTCGCGCGAGATCGTCTCGATCAGCTCGAGGATCTGCACCGATGTCTTCGGGTCGAGGGAGGCCGTCGGCTCGTCGGCGAGGAGCAGCTTGGGCTCCTGCATCAGGGCCCTCACGACCCCGACCCGCTGACGCTGCCCGCCGGAGAGCGTGTCGGCCCGCTTGTTCACGAAGTCCTGCAGGCCCACGCGCTCGAGCAGGTTGAACGCCTTCTCGATGTCGGACTGCGGGTAGCGCCGCGCGGCGGCCTGGAAGAACCCGACGTAGCCGAGGCGACCCGAGAGCACGTTCTCCATGACGCTGAGGCGATCGATCAGGTTGAAGTTCTGGAAGATCATGCCGATGGACCGGCGCATGTTGCGGAGCTCGGAGCCCCTCAGCGCCGTGAGGTCGACGCCGTCGAGCACGATCCTGCCCGAGGTCGGCTCGACGAGGCGGTTGATGCAGCGCAGCAGGGTGCTCTTGCCCGCTCCCGAGGAGCCGATGATCGCCGTGATGCCGCTGCCCTCGATGTGGAGGTCGAGGTCTTCGAGCACGAGCTCGCCGTTGCCGTAGCGCTTGGATAGCTTCTGGATATCTAGGATCATGCGTAGATAGGTTCGAAGGGAGGCGATGGGCGCGCCATCAACGGCGCGCCCATCGCCCGAGCCTCACTGCGCTTCGAGCCCTGCCGGCGTGTAGACGACGCCGTTGACCTGCTGGATCTCGCGGATGATCGCCCAGTCGCGCTCGTACTCGATCGGCACGAACTGGGTGAGCCCCTCGAACTCGTCGCCGAGCGCGGTGCCCTCGAAGTCGAAGCTGAAGAAGGCCTCCTTGATCAGCTCGACCAGGTCGGGGTGCAGGTTGTGCGCGTAGGCGTACGAGGTCGTGGGGAAGGGGTCGGTCTCGTAGATGATGCGCAGCTCGTTCGGGTCGTAGAGGCCGCGTGCCGCCATGCGCTCGACGACCTCGGACGCGACGGGCGCTGCGTCGTAGTCGCCGGCCACGACGCCGAGGATCGAGTTGTCGTGGCTGCCGGAGAAGACGATCTCGTAGTCCTCGCCGGGCACGACGCCGAGGCCCGGGAACAGCGCCGAGGGCGCCTGGTGGCCGGAGTTGGACGTCGGAGCGGTGTGGGCGACGACCTTGCCCGCGAGGTCCTCCATCGTCTGGATGTCGGAGTCGCCCTGCACGAAGACCTGGAGCGTGTAGCCGAAGATGCCGGCCTCGTTGCCCATGATCGCGAACGGCACCGCGCCGGCGAGGTTCACGGCGAAGGGAGTCGGCCCGGTGGAGAACCCCGCGATGTGGAGCCTGCCGGAGCGCATCGCCTCGACCTCGGCCGAGTTCGACTGGACGGCGAAGAACCTGACGTCCTTGCCGGTGACCTCTGCGAGGTGCTGGATGAACGGGTCCCAGACGTCCTCGTAGATCGCCGGGTCCTCGACGGGGGTGTAGGCGAAGAACAGCGTGTCTGGGTTCACCCACTGGCTCTCGTCGGCGGGCAGGTCGGCGACGAGGTCGCCGTCGGCGTCGCAGTACATGACGTCGAGGAGACCGCGGCTCGTGCACTCCTGCGCCATGCCGACGGAGACAAGTCCGAAGGCGAGCAGGGCCAGCATCACGAGGCCCGGCAGCGTGGTGCCCTTACGGGCGGTTGAGAAGAACATCTGCGCCTCCTCCTCGACCCTGCCCCGCCCCGGCGTCCCGATGGGAGAGCCTCGGCGCTGCGGGTCGCAGTTGATCGGCCACCGTGGACCGCCAGCGCGAGTGCCTGGGTCCGTCGGCGACAGTGGAAGTGTTGGGCAACCGTAGCACCGGCCCTGGACGTCTGTCAATTCGACTAGAACAGATGTAATCGGCTCCTGGACGGCGTTCCTTGACCGTCCGAGTGGACGGTGCTAATGTCTTTACACTTGTGCAAGGCCAGCGAACGTTCGTAACCGACCTGCGGCCGCGCCGCCCGGCGCGGGGCTGAGGCGCCCATGGACATCCCCGACGCGATCGCGTTCGACCTCGACGGCACCGTCTACCTCGGCGACGCGCCGCTGCCGGGAGCCCGCGAGCTGATGAGCGGCCTCGCCGACGCCGGCGTGCCCCACCTCTTCGCGACGAACAACTCGAGCGTGCCCGGCGATCGCTACGTCGAGCGCCTGCGGCGCCTAGGCATCGCGGCAGACCGCCGGAACGTGCTCACCTCGAACGACGCTGCCGTGGCCCACCTCAGGCGCGCCGGCGTCGACCGCGCCTTCGTCGTCGCGACCGAGGAGGTCAGGGCCGAGTACGCCGCCGCCGGCGTGGCCCATGACGCCGACGACCCGCTCGCGGTCATGCTCACGTTCGACACCTCGCTCGACTATCAGAAGGTGCGCCGCGCGTCCGACCTCCTGCGAGCCGGCCTGCCCTACTACGCTACGCACCCCGACCTCGTGTGCCCCACACCGAGCGGGCCGATCCCCGATTGCGGGGCGTTCATCGCCCTCTTCGCCGCCTCCACCGGCCGCGAGCCCGAGGTGATCGGCAAGCCCAGCGAGTTCATGGCGACGTCCGTGCGCGAGCGGCTGGCGGCGCAAGGCGAGGCCAGAGGGATCGCGCCCCAGCGCATGGCCTTCGTCGGCGACCGGCTCTACACCGACGTGCGCATGGCCAACGAGCACGGCTTCCTGGCGGTGCTCGTCCTCACGGGAGAGGCGACCGTGGCCGACCTGGACCGGAGCCCCTACTCCGCGGACCTCGTCGTCGAGGACCTGACGGCGCTCTCCGCGCACCTGCGCCTCGAGCCGGTCGAGCCGGCGGCGCCCACATGACGCCGGCCGACGACGCGGCCTTCGAGGACGCCCTCAAGGTGGCCCGCATGTACTACCACCTCGGACTCACCACCACCGAGATCGCGAAGCGACTCGCGGTGGCCCGCCCCACGGTCTCCCGCCTCCTCGGCTGGGCGCGCTCCAACGGCCTCGTCGAGTTCCGCATCCTCGACCACCGCGAGCGCCAGCTCGACCTCGAGTCGCGGCTCGAGCGGGGGTTCGGCGTGCAGGACGTCAAGGTCGTCCCGGCCCACCCGTCCACGGACGTCGCCTCCCGCCAACAGGCGGTAGCCGCCTTCACCGCCCACTACCTCAACAGCCTGCTCGAGCCCGGCGCCAAGCTCGCCTTGGCGTGGGGCGCCACGGTCTCGCTGCTGGCCACCAAGCTGATCCCCAAACCGCTTCCCGGCATCGACGTGATCCAGATGAACGGCTCGGGCAACAGCGGCCTCGGCATCACCTACGCCTCCGACATCGTGACGGCCTTCTCCGAGAACTACGGCGCGCGCCCCCACCTGCTGCCGATCCCCGCCTACTTCGACGACCCTGCCACCAAGGAGGCGATGTTCCGCGAGCGTTCGATCGCC
The DNA here is from genome assembly GCA_044507975.1 of Deinococcaceae bacterium. GTDB lineage: Bacteria > Deinococcota > Deinococci > Deinococcales > Trueperaceae > DASRWD01. Next base: position 14,311 of record JBIQIQ010000044.1, read on the forward strand.
CGCACGCGCGCGCTGGCCGCCGAGGCGGACATCGCGATCTTCAGCATCGGCGTGCCGGACGCCGACAGCTACGTCTACCGGGCCGGGTACGTCGAGCAGGCCGAGCTCGACGCGCTCCGCGGCCAAGGGGTGGTGGGCGACATCGCGACCGTGTTCTTCCGGGAGGACGGCAGCTACGACGACATCGCGATGAACGGGCGCTCCAGCGGGCCCGACCTGGCATCGTTGGCTAGCCACAGGCACGCGGTGTGCCTCGTGGCGGGCGAGAACAAGATCCCGGGCGTCGTCGGCGCCCTGCGGGGCGGCTTCCTCAACACGCTGGTGATCGACGAGCCGACCGCGGAAGCCCTCCTGGCCCAGGCGGCGAGCTCGTGACGGCGGCCCAGACGCGCGCGGCCGCGCTCGGGCGGCTGGCCGAGGAGCGCTTCGACGTGCTCGTCATCGGCGGCGGCGCGACCGGCGCCGGGGCGGCGCTCGACGCGGCCAGCCGCGGCCTCGCGGTGGCGCTCGTGGAGCGGTCGGACCTCTCCGCCGGCACGAGCAGCCGCAGCACCAAGCTCGTGCACGGGGGCGTGCGGTACCTCGAGCAGGCCGTCAAGCACGCCGATCGCTCGCAGTTCAGCCTCGTGCGCGAGGCCCTGCGCGAGCGGGGCGTGCTGCTGCGCAACGCTCCGCATCTCGCCAGGCCCCTGCCGCTCCTCACCCCCATCTACGGCGCGCTCGAGCTCCCCTACTACTTCACCGGCCTCAAGCTCTACGACATGCTCGCCGGCAAGGCGAACCTCGCTCCCAGCCGCCTTCTCGGCCGGCACGAGGCCGCCACGCGCTTCCCGATGCTCAAGCAGGCTGGCCTGCGCGGCGCGGTGGAGTACCACGATGGCCAGTTCGACGACGCGCGCATGAACGTCGCGCTCGCGCTGACGGCCCGGGAGAGGGGCGCCGTCGTCGCCAACCACGTCGAGGTCGTCGACCTGACGAAGCGGGACGGACGCGTGGCAGGGGCAGCGGTCGAGGACCGCCTCGAGCCCGGCGCCGAGCCGATCGAGGTGGCGGCGCGCGTCGTGATCAACGCCACTGGGCCCTTCGTCGACGCGGTGCGCCGGCTCGACGACCCGGCCGCGCCCGACATGCTCAAGACGAGCTCGGGGATCCACGTCGTGCTGCCCGCCAGCTTCAGCCCTCCCGGCACCGGTTTGCTCATCCCCAAGACCGAGGACGGGCGGGTCCTGTTCCTCCTGCCCTGGCTGGGCCACACCCTCGTCGGCACCACCGACAACCCCGCGCCGGTCGAGGCCGACCCCGTCGCCAGCGAGGAGGACGTCGAGTACGTCCTCCGGCACGTGAGGCGCTACTTCGACATGCCGGTGGAGCGCTCCGACGTGCTGTCGGTCTGGAGCGGTCTGCGGCCGCTTGTTGAGGACGGAGAGGCGGCCGGCACCGCGCGGCTCTCGCGCGACCACGTCATTGTCACCTCGGACTCCGGCCTCGTGACGGTCACGGGCGGGAAGTGGACGACCTACCGGAGCATGGCCGAGGACGCGGTCGACGTCGCCGTCGAGGTCGGCGCCCTAGCGCCGGAGCGTGGCAGCGCGACGATGGACCTCCCCCTGGTGGGGGCGACGGGTTACACGGAGGACGGGCCCGAGCGCCTGGCCGCGGAGTTCGGTCTGCCCGACGACGTCGCGCGACACCTCGACCGGGCCTACGGCGACCGCGCCGCGGCGGTCGCGCGCCTCGCGGCTGCCGGCCTGGGCGAGCGGTTGGCGCCCGGCCACCCTTACCTGGAGGCCGAGGTCGTACACGCGCGGGACCACGAGCTGGCCTGCACGGCCGACGACGTGCTCGCGAGGCGCCTGCGCCTGTCGTTCCTCGACGCGGCCGCGGCGGAGGCCGCCAGGCCGCGGGTGGAGGAACTCCTGGCCGCGGAGAGCGTCGGCACCGGAACGCGCGTCTGAGGGAGGATCCTGCTCAATGACTCGCCATGGCCTCCGGGGCGTCGCCGGCCGGCGCGAGCGCCTCGGTCAGGCGGGCGGCTTGCGGCCCCCCATCAGGGCGCCGACGATGCCGGCGAGCACGCCGC
>JBIQIQ010000239.1:0-2183 GCA_044507975.1 Deinococcaceae bacterium
TCGAGGCCGGCGAGCCGCGCCAGCGCCACCACCGCGCTGGAGTCGAAGGTGCCCCTCGTGAAGACCCCGCCCCAGTCGAGAGCGACCGCGGCCGGTCTCAGGGCAGTCGCCTCGCGGGAGCCGGTCTCACGGGTTGGCTCCCTGGCTCACGGGGTCGGGCTGGCCCAGAGGGTCGACGGGCCGCTTGAGCCCGGCCGAGGGCGCCAGCTCGCTCCGGTACCAGTTGAAGAAGGTGGCGATGAACGCGGCGGCGAACGCGACGAACCCCAGAATCTTCATCATCGCCCCGGACAGCGCCTGGTCCTCGAGCACGCCCAGGCCGAACGCGCGGGTCGGCATGACCGCGTAGGCCTGGTAGAGGGGGACGTCGGCGAACGTCACGAACGCGAACACCGGGGTCTGGGCGATCGGCAGCAGGAAGATGTAGACGAGGCGGGTCAGGAACGCCGGCTTCGGCAGCTCCGGCACCCCGGCGATCAGCGGCCACCACATCATCAGCGAGACGATAAGGATGACGAAGTGAACGGCGTGGTGGAGCGAGGTGTTCGCCAGCGCCAGGTCGTAGATCGCGGGGACGTGATAGATCCAGAGCACGAGGCTGAAGGCGAAGAACGTCACCAGGGGGTTGAGCGCGACCTTGAAGAACGGGTAGACGCGCCGCGAGGTGAACATCGCCCGGAGCAGCCACTGCGGCACGCCGACCAGCAGCACCGGTGCGACGAGGTAGGAGAGCAGGAGGTGCTGGACCATGTGCGCCGAGAGCAGGTAGCGCTCGGCGAGGTCGTGCAGCGGCGACCCCTCGTTGAGGAAGAGCATGACCAGGCCGATGCCGAACACGACCGCGTGGCGGGTCGGGTAGCGCTCGCCGGGGGCGATCACGCGCCTGAGCGGTCCGACCGCGAGGTAGTAGGCGACGGCGGCAGCGACGAGCCCGCCGGTGAGGACGGGCTCGAGCTGCCAGCTCAGGTAGAGGTGATCGGTCATCCGCCTAGGTCAAGCTCTCAATCGAGGCCCAGCCCGCTGCGGATCTGCAGTACGTCGTTGGGAGAGAGCCCGTCGCCGCGGTGGCCCGCGACGTCGGCAGCGGTGTAGGGGTCGAAGCCGGAAGGCTCGTCGCCGAGCTCGGCCACGACGTGGTTGAGGACGCCTGCGATCTGCTCGTCGTTCAGCTGCGGCCAGCCCGGCATGAAGCCGTTGTACGTCATGCCGTCGGCCTGGATCTGGCCCTGGAGGCCGAACAGCACCGTCTGCACGAGAAGCTCGCGGCCGCCTTCGGCGTAGATGTCGGCGGCGTGGCCCGCCAGCGGCGGGAAGGCGCCGGGGATGCCCTGTCCGGCCCCCTGGTGGCAGCCCACGCAGTTGGCGCTGTAGACCTGCGCGCCGAGCTCGCGGTCCCAGTCACCGGAGACGGCGACCTCGCCGGCGTCGTCAGCGGCGGTCTCCTCGGCCTGCTCAGCCTCCGGCTCGGCCTGGAGGCCCTCGGCCTCGGTCTCGGGCTGCTGGTCGGCCTCGGGGTCGACGGGACCCGCGAGCGGCTCCTCGTCCTGCGCCTCGTCATCCGCGGCGGCCTGGTCGGCGGGCGTAGCGCCGGCGGCGCCGGCGACCTCGAAGCTCGAGCCGTCGTTCGCGGCTCTGGGCGCCTCGATCGCGGCAGAGCGGTCGGCGGGAGCGGGCGTGTCGGCGCGCGCCGCGGCGCTGCGCGACGCCCCGTCGGTGGCGATCAGCTCCTCGACGTCGGCGGGCACCTCCGCCCCGTGGCCATGGGCGTCGTCACCGGCGGCCTGCTGGGCCTCGATGCGCTCCACGGAGCGGTTGTAGCTCATGGCGCGCGGGAGGATGAACATGGCGGTCATCGCGATGAACGTGGCCAGGGCTATGACCATGCCGCTCGAGAAGAAGCCCGAGTACATGCGGTCGTCGCCCTTGAGGTGCATGAAGAACATGACGACCAGCAGGAACTTGAGGACGGACAGGACGGCGAGGACGATCAGCGTCCACGTCTGGCCCAGCCAGGCCTGCGGGTACTCGACGATCGCGAACTCGACGTACGTGATGACCCCGAGGATCAGCACGATGAGGATGTAGGTGCCTACGGCTCCGTTGTTGTCTTTGGCCATCTCTCAGCTTCCCCGGCTCACACGAACTCGACGAGGTAGACGACCGTGAAGATCACGATCCAGACG
>JBIQIQ010000240.1:0-2156 GCA_044507975.1 Deinococcaceae bacterium
TCGACGCTCAGCCACAGGTCGGTGCCGGCCGGCGTCGTCACCTCCACGCTCGAGCCTTCGCTGAGGCGGCGGGCGACCTCGCCCGTGACCCTCCTCAGCTCTGCGAAGTCGACGGCGACGATGTCGCTGAGGAGCATCTCCTCCGTCGCGCCTCTGAGCACGAACACCTGCGCTTTCGCCGCCAGCGCCGCGCGCGTCGCGTCGGTGTGAGTCAACGAGTACTTGACGGCCTGGACGATCACGTCGGCACCGGACATCGCGGCGGCTACCGCCGCAGGCGGTTCCTCGCCGTGCTTGGTGCCCGTCGGCATCCTCAGCAGGACGACCTCTTGGGCCAGCGCCTCGGCGGCGGTCGCGAACGCCTCGCCGACCGTCAGGGTGTCAGGGTCGGTCACGACCAGCACGGTGTGCTGCGGCCGGACCTCCGCCAGCTGGGTGAGGCAGCGGCGCGCGACGTCCAGGAGGGAGGGGTTCATGAAGCGAGGCCGCCCGCGGCAGGCGTCGCAGCCTCCGACGGCGAGGAGGTCTCGCCGACGGTGCTCTGGAACTCACGCCTCACCTCGTCCATCAACCCCGCGTCCTGTAGGAGGTCGGCGCCGGTGGAGGCGAGGCACTCGGCGGCGAGGAGCATCGCCCGCAGGCCTTCGGGGCTCGCAGCGGCCGCCGCGAACTCGGCCGTGTGTGCCGACGTCCCCTCGGGGACTATCTGGATGTACGGGTGTATGGCCGGCACCTCGTGGCTGAGGTTGCCGAAGTCGGACGAGCCGACGCCGCCGGTGGCGGGCGCCTCCTTGACGCTCTCGCCGAGCCGCTCCAGGTGCTGGCCGAAGCGCTCGGCCAGAGCGCGGTTGATGATCCGCTCCTTGTAGCTGATGCCTTCCTCGAGCTCGACCGTCGCCCCGACGGAGGCGGCGGCGTGCCTGGCCGCCGCGAACACCTTGTCACGGACCTCGAGCATGTACTCGGCCTGGCGGTGCCTGATGAGGAACTTCGCCTCGGCGTAGTCGGGGACGATGTTGGGGGCGGCGCCGCCGTCGGTGATCACGCCGTGGATGCGGGTCTCGTCCTTGACGTGCTGCCGCAGGGCGTTGATCGCGTTGAAGGTCTGGATGCAGGCGTCGAGGGCGTTGATGCCCAGATGGGGCTGCGACGCGGCGTGAGCCCCCTTGCCCCGGAAGCGCATCGTCACGCGCGTGGCCGCCAGCGACCCTCGGATCGCCATGGTGCGGTGGCCCGGGTGGAACATCAGGGCGGCGTCGACGCCGTCGAACGCGCCCTCGCCCAGCATGATCACCTTCCCGCCGCCCCCCTCCTCGCCGGGCGTTCCGATGACGAGGACCTCGCCGGGCGTGCCGGTGCCGCGCAGCGCGTCCGCGAGGGCGGTGGCGGCCCCCACCGCGGCCGCGCAGATGAGGTTGTGGCCGCAGCCGTGCCCGATGCCGGGCAGGGCGTCGTACTCGGCGACGAAGGCGATCGTCGGCCCTCCGGGAGCCAGGGGCAGCCTGGCCCGGAAGGCGGTCTCGAGCCCGGCGAACGGCCGCTCGACAGCGAAGCCGTGCTCCTCGAGCCAGGCGGTGAGCCTGCCGGCGGCGTGCCGCTCCTCGAAGGCCAGCTCGGGATGGGCATGGACGTCGAGGCTGAGCTCCCGCAGCGCCGGCGCGAGCCGGTCGACGACTTCTGAGATGCTTCCGTAGCGGTTGACGGAGATGCGCTCGCCTCCACTCGTGAACGAGGTGTTCTGTCTAGCAGAACTGTGTTCTACTGTGTGAGCGGATTATATCTGCCACCTGCGACGCGGTTGTCAAGTAGCGTCGGGCCGGAGGAGCGCTGTGACGGAGAGAGGCGTGGCTGCTGTTGACCGGGCGCTGTCGATACTGGGCGCGTTCTCCGAGGGCGCCGAGGCCCTCGCGTTGGCCGAGCTGGCCGCGCGCACGGGCCTCTACAAGAGCACGATCCTCCGCTTGGCCGCCTCGCTCGAGCGGGGCGGCTTCCTCCGGCGCCGAGACGACGGGCGCTTCACCCTGGGTGCGGCGCTTCTGCGCCTCGGCGAGCTGTACCGCTCGACCTTCGACCTGGGAGAGGTGGTGATGCCGTCCCTGCGGCGGCTCTCCCAGGAGACCGGAGAGAGCGCGGCGTTCTACGTCCGGGACGGCGAC
>JBIQIQ010000241.1:0-2152 GCA_044507975.1 Deinococcaceae bacterium
TCAACAAGGGCGACGAGGTCACCGCGGTCATCCTCAACATCGACCCGGTCGAGCAGCGCGCCAGCCTCTCCCGCAAGCGCCTCATGCCGTTCACGGCCGAGAACGCCGCGGAGTTCGGCGGCAACCAGCCTGCCGGCGGCGCGCGCGCTGGCGGCTTCGCGGGTGGCCCGCAGGGCGGCGGCGCGCGGCGCGGCCGCAGGGGCCGTAGGGGCGCGTCCGACATCGACTACGACTACAGCTACGTGGCCGCCGAGGCCGGCGCCAAGACGACCACCAAGCTCGGTGACGTGTACGCCGACCTCTTCGCCCAGTTCGGCCTGACCGACTCGAAGAGCGAGGCCAAGGTCGAGGACGAGCCCGCCGAAGCGCAGGCCGAGGGCGGCTCCGCCGACGACGTCGCCGGCGCCGAGCAGGGCCCGATCGACGCCGAGGCCACCGCCGAGGCCCTCGAGAGGGCCGGCGAGGCCGGTGGCGCGGAGTCCGCGGCCGAGGTCGCCGGCTCCGTCACGGAGAAGGAGCTGGCCGAGGGCGTGGTCGCGGCCACCGGTGAAGGCACCGACGCCGCGCCCGCGGCGCAGGCAGCCGCCGAGGAAGAGGTCGACCCGGCCGACGCCATCGACGCCGCCGAGGCAGCCGCCCTCCTCACCGCCGCCTTCAGGCAGGGCAAGCGCCCCGCCCAGGCCGCCGAGGAGCAGGCCGAGCAGGCCGACCTTGGCGCTGCCGACGAGGTCGTCGAGGAGTCCGGCAACGACGACGAGCAGGCCGACCTCGGCGACGACGAGGACCTGGCCTAGGCCACAGCGGCCACCGGCCGGAAGGCCGGACCAGTTACGCGAGCGCCCTCCCCTAGCGGGAGGGCGCTTCTCTCGTGCGCGTGGGCCGGGCCGCTGCCTCGGCCGCAAGCAAACGCCCTCCCGCAAGGGAGGGCGTTCAGAGTAAGGGGGCGGCCCCTGTCTGGGGGGTCGGAGTCAGGGCCGCACCTGGAGATATCGTTTGAACCGCGGAGGGCGCTGGAAGCGGTAGCGGTTGAGCCGGCCGGGCCTGCGCGGGATCGAGCGCGGAGGGCGTACCGGTCCGCGGTTCGAGTCCGGGGGCGTCACGACCGGCTCCTCGCCTCCGCGTGCGGGAAGCGCTGAGGGCCGCGATCGAACACGGGCACGGCGTCGATCTGATCCATCGACAGGTACCCGGTGTTGCGGCGCCTGGAGAGCTGGGGCTTGTCCTCCCCGATCTCGATCAGCGCTTGCCGCATCAGGCGATCGAACAGCCTGTTGGGCCTCACCGGAGCGTTCATGCCGCGGTAGCCTCGACTTCCTCGCCACGGATGCGCGCCTTCGTGACACGCGCCCAGGTCTCCCAATCGAAGTCGTCTGACCGGCTCTCACGCGCCGTTTGCCACGCGGGCTCAGGCTCGGCCACGATGGCTTCGGCCTGATGAGCTGCTACCAGCGTCGCGTACGCGGAGCGAACGCGCGCCAGCTCGCGCTTCAGGTTAGCCACCTGCCTGAGGGCCTCCGCGAGGCGCTCGTCAGAGGCACGTGCGAAGGTCGGGCTCGTCCTGACTACTTGTGGGCGAGACGTTCCAACCTTATCCATCGCGTCTTCCTCCTCCTCAGTTCCGAGATGTGCCGGAGTGACCAATCCGGTACACATGAAGGTTACGCGGCCGGAAGTCAAACGAGAAGAAGCAGATACACCAGAAGCTTGGGGCAACTTACCCAAACGTCCCTGGACAGATGAGGATTCTCACAGAAAGCGTTTACGTGTGGGGTTAGAGAACGCGGCGAACGGGTCACCGACGTTACAGGACGATGAGGCTACCTCATGAAGGCGCTTGGGCGCCTCGCCCCAGGCGGACTCTTCAGGCGCGCTCAGTTGAGCCGAGCCACCAGGCCACGCTCGCGCGCCCACACGATCGCCTCGGCACGGTTGTGGGCGCCGATCTTGCCGTAGGTGTTCGTCAGGTGGTTGCGAGCCGTGCGCTGGGAGATGCCGAGGCGGTCGGCGACCTCCTCGTCGCTCAGGCCGGCGGCGACGTACTCGAGGACCTCGACCTCGCGAGGCGTGAGCTCGTGGTCGTCGACGCTGGCGGGGCCGCCCTGCCTGATCTCGGCGAGGCGCTGCACGACCGACTTGCCGAACCACTCGGTGT
>JBIQIQ010000045.1:0-4049 GCA_044507975.1 Deinococcaceae bacterium
GGCCCTGTTCGCGACGACCGCCTACGTGTACGGCGGCAAGCGCTTCGACACCACCGGCACCGTCGGCAGGCTGCGGGCTCTGCTCGGCGGGGTCCCGGCCGTGGCGCTGCCGTACCCCGGTCTGACCGACGCCGCCCCTCCTGGCCTCATCGGCTGGGAGGAGTTCGTCCGCGAGCGCGGCGAGCTCGTCCTGCGGGACCTGCCGTTCGACCATCCGGTCTACGTGCTCTTCTCGTCCGGCACGACCGGGGTCCCGAAGGCGTTGGTGCACCGGGCGGGCGGAGCGCTCCTCACTCACGTCAAGGAGCACGCCCTGCACTGCGACGTGCGGGCGGGCGACGTCGTCCACTACTTCACGACGTGCGGCTGGATGATGTGGAACTGGCTCGTCTCCTCCCTGGCCAGCGGCGCGGCGGTACTGCTCTACGACGGCTCGCCCGTCCACCCCCACGGCCTGTATCAGTTCGAGCTGGCCGAGCGACACGGCGTGACCCTGTTCGGCACCTCCGCTCGCTACCTGCACGGGCTGGCGGCCGAGGGCGCGCAGCCGGCGGAGCGGCACGACCTGGCGCGCCTGCGTACGATCACGTCGACCGGCTCCCCGCTCTCGCCTGGAGGCTTCCGCTACGTCTACGAGCATGTCAAGCGCGACGTCCACCTCGCGAGCATCTCGGGAGGCACCGACATCGTGGGCTGCTTCATGCTTGGCGTCCCGACACTGCCGGTGTACGAAGGCGAGATCCAGAGGCCCGGGCTCGGGGTCGACTTGGCCGCGTACGACGAGGCAGGCCGGCCCGTCATCGACGAGCCGGGCGAGCTGGTGTGCCGTCAGCCGCTGCCGTCGATGCCCCTAAGGCTGGTCGACGACGAGGACCACTCGCGCTACCGCGCCGCCTACCTCTCCGACTTCCCGGGCGTTTGGCGACACGGCGACCTCATCGAGATCACGAGCGCCGGTGGCGTCGTGGTGCAGGGTCGCTCCGACGCCACCCTGAACCCGGGCGGCGTGCGCATCGGGACCGCCGAGGTCTACCGGGCGCTCGAGGCGGTACCGGAGGTCGTCGAGGCTGCGGCGGTGGGCCGGAAGGTCGGTCCCGAGCTGCAGGGCGGTGCCGCCAGCGACGAGGAGGTCTGGCTCCTGGTCGTCCTCCGCCAGGGAGCGGCCCTGACGCCCGAGCTCGAGGCGCGCGTGCGCCGCGCCGTGCGCGACGGCGCTTCCCCCAGGCACGTGCCGCGGGTCGTGCTGCAGGTGTCTGCTCTGCCGCGCACGCGCAGTGGCAAGCCGATGGAGATCGCCGTCTCCCGTCTCGTCAACGGCAGAGGCGTCGAGAACGCAGACGTCGTGGCGAACCCGGAGGTGCTCGAGGAGATCGCCGCGATGGCGCGGGCCATCGCCGGCGGAGGCGGCGCGAAGTGATACGCCGACTGAGCTCCCGGATCGTATACCGCAACCGCTGGATGACGGTGCGTGAGGACGAGGTCCGGTTCCCCGGAGGCCACGAGGGCATCTACGGGGTCGTCGAGAAGCCGGATTTCGCGCTGGTGGTGCCTTGGGACGGTGAGCGGCTGCACCTCGTTCGGCAGTACCGCTACCCGGTCGGGGCCGCCCACTGGGAGTTCCCGCAGGGCACGGCCGATGACGCGAGCCTGACGCCGAGCGAGCTGGCGGTGCGCGAGCTGGAGGAGGAGACCGGCCTCAGGGCAGCAGGTCTCGCCCGACTCGGACACCTCTATCAGGCCAACGGCTACTCGAGCCAGGGGTTCACCGTGTACCTCGCCACCGGACTCACGCCCGGCGAGCGGCGGCTCGAGCCGACCGAGGCAGGCATGCAGACGGCCGCCTTCACGCTAGCCCAGCTCGAGGAGATGATCCGGGCGGGCGACGTGAAGGACGGGCCGACGGTGAGCGCCTACGGCCTGCTGCGGCTGGAGGGCGTACTCAGCCCTTGACGGCCCCCGCCGTCAGGCCCGCGACGATGCGCTGCTGGAAGATCAGCACCAGGGCGACCAGCGGGATCGTGACGATGACCGCCGCCGCCATGATCTCACCGAACGGCTCCTGCCGCGCGATCTCGCCGGTGAACAGCGCGATGGCGACGGGCACCGTGCGCGCCGGAGGGTCGATGACCGTGAACGTGAGCGCGAACAGGTACTCGTTCCACGCCTGGATGAACGCCAGGAGCCCCGTGGTGACCATGGCCGGAGCTGTGAGTGGCAGGAGTACGAGGCGGAACGCCTGGAAGAGGGTGGCGCCGTCGACCCGCGAGGCCTCGAGAAGCGAGTCCGGTAGGCCGCGGAAGAACGAGGTGAGCACCCAGACCGTGAACGGCAGCGTGAAGAGCAGGTAGGAGAGGATCATGCTCGGCATCGACGGCATGCCGAGGACCCGGATCACGGCGTACAGGCCGGCGAGCACGGCGATCTGAGGGAACATCGTCATCGCCAGGATCACGTACAGCGAGGGCGAGCGGCCGGCGAAGCGCATCTTGCCCAGCGCGTAGCCCGCGAACGAACCGATGACGAGTGACAGCAAGGTCACGGACGTCGCGACGATGGTGGAGTTGAGGAGAGCCCGCAGGAAGCGGTCGTTCGAGAGGACCGCCCTGAAGTTGTCGAGCACCGGGTTCGCGGGCCAGAGGGTGGCCGGCGTCTGGATCAGCTCGCGCTGCGTCTTGAGCGCGGAGACGATCGCCCAGTAGAACGGGAACATCAGGTAGACGAAGATGATCCCGATGAGCAGGTAGAAGAACACCCGCCCTACGACCCGCCGCTGGGTGCGCGTCATTCGACGTTCCTCTTCCCGAGCATGCGTATGTACAGCACGGCGAACACGGCGACCAGCACGAAGATGATCACCGACGCCGCCGACGACATCCCCATGCTCCGCTGGTTGATGAGCAGGTCCTGCGCGTAGCTGGCCATCGAGAAGCGGCGGTTGCCGAGCACCACCTGGAAGATGTCGAACACGCGCAGCGAGTCGAGGGTCCGGAAGATGAGCGCCACGGCCAGTGTGGGCGAGAGCAGCGGCAGCGTGACGGAGAAGAACTGCCTGACCTTGCTCGCGCCGTCTACCTCAGCGGCCTCGTACAGCTCAGAAGGTATGGTCGCGAGCCCTGCGAGCAGCAGCAGCGCCATGAACGGGGTCGTCTTCCAGACGTCCATCGCGATCATGCTGGGGAGCTGGAGCGCCTGGTTGCCGAAGTAGTCGGTACGGCCGTCGCTGAGCCCGAGGTAGCTGCCCAGGGTGTTGAAGAGTCCGGCGCGCGTCGGCTGGAGCATCCACTCCCAGATGCGCGCGCTGACCGCGGTGATCACGGCCCATGGCACGAGCATCGCCGCCCGCATCATCCCCCTGCCCCTGAACTCCGTCGCGAGGGCGAGGGCGATGATCAAGCCGAGGACCGTCTCGAGGATGACGGCGACGACGGTGAAGACCGTCGTGTCCCAGATGGCCCTCACGAACTGGGCGGTGACTGCCCCGAGCACGTAGCGCTTGCCGAGCAGGGAGAACTCGAACACCGCCCGGTAACGCTGGGGCTCGCGCGGGAGGACCCGCACCCAGCTCTCGTACTGGGGCACTCCTCCCTGCACGACTTGGGCGCCGCTCTCGTCGGTCACGGGCGGCAGCTCCCGGATCGTCATCGAGAGCAGGGCCTTGTAGTTGGCCAGGCCCACGTACTCGGTCTCGGCGGCGCTGGCGAAGCGGGCGTTCGTGAAGCTCGACGTGACGACTCGGGAGAAGGGGTAGAACGCGATGACCGCGAGGACGATGAAGGTCGGCGCCAGCAACAGCCAGGCCATGCGGGCCTCGGCTCGCGCCAGCCGCGACGGACCGCGCCGGCGCGCCCCGCGGGGCTCCGCGCTCGCCGTGACCTCACCACCTTCGGTGGCTGCCGGGAGGCTTCCTTCCACGCAGGCTCCTTTCCCCGCGGCTCGCCCGAGGGCCAGGTTGCTTGGCCGCACGAGGCTTGGTCCGCTACGGAGAGGGCCGGGCTGCTAGCAGCCCGGCCCTCGAAGACTAGCTGGCTAGTGCCTCGACGATATCAGGG